>NC_018748.1:1599386-1919263 GCF_000263195.1 Emticicia oligotrophica DSM 17448
TCCATTCTTCACCTCTACGATACCTTCAAAGAGCTGGTTACGATATGCCTTATACTTAAACTTTTCGGTTTTTTGCCCAAGTGTACTAATTTCCGAAGGTTTATCAAAAACAGAGACGAGAACTTTGCCACTAAAGTTATTTTTGAGCTTTCCTGTTGATGCCTGTATTTCTCCTTCAAGCGAAACTCGACTCAAAGCTTTTAGTGTTTGCTTTTCGGGCGAAAGACCGTTTACTTTGGTCAAAACAACTTTATCTGTGGGATAAGCCAATTGCATGGAAGGGTCGCCCAATAATGAGAAATTTCGATTAAAAACACCGCTTAAAGAATTATTTTTAGTAACTCGAAAAATATCACCTAATCTAAAAACTGACCCTGCTTTTACTTTCAAAAATGCTTGATAAAATGCACTATTAAGCAAAAAATTAGTATTTGAATAAACTGGTCGAGTGGTTGTGAGCAAACCAATCGCCGCACCCTTGGGACTAAGCATGGCCATTTCGGCTCCAGAAACATTCCCAGGGTCATCGAATCGGCCAAACGAGCAAGTAGCAGTCAAGAAAACTGGCATATTGCTCAAATTTCGCCAAGTCAGAATTTGTTCTCTAGTTAGCACTTTTTCTTCTGTCCAACCATCTACGCCGCCGTGCCCGCTGTAATTAATAATCAAAGAACCTTCATTCACAATCCTATTAATAGCTCGATTAGTTGCGGGCGAAATTGCTCCATTAGCCGTTGCAATTTGTGGGAAAGCATCTAAATAGATTTTATTAATTTGCCAATCTTGGTTGTTTTTAACCGCCATTTCGGCAATATCATCGGCATCTTGTTGATGAATATTAAAATCTCCATCATCGGCCACAAAGCTAATTTTTCTTCGCCAACTACCCATTGTTTTTTGGGTTTGAGCATAATAAATTAGTTTATCAACAACATTTTTTGCTTCCTCATAATTTTTAACTGGCAGACGTCCTATGCTAATATCAAGTGAGTGATTTCCTTCATTATTTTCTAGCCATTCACCTTCATTTTCTTCGAAAAACCCAAAATAATCATCCGAAGCATAACTATTGACAGGATTCAATGACTCTCGACTTTCATAGGTAGGAATTTGCAACTTAGTATCTATGCCAGCATATTGAATCAGATTTTTATAATCAAAACTTGCATCAGCAAAAAGTAGTAAATACTTCAATTTTTGAGGGTTTTTCTGCCATAAAAACCTTCCAAAATCACGAATAGCCGTGGGGTCTGGACTTCCATTACCAAATTCATTATAAATCTGTTCGATATCTATTACTATAGCATCCAATGCGTCATTCTTTTTTCTAAAATCAGCTAATCTTTGTGCCTGTTCGTGCCAAAAACTCACACTAACTATCAATAAATCAGGCACTTGTACTTGTTGAAGATTTTGATTCTGAATTTTATGAATAGCGTTGGGTTCGAGTAAATTAGCTTCAGAAAACAAGACAAAAGTTTTTAATTGATTTTGGGTTTCGGTGTTAAAAACAGCTTCTGAATTATTTATCTGAAAAGGTATATTTTCAACAGTAAGTGCATTCGAAACATCCCATATTTTTTGATTATTCGATGCTTGACTTAGGGCAAAAGTGCTTATTTTATTTTTTAAACTTTCTATCGACCTAACTATTGTTTGCTGAGCATAAAATTGAAGTTTTCGCTTCATTTGTACCTCAAAATAATTCAAATATGCAACTGATGAACTTTGATTGTTTTTATTAAAACTAAAAATCAACTTTTGGGTATTTTTTCCATTGGCAAGTGCTGTAAATGATTGAATGCTTTCATTGCCTTTGATATCATAAGTACCTGTTCCGATGGCTCGTAGGGGTTGTTCACCAACGAGCGAATCGGCATTGAGTTTTAGGCTCACTTTTGTACTGACAAATGAAGCTCCGAGAATAGCTGAATTTATTTTGATAGATGAACCTGCTACAACACCTTCAGATTTTACATCAAAACTCATATCAGGACTTACGCCAAATGATTCGCCGTACCACTCTCGCCCCGAACCACCTAAATCTCTTCCACCTGAGCTAATAATATTTTTTTGGTCGAGTTCATGGAAAGAAAAATCATCAAATGTTCGAATGAAATTTCCAACATTTGTTGGTAGTGTCTGATTCTTCACACGAAGGCCTTTAGAATCTGATAGATTTAAAAATACAAATGTGGTATCGGAATATGGATTGTTTAGATGCGAAAAATTTTGATTTTCGGCATTATAAATAATCTTATGCGGACTTTCAGCAAAGAATAAGATATAATCAGCGGGGTCAAACTTACCATCGTTTTCTCCAATAACTTCAATGGCATTTTCGGTTAAATCTGCTAAACGCTTTGCATTATTGGCTTGTGGTAAAACTCCCGCCCCATTCCCAAAAATTCTAATATTTTGAGGATTAATTTTCCCAATATCAATACCTGCTGATTGCAAAAAAGCTGCATCAATTTTGTGTACGCCTGTGCGTGTAGTAGCAATTTTATACCATTGCCCGGTTGCTAAAACCGACTGAGCTACTGAAGATTGTGTAATGAAAAAGGTAGCAAATAAGCACAAAAATATCTTCCCATTTGTGCTAATAAATCGAAAAATACTGTGAACCCTATTCGCTTTATTCAAAAACATATTGTTTAATAAAGTTAGTCTTATGGTTTTTACCTTTCTACAAAAACGCTTTATCTCAAGAAAATGATGAGTATTTAAACATCTTTTTGATAAAAAATATATAAAACTAAAGCTGTTTAGAAGCTAAACTTAAATTGGATTGACACGTGCTGAACCTAAAATAGTATATCGGCGTTTAGATTTTTTTTCTACACAAAGAATTCGTGTACGTCGTTTTTCTATTTTCTGAAAAACATTACCTCTAAACTCAAACCATTGATTATCGGGCAGTTCGGTTAATATAATCCCCGTTGCTTGCTCCTTATCGAAACTCCTCAAAGCCTCTGATAATGGGGCGTAACTAACCGATGAAGCCGCAGGGTTTTGCATGTAATTTCTGAGTGGAACCAGCAGATTTTCGGGAAAAACAAATTCGTTTAAAATTGGAGCCATCAGCTGCTGAAAATGTTGTTTCCATTCTTTTCCATGCGGTGCGATTCTTCGACGACCTTTATGGAGCCAAGTTCGTTGATGTGCAATTTCATGAATATAAGTTACCAAAAAAGCATACGGGTTGAGGTCATTATTAATGGTAATTTTATGGTGTCCTTCACGAAAAATATAATTACCAAAACACGTACTTCTCGTACGAGAAATTTTGAAATGAAAAGGTTGTTCTCGCCACAAATCCCAACAATACGTAATGGCAGGTTGAGGCAAGTGTTTTGTCAGAATCTCACGCATTTTTTGCTGACTTACTTCATCAATCAGTATTTTAGGCGGAGTGTCGGGCTCCAAGACTTTCTGGATGGTATTTTTTATTGTTCTTAGCATCATTTGCTCTACACTCCCATAAAACTTTGTAGAATAATCACAGCACTAATTTTATCAATATTACCTTTTACTTGGCGGTCTTTTTTCTTCATTCCCCCCGCAATCATGGTTTGCATAGCCATTTTTGAGGTAAAACGCTCATCGTGTAAATGAATAGGTATTTCGGGGAAAATATTTTTCAATTCAAGCACAAAACGCTCTACGTAGGCAGTACCATCAGTACTCGAACCATCAAGATTTTTAGGCATTCCTACCACAAAAGCCTCAACTGCTTCATTTTGAGTATATTTTTTTAAATAATCCAATAGCGAATCTGTCGGCACGGTTTCAAGGGCCGAAGCAATGATTTTGGAAGGGTCTGTCACGGCCAAACCCGTACGTTTTGCACCATAATCAATGGCGAGAATTCTTGGCATAATAGTTAAGACAAGTTTGTAACTTATCAGTTAATAGCTATTTGACAGGTTACAAACCTGTCTTACTTAAATTTCACAACTTCTTTGCCTCTTCCCAAAATACATCCATTTCGGCTAGAGTCATATCTTTTAGGTTTTTGTTAGCTTCTTTGGCTTTTGTTTCTAAATATTGAAAACGCTTAATGAATTTCTTATTGGTACGTTCGAGGGCCGTTTCTGGGTTAATATTAATAAATCGGGCATAATTTACCAACGAGAAAAGCAAATCACCAAATTCACCTTCCGCTTTATCTTTATCAATGGCTTGGTCGGTTTCAACATCAAACATTTCTTTAAACTCGCCCATTTCTTCTTCAACTTTTGCCCAAACCTGACTTTTCTCCTCCCAATCAAAACCCACGCCTCGAGCCTTTTCTTGAATTCTCATGGATTTTACTAATGCTGGTAAAGAAGTTGGCACTCCACCTAACACCGATTTATTGCCTTCTTTTAGTTTTAGTTGTTCCCAATTTCGTTTTACTTCTTCCTCGGTTTCGGCTTTTACATCACCGTAAATGTGTGGGTGACGCGAAACCAATTTATCACAAACCGAATGTAGCACATCCGCCACATCAAAATCTCCGGTTTCAGAGGCAATTTTCGAATAAAAAACCAAATGAAGCATAATATCGCCCAATTCTTTCTTTATTTCTGGTAAATTCTTCTCCAAAATAGCATCTGAAAGTTCATAGGTTTCTTCGATTGTCAGGTGGCGAAGGCTATCCATTGTTTGCTTTTTATCCCACGGACATTGCTCACGAAGTTCGTCCATGATTGTCAGTAATCTATCAAATGCTAAAAGTTTCTCCATTCTTTGTGGAGGAAATATTGGGGGAAGCTTGTTACTCATGAGTGATGTATGTAATTACTTAGATAAAACCTTTGTCTAACGAATACAAAGTTCGTCAATAATAAAGAAAAAGCCACCTGTTTTTGCAGATGGCACGATATTTTTATTTTTTGTAGGACAGATTTGTAATCTGTCTTTTCAACTTTTCCACTTAATTGCACAGCCTACTGCTTTTGTGCTAGTAGTAACTACTGGTTTTCCAACCATGAGGTTATTCACGGCATCTTCTACGTAGCGTTTGGTTACTCCCGAAGGGTCTTGGGCGTTGTCATCAATGGCACCAATATAGCTTACAATATTTTTCCCGCCTTCTTTTTTCAAAACATAAACTTGTGGTGTACGCATCGCTCCAAATGCTTTTGAAACAACCTGTGTATCATCAGATAAATACGGAAACGGATAAGCTTTTTCTTTGACACGAGCTTGCATATTAGCAAACGAATCTTCTTCGTAAGCATCTGGGTCATTAGGGTTAATCATAATCACGGGATATCCTTGTGCAGCATACTTCCTATCAAGTGCAATGACACGGTCTTCGTAGGATTTGGAAAACGGACAGTGATTTGATGAGAAAACAATAATAAAACCCTTAGCTGAAGAAAAATCAGATAACGCAAGCATTTTCCCATCAACATTTTTGAGTTTAAAATCTGCTACAACATCGCCCAATAAATAGGCCGTAGGGGCAGCAGATGTAGCAACTTTGGGCAAATCGTTGTTTGGACTAGCTTGGGCTGTTTGAAATGCCACGAAAACATAACTTAACAACACTGCTCCGATGATTAAAAACTGCTTTCTCATTGTATTTGATATTAGGTGTACTTGGTTGTGCCTCTTAATAGTTGACGGATTGATAATTAAACCTAAAAAACTATGCCAGCTATTCATCGGCGAATACGATTGTGGTTGAAAACGCTCTAATAACAAAAGTATTTTAAAAAAAGTGCCGAATTTTATCGCTAAGGCTCTGATAGTCAAAAGATTGTTCGTAAAATTCTTTTTTAAAACCATTACTTATTATTGTAGCGGGAATTGCACCTGACCACTGCGGACTTACTTTATCTATCCAGCTATTATAATCGGGTTCGTCTATCAAATAAACTTGTGATTTTATCTGATATTCAGCCACAAATTTTTTTACTGTTTCAATATCTCTTTTAAAATCAAGACTGATAAAAATAACACTCACTCGATTATATTGATACTCGTTCGCTAAAGTTTCAAACACGGGCATTTCACTCACGCAAGGTTTACACCAAGAGGCCCAAAAATTAATCACCCTTATTCCATCGTTTTTTTGCAACAACTGCTCAACATCTGAAAACTTTATAATTTCGATATTTTTTTGGGCAAAAGAACAAAAATTAATGGTCAAAAGTGTGAACAAAAGATTTATCCAAAATTTTTTCACAATTCTTTCTCTAAGTAGTTCGTAAATTTATTTTTAAAATCCGTAATTCGCAATCTTAAACTTTAATTAACGTGATTTTTGTAATTCCGAATAGTTTTACAAGGAGGCTAAATACTTTACCTATAAACTTTTAGCGTTTAAAACACAAATTACATACAATCATTAATTAGTGCTCAATAATGGCAAAACATATTCTTTTAATGGATGGCCCCGATGCTAAAGGCCTGATTTTTCACGTAACAAGCGTACTGTACAGAAACGAGTGTAATATTATTTCGCAAGATGAATACGTAAGTCCACCAGCTGATGGGGTTGAAGGACAGTTTTTTATGCGTACAGAGTTTGAATCACCTGATAAACTCGACCCACAGAAAATTTTGAAAGATTTACAAGATACAATCGCCACACCAGCGATAAACTTAAGAATAAATCCAAAAAAGAAAAAGGACGTTGTTATTTTAGCCACTAAAGAGCACCATTGCCTTTCTGATTTATTGATTCGATATAATTTTGATGAACTTGACGCCAATGTTTTGGCGGTGCTGAGTAATTATAATACTTTACAGCCATTTGTGAGTAAATTTGGTATTCCTTTTCATTACATCACTCACGAACACAAAACTCGTGACGAACACGAGCAGGCCATTTTACGCACGCTCGAAATCTACAAACCAGAATATTTGGTTTTGGCTAAGTACATGCGTATTCTTTCACCTGAGTTTGTTTCGCATTACCCTAATAAAATTGTGAATATTCATCATTCGTTTTTGCCCGCATTTATTGGAGCAAATCCTTATCGTCAGGCGTATGAGCGTGGTGTAAAAATCATTGGTGCAACAGCCCATTTCGTGAATAATAATTTAGATGAAGGACCAATTATTGCACAAAATGTGAAAGATGTTGACCACAGTTATATGGCAACTGATATGGCCCGAGAAGGAAAAGAGGTAGAAAAATCAGTTTTAACTCATGCTTTGAAATTGGTTTTCAATGACCGAGTTTTTATTAGCGGAAATAGAACGGTTATTCTTTAAAATTGGCAGTTTTCAGTTCGCAGCTCATAAAATCTGCGAACTGAAAAATACTTATTTCTTCACAATCGTAAATTCTACCCGACGGTTTTGGGCACGACCTTCTTCGGTATCATTACTTGCCACTGGGCGAGTTTCTCCAAAACCTACACTTGTAACTCGATTCGCTGGTAATTTCTTCGATAATAAATAACTACGTACGGCTTCGGCACGGTCTTGTGAAAGTTTTAAATTACTTTCGTTCGAACCTACGTTATCGGTATGTCCTTGAATCTCAATCGTTAGATTACCATTTTCTTTCAAGGTCTCGGCAATTCGATCTAACTCTGGAAATGATTCTGAGCGAAGTGTAGCTTTGGCATACTCAAAGAAAATATTGTTGAGTGGCACTTTTTCACCTTCTTTGATTGGCACTAGCTTCAAATCATCACCATCAATTTCTTTGAATTCTTTAATCTCTGTGAGGTCAATATTTTTTCCAATAGCAATAAAATCCTTTGCTTCTGCCCGATATGAATATTTAGCCCCATAAGGCAATACTATTTTATATTCGCCAGTATTGGGGTTTGTGTAAGCTTCGCCAACTTCTTCTCCATCGGGTAATGTCTGATAAACAATTTTTGCTTCAATCGGACGACCCGTTTTTTGGTCAACAACCCTGCCACTAATCATAACTACAGGTGTAGGTGTTGTGGTGCCAGTGTTTACCGGGCTTTTCCCTTGGCTCAAGCTTTTTTGCTCTTCTAATCTGTTATTCGATGTCTGAACTCCCCCTGCAATCACCGGCTCTTGCTTTTTATCGTCACGCAATTTAAAACGCACAATATCGCCTTTTCCAACTGAATTTTTCTTTGAACTCATATACGCATACTCGCCTGATGCCGAAATGGTATAGGAAAGCTCATTGGCATCGGTATTTACTTTATCGCCCATATTGATTGGCTTCGACCATCTTCTCCAACTTCTATCCAAACGTTTTGATACCCAAATATCGGTTCCACCTAAACCACCCTTACGGTCGGAGGCAAAATAAAGTGTATAATTATCTGAAGCTAAGAAAGGCGTAGTTTCAGTATCTCCTGTGTTAATGTTATCGCCTAAACTTTCTGGCTTTGTCCATTTTCCATCACGTCCTAAAAAAGACACATAGAGGTCATCTTCTTTACTATTCCTTTTTTCACTAAAAGCTAAAATCAAGGTTTTTCCATCATTTGATAAACACGCAGTCAAGAATTGACCTTTACACAAATCATCAAACTTCGGAATGATTAATCGCTGAGGTTCGGACCAACCCGTTTTAGTACGTTTACAAGTAGATAAGCCTACCTCATTTTCTCGACGACCGCCATTATAAACCCCCGAAATCAGAATCGTGTTTCCATCGGGCGTAATACTGTATAGGTCATTGTATTGGTCTTTATTAATGCTATTCGGCATTCTCCTTGCAATTGTCCATGAGCCATCTCTACTTTCCGAATACCACACATCTTGGCTACCTTTAGCTCCATAGTTATTAGATGGATGGCTCACACGTACAAAATATAAAGTTTTACCATCGGGGGCAATAACAGGATTCAACTCATTGAATTCAGTGTTAACCGCCGATCCGAGATGCTCTGCGTTTTGGGCGAAAAGTTGTTCGGTCGAAAAGTATAAAGAAGCAGTTAGTAAGAAAAATACCGTCTTACGCATAAAATATATTTTAAAAGAAAAGTCTCTATTGCTTTGCAAATAACGCAATCTCTGAGCCAAAATGTATTATTTATAGAAAAAATCATTCTAAAAATACGTAGTTTTGCAGTTAAATGATTTTGATTTTAGTTTGAAAAAAAATAAATCGAATTTCAAGTAAGTTTTAGGAAATAGATTTTCATACTTAACTAAGTAGTAATTTTCATTAATTAAGTAACAAATTCCCATAATTTTATAAGATTAAATGCAAGCAAATCAGATTTTTGAAGCCTTCAATAACCTACGTGTTTTGATTGTGGGCGATGTGATGATTGATTCATATATTTTTGGAAAAGTTGACCGTATTTCACCTGAGGCCCCCATCCCAGTTGTGAATGTTAAGCGTAAAGAAATTCGCTTGGGTGGTGCGGGAAATGTGGCCATGAATATCAAATCATTGGGCGGAACTCCCATTCTATGCTCAGTTGTAGGAAACGATGCTGATGGAAATGATTTAATCAAACTTTTAGAAGAAAGCCATTTACCTACTGAGGGCATAATTCAATCAAATAATCGAATTACCACCGTTAAACAAAGAGTTTTGGCTGGTTCTCAACACGTAGTTCGCATTGATTCGGAAATGGATGGGCCAATTACTACCAACGAACGCCAGCAATTAATTGAAAAAGCTCATTCTTTAGCCAACTCATGCGATGTAATTATCTTTGAAGATTATGATAAAGGTGCTTTAGATGTCGAAAGTATTCAATCGATTGTTAGCTTTGCTAAAACGAAGGGAATCCCAACCATTGTTGACCCTAAGAAACGTAACTTTTTGCATTATCAAGGAACAGACATTTTTAAACCTAATCTGAAAGAGTTAAAAGAAGGCTTAAAAATTGATTTTGATGCCAAAAATCTTGAAGAAGTTAAAACGGCAGTTGCTTCAGCGAAACAAACTTTAGGCGTAAACGGTTTATTTCTTACACTCTCAGAAAATGGTGTTTTTATAGATTATCAAGGAGAAATCCATCATATACCTGCACATTTGCGTAGTATCACTGATGTTTCAGGAGCGGGCGATACAGTTGTAAGTATTGCAGCCATGTGTTTAGCTTTGAAACTTTCGCCGAAAACAATCGCAGCTATGTCAAACCTAGGTGGCGGATTGGTATGTGAATATGTAGGTGTAGTGCCAATCGAAAAAGAAAAACTGAAAGTAGAATTCCAGAAACACGCTTAGACATAAAAAAAGCACCCGTTATTCAAAGATAATGCGTGGTGCTAAAAACTCAGAAGGTGGTTGTGTTTCTTACAATCCATTGTGGCTGAATTATTTTGAAGCCGGCTTGAATGGCAATGTTAGTTTTCCCTTTTTATTTAAAGAATAAACTACAACTCCAACAGCAACAGCGGCTAACCCGAATAATACTCCTTTTTTCATTGTCGTACTGTGTTTAAATTGTTTTCCTGTTCTTAACTTGACAACTAAATAACGGAAAATAGACGATATTTGTTGCAACAAACGCTTAAAAATAACTTAAAAATTTATTTTACGGTAAAATACCCTTTACGAAGGTGTTATACAAGTAAAACCTATTTAAAATACAGAAATTTTTGTGCCAAAATATTATCATTATTTGAAAAAATATTACTTTTCAAATAATTATTATTAAACGGTATATTTTTAACAAAATAATAATCCTTAAGACTATTTTAAGGTACACTCATTCGTTTCACTTTATAATTATTATCAAACTTTGAGCCAAAACATTGGATTAGTCATGCGTTCTACGGGGTCGTGGTATGAAGTTCGTACCGCTACTGGTGCTATGCTGCAATGTCGTCTAAAAGGGAAATTCAAAATTAAAGGTCTAAAAGTTACCAATCCGATTGCGGTAGGCGATAAAGTGGTATTCGAAATTGAAGACGAAAATCGTAATACGGGTATTATCAACGATATTCTCCCACGTGAAAATTATATCATCCGTCAGTCAGTACACAAAACTGCTCACGGGCACCTTTTAGCTACCAATCTCGACCAAGCTGTATTAATTGCCACGCTCAATTTCCCTCGTACCTCTTTGGGGTTTATCGACCGTTTTTTGGTGGCCGCTGAGTCGTTTCGTATTCCTACTGTATTGGTTTTCAATAAATTAGATTTACTCAACGAAGAACAAATAGCCTATCAACAAGAATTAGCTGACCTTTACGAAAGCCTCAATTATAAATGTATTTTTACCTCTGCGGTGGATGGAATTGGCGTTGATGAATTCTATGAAGTCCTTAAAGATAAAGTTTCCTTGCTTTCGGGGCACTCAGGAGTTGGAAAATCAACTTTAGTTAATGCCATTGCCCCTAATCTCGACCTTCGTACCTCAGAGGTTTCAACTTTTGCCAATAAAGGCGTACATACCACCACTTTTGCCGAAATGTTTGAGCTAAGCCACGGAACATTTATCATAGATTCGCCCGGAATTAAAGAATTAGGCTTAGCTGATATGGAGAAAGATGAAATTTGTCACTATTTCCCAGAAATGCTAGAAATTTTAGACGAATGTCGATTCAATAACTGCAAACACATTGATGAACCCAATTGTGCAGTAAAAGAAGCAGTAATGGATGGCCGAATTGCAGAAAGTAGATATTTTAGCTATCTTAGCATGATGGATGGGGGCGACAACAGAAAATAAGTACCACCGACTTTCTTTTCCCTTTTATCCTTAAAATTGGTTGCTTTAAACAAATATCTTTCTCGAAAAGATTTATTATTATTTCTTTCGTTTTTACAAATACTCTAAAGCCTTATTTAGCGTTAGTGGCACTGAAGTTTACTGCCACATTGTTCCAATATCATTTTTGAAAAGATTTTCATCGAATCTTTAGAAATCAATCTTGGTATTCTTATAAATCATTTTAATCTTAGTATAAAAGTAGTAATTTTGCCCGACTATAATTATAAAGGTCTATGGAAGAAGAAGACATCGTAGAAGTAGAAGTCCGGTATTCTGAAAAAGAAAAATACGCAGTTTTTGATAAAGAGTTTATGCCACACATAGACTCCATGTACAACTTTGCCTTTCGCCTAACAAACGATGAAGATGATGCCCACGATTTAGTGCAAGATACTTATTTAAAGGCATTTAGGTTTATAAACTCATTCGAAAGAGGAACTAATGCCAAAGCATGGTTGTTCAGGATTCTGAAAAATAGCTTTATCAACGATTATCGTAAGAAAAGCAAAGAACCTTCAAAGGTAGATTACCAAGACGTTGAGACAACCTATAATTCGACAGAAGATGCCGAAATGGATGCCACAACCGACTTGCGTACTGAAACCGTACAGGATATGATTGGCGATGAAGTAGCCAATGCTTTAAATAGCCTACCTGTTGATTTCAGAACGGTAATTATTCTATGCGATATTGAAGGTTTTACTTACGAAGAAATGGCCAAGATTCTTGACATTCCTATCGGAACTGTGCGTTCAAGACTTCACCGTGCTAGAAATCTCTTGAAAGAAAAACTCAAAACTTATGCCAACTCAATGGGTTATCAAACCGATGGAGCCGAAAGTGAGGAAGAAGAAGACTTTTGATAAAAAAAACACAAAATGAACAAATTTTAAAACTTTACTGTTACCCTTTTGTTCAAATACGTCAATTTCACCATTACTGACAAATTCAAACTCTAAAGCAATTAGAGCACGAACACTAAAATAAAACTGTTCCTATAATTAAATAAATTCAATGAAGTATCAGTGTGACAATCATCAGAAGTGCATGAAGATGATACAGGCCGTTCTTGACGGTTCTGCATCTGCTGAGGAAATCGAACACTTCAAGCAAAACATGGATGTGTGTATGCCGTGTATCGAGACCTATAAACTCGAAAAATGCATGAAGGAAGCCATGCAAGAAAAAGTTGAAAAGAAATGCTGTCCAGAGAAGTTAGTTCTTGATATTAAAGCAAAAATCGGACTGTCACTTTTAGTTTTAGGATTTATAGCAGTTGAAGTAAAATTATATTCAATATTTTTTAGTTGTTAATTCACTTGATAGTAAGCCTTTTACTATCGGTTTTTTCTAAAAAAATTAAATAGTATATTTGCAAAAATATTCGGCCGTCAAATTTAGAATTTGATGGCTTTTTTAATAATTATAAAATCAGTTGTGGCTTTATTTAAGTCGTTGGCCATTAACTAATCTTCTCATGAAAGGTAAAGCAATTATATTTTGTGCCCCATCGGGCTCGGGTAAAACTACCATTGTTAAGCATCTACTTGACAAATACACAAATCTCGGTTTTTCAATTTCAGCATGTACTCGCGATAAACGCGGGCGTAATGAAGAAAACGGCAAAGATTATTATTTCCTTAGTATTCATGATTTTAAAGAAAGAATTGATAGAGATGAATTTGTAGAATGGCAAGAAGTATACCCAGGAGCTTATTATGGTACACTAAAAACTGAAATCGAACGCCTGTGGGATGAAGGCAAAAATGTAATTTTTGATGTGGATGTAAAGGGCGGAATGAATCTGAAAAGATACTTCGGCGACAACGCTTTGGCAATTTACGTAAAAGTGCCTTCGATGGAAGAATTGGAAAGAAGATTACGCAGCCGTGGCACTGACGATGAAGATAGCATTTCTAGAAGAATCTATAAAATGAAGTTCGAGATGGAGTTTCAAGATAAATTCGATGTCATTTTGCACAATGATGATATCCAACATTCTTGGCAAAAAGCCGAAGAACTCTACGAGCAATTTACTAAAAATGAGTTAGTGATTACAAAAAAACCGTTGGAAGTGTGAAAATAGGTTTGTTCTTTGGTTCGTTTAATCCGATTCACGTGGGGCATTTGATTATTGCCAACACTATGGCCAATTGCACCGATTTGGAGCAAGTTTGGTTTGTGGTTTCTCCACAAAATCCGTTCAAGAAAAACAAAAGTTTATTGCATGAGTTTGACCGACTCACGATGGTAGAAAAGGCAATAGCCGATAATTTTAAGCTAAAGGCCAGCGATATTGAGTTTTCGATGCCTAAACCAAGCTACACGATTGATACGCTCACGAAATTATCCGAACGCTACCCTCAACACGATTTTAAGTTGATTATGGGTGAAGATAATTTGGTACAATTTGAAAATTGGAAAAACTACGATAAAATTCTTGAATATTACGAACTATATGTATATCCTCGCCCAAATACGGCCGAACATAATTTCAAGAATCATCCAAAAGTAAAGTTTATTGAAGCTCCTTTACTCGATATTTCAGCAACATTTATTCGAAATTCTATCAAAGCAGGTAAACCAATACGTTATATGGTTTCTGATGAAGTAGATGAATATATTCGTTGGAAGAAGTTTTATTTATAAAATTTTGGGGCGAACATTCTGTTCGCATTAATACAATCAAACAGAAGATTCACCCCAAAAATTATTTACTAATCTGCCCCGCCAAAACCTCAATTCCTTCCATAAAACTTACTGGCTCATAACCCAGCACCTCACGAGATTTCGTTAAATCAAAACCCGTTCTTGGCGGTCGTTTAGCTGGTTGAGAAAAAGTAGTAGAGTCGGCTTGTGCAATCAATGATTTATTAAGTTTAAAATAATCAGCAGTCATGATTGCCATTTCGTAAGGTGTAAGAAAATCTTTCCCTGAAATATTAAAAATACCTTCGGCTTCTTTGGTAGCAATCAATGCACAACCTTTGGCCAAATCTTCAGCTAATGTTGGTGTACGCCATTGATCGGTAACGACCTTGATATTTTTACCTTCCTCAAGCGATTTTTTCACCCATAAAATAATATTCGTACGGCTCATATCATGTGCAATGCCATAAACCAATACCGTGCGGGCAATGGCCCACCGAATTTTACTATGAATGACCAATTTCTCGGCCGCATATTTACTCCAGCCATAAAAACTAATCGGATTTGCCTCGTCCTCTTCTTTATATGGCCCCGAGGTTCCATCAAAAATAAAATCGGTTGAAATATGGAGTAAAAAGCTGTCAGTTTTCGCACAAGCTTCTACTAAATACTCTACCGAACTCACATTTTGTGCCCAACACGCTGCTTTTTCGCTTTCACATTGGTCAACATTAGTCATAGCAGCAGTATGAATAATAACCTCAGGCTGAATGCTTTCTACAACACTCAATACTTGTTCACGATTTGTAATATCCATGGGGTGATATTCATATCCCTCATGAAATGGTAATCGATTTTCACCACGAGCAGTGGCTATGATTTGAACATCCTGATTATTTAAGAGAAGCTCAACAAGCTTTTGCCCTAAAAGTCCATTAGAACCAGTAATTAAAATTTTCTTCATTTTATATTTCAAAAATCACTTCGCTAATTGAGAGAAGTCGAAGGTTAATACTTATAGCCAAATTTTTTGGTAATCTTCTTTTTACGCATTTTTTTTACCTTTAAATCCATTTTGATGTCTTCTTTAGGACGGTCGGCTGAGTCTTTAGGCTGCTTTGCAATTTCATCAATTACATTCAAATTATCAATAACCTCGCCAAAAACTGTATAACCATTATCCAAATGAGGCGTTCCACCCAAAATCATGTAATCGGCACGTTGTTCGGTAGTATAATTCATGCCATTACGCTGGGCAATGGTGGTAATTTCTTCATCTGTACGTTTTTTTCCTTGCACAATATAAAATTGACAAGCACTCGATTTTTTTTCAGGATTATTATCACGAGCAGCGGCTAAAGCACCTTTTCGATGAATATGATTGGGTTTGAACTCAAAAGGAATACGTTCAAGATTTCCACCTCCATTACCCAAACGCTCGCCTGGTTTGGCATTTTTTGAGTTGGGGTCGCCACCTTGAATCATAAATCCATCAATGATTCGATGAAACAATAAACTATCGTAGAATTTTTGCTCAACTAACTTCACGAAATTAGCTTTATGCAGCGGTGTATCATCGAATAATACCATGTGCATAGTACCAAACTTAGTATTGAGCGTCACTAAATAATCTTTCTTAGATTTTTTTTGAGCGATAGCAAAAGTGCTGAAGAATAGTAGTATAAAAACAAAAAAGTGCTTTTTCATGCGAATAAAGGCGATGATAAAGCACAAAAATACAATAAATATTTTGATGAGGATTAGGCTACCCCGAAATTTGATTCTATGGTATTTTAGGCCAAAACTAAATTAGCCGTAACATAACTCATGAAAGCACTGCTTTTGAGAATTTCCTTAAACCAAAATGTATAGTTCTGAGGATTTTGTGATACATCGTCAAGAAGAGCATCAACCGAAACCCACTTATAATCAGCTACTTCTTCAGGGTTTACGATAAATGATTCATTGTAAGTACCTACAAAAACGTGGTCAACTTCGTGTTCAATCAAACCGTTTTCGAATACTGTACGATATTGAAATTTATACAAGAACTCAAGTGATGTATCAAAACCCATTTCTTCGCCTAAACGACGGTGTGCCGCCTCGCTGATTCCTTCATTAGCATTTGGGTGGCCACAACAAGTATTTGTCCATAAATCACCCGAATGATACTTGTGAGAAGTGCGTTGGTGAATCAGTAACTCATTATTATCGTTGAAAACCAATATCGAAAAGGCTCTATGGAGCCAACCCTTTTGGTGAACCAAAAGCTTTTCGCCCGTACCGATTTCCTCGTCGTGTTCGTTTACGATTATAATATTTGTCATAAAGCTTCTTCTCCTTTAGGAGTCTTTGTTTTCGAAATGCGTAATTATTTTAATAACCATCGAAAAATCAAAAATGTTTTACTCGGCTAATAATTTATCGACCAAACGGTTAAAATCACTCACAAAATCATCATAATATTTACCCGTTCCTGGTCCAGAAAAACCAGTATGAATCTCGCGTACTTGTCCTTTCTTATCTACGAAAATAGTTGTTGGAAAACCAATCACACGATTAAGCATTGGTAAAGTTGTTGAAGCATCGGCTTTATCATTTGTTCCTGCTAAAAGCACTTCATAATCAATACCAAAACGCTCTTTCAAACGCTTAATTTTAGGATAAGCAAAAGCTGGGTCTGTACTTTTTTCGTAGGCTAAACCTATGATTTCAACGCCTTTTTGCTTATTTTTTTGGTACCAAGGAGCCAAAAACTTACTTTCATCCATACAATTCGGGCACCAAGAACCCATGATTTGTACCACCACTACTTTGCCTTTGTAGCGGTCATCAGTCAAAGAAATTTTCTTACCTTGTTCATTAGCAAACGAAAACTGGATTGTTTGGTAGCCCTCTTTTAGATAAGTCAATGTTTTCTCATCGGGCAAAGTGGCATTATCATCTTTCACACCCTCCCAAGATTCGAAACTACTAAGACTTGACCAAAATTCGCCACCGGTAAGCTTTCCGCCCTCAACTTTAGCTTTAAACAAAAATAAATGTGTGCCATCAAAACACGAAAGTTTGAGGCTATCACCCATCAAGTTTCCTTGTAAATAACGATAATCGCCTGTTGAAGTCAAGAAAGTACCATTTACTTCATTACCTTTCGTAGAAAAAAGTCCAACCGAAACTGTTGAATCTTTCAAATCTTCGGAGCGAAACAAAACACTATATTTAGGTGCTAAAAGTGTTTCTGGTTTATCAGTTTTATCAGTAAATCGATAAGTTTTTCCATATTCAGCTACAAAATTGCCTTGCAAAAAACTAAAATCCGAACGCATTTTCTTCCAATAACCCACTAACTTTTCACCCTCTACTTTCGCTACAATTTCAGCATCAAACAATTCCATCGGGATATGCAGCGAATCATCTTTCACAAAAGATTTATCCATCTTTAGTTTTTCTTCACCATTCAAAATCGTTACTGAATAGCCATCAGATTCTTTTTGTAATTCAAAATTAAAAGGTAATTCACCACCTTTCGTCGGAATAACAGCTCGCCAAATACCAGATTTAGGCTCAGAAGAAGTTTTACAAGCGTTTAGAAAAAGAGAGACAAAGACAATAAATGGTAATTTGATAAATAATTTCATAAGGTTTCTTTGGTTCGATGAACGTTCGGAAGGGTGTTTACCCCTCAAGCGTTGATTTTTTTAGTACTTTTGCATTTCAACATTGTAAATATATAAAAAGTTTATGTCAGTTTATCACACGCCCGTTATGCTCAAAGAATGTTTAGAAGGTCTGAATATCAAACCCGATGGCATTTATGTTGATGTTACTTTTGGCGGCGGTGGACATTCACGGGCTATTTTAGAGAAACTTACTACTGGAAAACTCTACTCATTTGACCAAGATGCGGATGCAAAAGAGCAATCAAAACTTATAGAAAATAAGAATTTTACTTTTATTGAGGCGAATTTCCGAAACATCAAACAATATTTACGTTTGTATGGTGTAAGAAAAGTAGATGGTATTTTGGCCGACTTAGGTATTTCATCGCACCAAATTGATACTCCAGAACGCGGCTTTTCGACTCGTTATGATGCCGAATTGGATATGCGAATGAACCAAAATGCCGATTTTTCTGCCAAAAATATTGTTAATGAATATTCGGTGGATGAACTACATAAAATTTTAGGCATGTATGGCGAAATCAAGAATGCTCGCACTGCTGCCCAAACAATCTATACAGCACGCCTCAACCGCCCGATTAACACCATCAATGATTTGAAAAATGTAATGGGGAAATTAGCCCCCAAAGGCAAAGAAAATAAATATTTTGCCCAAGTTTTTCAAGCTCTTCGCATTGTTGTTAATGAAGAAATGGCTGTTCTTGAAGAATTTTTACTACAAACACCCGAAGTTTTAGCTCCAGAAGGTCGTTTGGTTGTGATGTCGTATCACTCATTGGAAGACCGCTTGGTTAAGAATTTTATCAGAAGTGGTAAGTTCAGCGGCGAAGTTGAGAAAGATATTTTTGGTAATGATAAGAAACCTTTAGAAGCAATTACCCGAAAAGCTATTGAGGCCACACCCGAAGAAGTAGAACAAAATCCAAGGGCCAGAAGTGCGAAATTAAGAATCGCAGAACCCTTAAAATAAATTTCGTTTAATTTTCGATTTTATTTCTGCCTAATTCATAAATTTGTCTTATCTATTGAGCTAAATGCTCATAAAATCGTGCTTTAAAAATAAAACTTATAATTCATGACTGGAATGGAAACGAATACTTTTCGGAGCCGTCCTGAACCTGCTACCGCGACTGCCCCTCCTTCAAAGCCAAAGCAGCCTCGCAAACCAGGTATCTTTGACAGCCTCAATTCTTGGCTAACCAATCGTTTAGAACTTGGTAGTGAACTACCTACCGAAACGCTCAAACGCATCATTTGGGTTGTTTTTTTGGGCATCATCTACATTTACGTACAACATAGTTATGAAAGTTTTATCAAAAAAATAGATAAAGCTCGCAATGACATGGAAGAAAAACGTGCAGCATACATCTCCCAAAAATCAAGATACATGTTTGCTAGTAAGCAGTCTGAAATAGCAAAAAAATTAAGCAATGATGGTCTTGAAGAAAACATTACTCCACCCACAAAAATTGTAGTGAAATAATATATAGAGTCCTAAGTGTAGGGATACCCGTCTGTACAATTCTGAATTTTGAGTTTTTACTTGGAATTACAAGAATACCCCTGTCAGAACTCTACACTCAGAACTCAGAACTCATTAAAATTATGGCTCCAAAACGCTCAATACGTGAAGAAATCCAGTGGCGTGCGAAAGTAACCTTTGGAATCGTTTTTATCATAGGCTCGTTAATTACTGCTCAAATATTTGTTATTCAGGTTTTTCAGAAGAAAAAGTGGGCGGACAAAATGGAGAAAGTACAAAGCAAGCCCATGAAAATAAGAGCTCAGCGAGGAAATATCTTCGCTGCTGATGGTCGTAGCTTATTAGCTACATCTGTACCCCGCTATCGTGTAGGAATTGATGTCACGAGAGCCAAACCTGCTTATTTCAAAGAAAAAATCGACAGTTTATGCCGAAAACTAGCCAATTTCTTTCAAGATCGCTCGGCCGAGGATTATAAACGCCTAATTAAAAATGCCCGCGAAGAAAAGAAACTGATTTTCGTGGCTCTTGGAAATCGTTTGGTTGATTACCAAGAACGTCAGCAAATAAAGACATTCCCATTTTTTAGAGAAGGCCCCATGAAAGGAGGTGGAAAGTTTGAACGACTTGAGCGAAGAGTAATGCCTTTTGACGACATGGCCTTGCGTTCTATCGGAAAACTCGACCGTGATACGCAAACGCGTGGTGACTTTGGTATTGAATTTAGCTTCAATAATTACTTAGCTGGCCGAGATGGCGTGGGCTTATTTCAGCGTCTCACGGGGGGTGTATGGAAACCTGTAGAAGATAGCCCAGAAGTACGCCCAGAAGCAGGCTTAGACGTAATCACTACTATTGATGTAAATTACCAAGATATTGTTGAAAGTGCCCTTCGCAATCAAGTTATTAATACCAATGCCAAATATGGTTCGGCAGTAGTGATGGAAATTGCCACGGGTGAAATTAAGGCCATTACCAATCTTTCGAGAAGAAATGGCTCTGATTCTACTAGTAAATTCTATACCGAAGATTTCAATTATGCCGTAAGGGGTGGAACTGACCCTGGTTCGACTTTCAAATTGGCTACTATGGTGGCTTTACTAGAAAAATCGAATCTTAGTCTGAATGAAGATGCTGGGTTTTGCGGCGGAAGTATTATGCACAATAAAACCGAAATGACATGTTCGGAAGAACACGGAAATCAGACCGTAAAACAAGTTTTTGAACATTCGTGCAATATCGGCATCTATAATCTGGTGAAAAAGCATTTTGGTTTCTCTAATGCCGATGAGTTTGTATCTTACCTGACTCGCTTTAAACTCGACCAACCCGTTGGTTTTCAGTTGAAAGGTGAAACCGAACCAATTATTAAAAATCGTAAAAGTTCTACTTTTAGTAATACCACTATTCCTTGGATGTCGATTGGCTATGAAACTCGACTTACGCCTTTACAAATGCTAACTTTCTACAATGCCATTGCCAATAATGGCCATTGGGTACAGCCACTCATTGTAAAAGAAATTCGTGAAGCCGACCGAGTCACCGAAAGATTTGAAGCCAACCAAGACCCAACGCCTATTTGTTCAGAGCGTACGGCCAAATTGGCTCAAGAAATGATGCGAGGTGTAGTGGAAAATGGTACTGCACAAAACATCAATACGGGCTTTTGCAAAGTAGCAGGAAAAACGGGAACTTCAAGAAAACGTGAGAATGGCTACGTAAAAAACCAATATTATACGGCTTTTATTGGATTTTTCCCAGCAGATAACCCTAAATATAGTTGTGCAGTAATTATTGATGAGCCTCAGGGTGCCAACCTCTATGCCCGTGATGTGGCCGCTCCAGTATTTCGCACGATTGCCGATAAAATATTTGCTTATGATGTAGCCTTGCATCCATCTAAAAATAAAGCATCTAATATTCAGAAAATCCAAACACAAGCACAAGCTGGTTACGCTGAAGATTTCCGCACAGTGAATGAAGAGTTGGGCATTCAGAATTCACCGAGTAGTGCAGGTTGGGTGAAAGCCTCGAAAAATGGAAGTTCAGTTGCGTGGCAAAGAGTAGAAGACCGAAAGGATTTACCAGATGTGAGTGGGATGTCACTCCGAGATGCCATCCATATTCTCGAAAACAAGGGCTTTAAAGTACGATACTCAGGGCTTGGCAAGGTTAGCGACTATGCCATTGTTCAACCTAAAGTTGTTTCTCTAGTTTTGAAATAAAGGTAAGACTTCGCTCAGAGCGAAGTCTTACCTAAAAATAATATGATGAAATATCCCATCCATTTACGAGATAGTTTACTGAAAATAGGCCTCATTACGCTTTTTTCATGCCTACTTATCAATCTCGGATATTTCACCCAACGCCAATCATTTGGGCAATTAATAGGCTTATATACAGGCCTTTTTGTTTTGTATTATTGTCTTATTTATACTTTCAAAAATGCTCGTGAGACGATCATCACGGGCATTTTTTTTCGAATATTACTACTTTTTGCCATACCCGCCTTATCCGATGATTTTTATCGTTTTGTTTGGGATGGTCGCTTGCTCAGTCATGGCTTAAACCCTTATACAACCTTACCCGCTGAATTTGTCCAATCTATTGATTTTAAGCCTATTATTGGCGACAAATCTATTTTCGACAAACTCAATTCACCTAATTATTATACCGTTTATCCTCCGCTCAATCAATTCATTTTTGGCATTTCAGCTTGGCTTTCGCCTAATAATTTATGGTTGAATGTTATATTCCTAAGAGTTTTTATTCTATCTGCCGAAGTAGGTATTCTTTTAATTATCGCCAAACTTTCTGCTAAAAAAATAAAGCTTTCATCAAATCCCAAAGTCATTGCACTCTATGCATTCAACCCACTCATTATTATTGAATTATGCGGCAATTTACATTTCGAGGGCGTTGTGATGTTTTTTGTAGTTTGGGCTTTTTATGTAGGTATTAAAGAGCGGTTTCAGCTCATTATTAGTGCTTTTTTATTTGCTTGTGCAGTCTGTGTAAAATTACTTCCTTTAATTTTTATTCCACTCATAATTAAGAAAATAGGCTTCAAAAAAGGCATTTGGTATGGTGCTTTAGTAGCCACTTTTTGTGGACTTTTCTTCTTACCATTTCTCGATAAAGCACTTATCGAAAAGCTGTTTTCGAGTGTAAATCTATATTTCCAAAAGTTTGAGTTTAATGCCAGTATTTATTACTTACTGCGTGAAGTTGGCTATTGGATTTGGGGCTATAATATCATCGGATTTCTAGGAAAAACGCTGGCATTTATCACATTTTCTAGCATCATACTTATTTCTTGGAAGGTTAAAGATATACATCAGGCAGCTCTATTTATCTTAACACTTTATTTTGCAATGGCTACAACCATACACCCTTGGTATGCAACCAATCTTTTGGTAATTGCCATTTTTACCAACTTTCGCTACCCAATACTTTGGTCATATACAGTGTTTTTTAGCTATGCGGCTTATCAGACAGACCTTTATCAAGAAAATCTTTATTTAGTTATACTTGAATATGTATTGGTTCTTGGAATGATGATTTATGAATTAAAACAAGTTAGAAACTTGTTCCACGACAAATCTTCGTAATAATCCTTTCGGCATGCACTCTCGAATTTTCGATAAACAAGCTATGCGTATTCATTCCTCCACAGATAACTCCAGCTAAATATACATTAGGTAAATTGGTTTCCATACTTGTTTCATCATACTGAGGCTTCATAATTTCATCGGCTGAAAGATTGATACCTACTTTCTTCAAAAAACCTAAATTAGGTTGATACCCTGTCATCGAAATTACCCAATCATTTTCTACACTTACCAAGCCTTCTGGCGTTTTTATAACGACTGTATCTTCTGTGATTTCGGCAATTTCTGAATTAAAATAGGCTTTAATCGAACCTTCTTTGATTCGGTTTTCTATGTCGGGCTTTGCCCAATATTTCACGCGTTCGCCTACTCCTTCGCCACGAATCACCATGGTAACTTCGGCACCTTTCCGCCAAGTTTCAAGTGCGGCATCAACCGCCGAATTATTCGCACCTACTACCAAAACCTTTTGGAAAGCATAAAAATGTGGGTCTTTATAATAGTGCGTTACTTTAGGCAAATGTTCGCCTTTTACTCCCAACATGTGCGGAATATCATAAAACCCCGAGGCAATAACCACGTGCTTACCTTCATAGTTGTGTTTCTTTGTTTTTATCTGATAGACTTCATCTGCTTTTACTACCTCTAAAACTTCTTCAAAAAGCTTTACATTGAGTTTTCTATGAATAGCCACTCTTCTGTAGTATTCAAGAGCTTCGCTGCGAGTTGGTTTGGCATTATTCGATACAAATGGCACATCGCCAATCTCAAGCCTTTCAGAAGTACTGAAGAAAGTCATGTTGGCAGGATAATTATATAGTGAATTTACTAAACATCCTTTTTCTAAAATCACATAACTTAAGCCCGCTTTTTGAGCTTCAATTCCACAAGCTAGGCCAATTGGCCCACCACCAATAATTACTACTTCGTATTTAGCAGAATCCATCATTAAAAATAAAATCTATAATCTCTTTGGTCTATTTTAAAACAACAAAGTTTTCATTAAAATTCGTTCTTTTTACTAAAACTATGCTAATTTTGAAGATAGTTTCGTTAATCGAAAACAATTAGCCCAATTAAGGTTTTGAATTTGTATCAACTATTTATGAGATTATTTTTTGTATTGGTTTTGAGTACCGTCGGATTGTGGGCATCAGCACAAGAAATAAATTACGTAAAAGCCTATCACCCAATCATAAACAAAGCCGAATTGGCCATTATTGATGGCAAATACAAAGATGCATTCGAAAATTATGAAAAAGCATTTGCAACTGTTCCGCGTGCTTTCATGAAAGACTATTTCAATGCGGCCGTTTGTGCAACCTACTTGGGCGATGCAACCAATACCTACAAATATTTGCTCGAAGTAGCCAACAAAGGCATAAGTCTTGATTTTATTAAAGATGAAGCTGCCTTTACAAGCATTCAGCAAGACCCTAATTGGAGAAACTTTGAGAAAAGCTTTTTGGCAAAAAAACGTGAGTTCGACCAGAAAATAAATCGAAGTTTACAAGATAAATTAGCTAAAATTGTTGAGCGAGACAAGTCATATCGCGTTCGTGATGCCCAAGCTTTTGCCGATAGTATCGTGAAAATAGACCGTCAAAATGCCACCGAGCTTGACTATATTTTTGATAAATATGGATTTCCAGGTGAAGACCAAATCGGCTGTGGAGAAGGTGGAATGCCAATCATTCAGTATCCATTCTACACTGTCATCCGCCGACAAACATCTGATAATCAAACCATTAATTTCTCAAATCATTTGCTCAATGCCGCCCAAGGTGGACGTATAACACCTCATTCCGCTTCGCATATCATGGCCACAATTAACGGCAATGATATATTTTTGGCTAGGCATGTATTTAAAATCATGAGCGACGAACCCGAAATGATACAAGGAAAAGCGTTTTCCGCTAAATTAAATAAGTGGGTTTTTCGACAAATAGATGCCGCAGATGAACAAAGAATCAATGAAATGCGTTTGCAAAATGGAATGGAGACATTGGCAGATTATAGAAAAAAGATAATTTTTTCGCTTAAAGATAACCGATTTTTGTTTCCGTATCGTTCGTATGTAGGAATTTGGTCAGTTAATAAGCCCAATATCGCTGCTGATTATTTAGAAGGTACAGCAATTTTGGAGTAAATTTTAGTAAAGTATCTATAGTTTTTTAATAATTTCATAAAAAAACAGGTTTTAATAAAGTCGAAGTTCGGATAATTGCTAAGAAAAAAATCAAGCTTTTTGTCTTAAAAATCGACTTTTCAGAATCAAAACAAATCAACGTCAACTAATGGCAATTTTAACAATGATTGGTCAGCTTTTGCTGGCATTAACTATTTTAGTCGGATTACACGAGTTTGGGCATTTTATTTTCGCCCGCATTTTCGGAATTAGAGTTAATAAATTTTACATATTCTTCGATTTCCTTTTTCCATTACCCAATGTGCTCAATTTTGCACTCTGGAAAAAGAAAAAAGGTGATACTGAATACGGCTTAGGTTGGTTTCCACTTGGTGGCTATGTAGATATTGCGGGTATGATTGATGAAACCAAAGATTCTTCGCAGCTTTCGGCTGTTCCTGAACCTTATGAATTTCGTTCGAAACCAGCTTGGCAACGTCTTTTTGTTATGCTTGGTGGTATTATTGTAAACATCATTTTAGGTATATTAATCTTCTGGGGTGTAAAATACTACTGGGGAGAAGAATATTATTCAAAAGCAGAAGTGAACAAATTAGGCTACTATGCTCACCCATTAGCCCAAGAAATTGGACTTAAAACAGGCGATAAAATCTTGAAAGTTAACGGTCAGGATTATGAAAGTTCAGGAGATGTTCGTGCGGCATTAATGCAAGAAAACACCAATTTCACGATTGAACGCAATGGTGAAATCAAAGAGATTCCTGTACCAAACGATTTGATTGACAAAGTAGCCAGCAAAATTCCATTCATGGAGCCAATTTATCCATTTAAAGTGGGCGAAATTGCTAAAGGAATGCCAGCCGAAGCTGCAGGGTTGAAAGCAGGTGATAAAATCTTGAAAATTGACACCATCACAACGGTTTGCTTCCAAGATTTTCAAGCAACTTTAAAGAAATTCGCTGGTAAAAAAGTAAACTTAAGCGTTGAAAGAGCAGGAAAAACATTACAAATTTCACCAGAAGTAACCAAAGAAGGTACGATTGGTTTTACTTCGGAATTTACATTAATATCTAGCAAACGCACACTGACATTTGGTGAATCATTTATTACAGGTGCGAAAGATGCCTTATCGGTTATTCCAAACCAAATCCAAGGTTTTGGCCGCATCTTTAAAGGACATATTTCAGCAGGAAATGCTGTAAGCGGCCCAGTTGGTTTAGCACAAATGTATGGCAAATCGTGGGACTGGGAAAGATTTTGGGGCTTAACTGGCTTATTATCAATGGGCTTAGCATTTATGAATGCTTTACCAATTCCAGCACTTGATGGTGGCCATGTTTTGGTTTTACTTTATGAAATGATTACACGCCGCAAACCATCAGAGAAATTTATGGAACGTACCCAACAAATTGGTACTTTCATCCTTCTCACTTTGATGATTCTTGTGTTGTTCAATGATACATTCAAGGCTTTGTTTAAGTAAGAAATGATTAAGATTTTAATTGCTTTTTTAGGGCTAACGATATTTAATCCAGCCACAATTTTTATTGATAGATCGGCTGACCACTCTATTAGTAGAAAAACTAAAATCGTTCATGCCTTTCATACTTCGTTGACAGAAATTCAATACAATCCTAAAGAAAAATCTTTGGAGATTAGTATTCGTATGTTTACCGATGATTTAGAGACTGCTCTTACGAAAGCCAATAATGGGCAAAAAGTAATGATTGGTGGAAAAAATGATAATAGTGATGCAATTTTGAGTAAATACGTTCAGCAACATTTTATGATTGTTACGCCCCAAAAACAAAAAAAGGCGATGTCGATTTTAGGTAAGGAAATGGAAGGTGATGCGACTTGGGTTTATGTAGAAATTCCGAATAGCCCTGATTTTAAGGGTAATATCATCTACAATAGCATAATGCAAGAGCTTTTCGATGACCAAACCAATATCGTAAACTTCATTCAACCTAGCGGTAAGAAGACTTACGTATTCAATGCTAAAATCAAAACCGCAGAAATTGACTAAAATCATAGTTTTTTAAGAAAATAGTTTTTGCTCAATAAAAAAACTTTAAAACAGTATGCCTGCATACTGTTTTTTTGTTACTTTTGTATAGATTCGAAGCAAAAAACACCAATGAAGAAGGAAAAAACAGTTGATTTTTACATAAAATGGGCTTGGCACTCTATTTCGCGTATGTATAATGCGTATGCTAACCCCAACGATATGACCATGGCAATTGGCTATGTGTTGCTCAATATCGACTCTGAAAAAGGTACTCCTGCTACAAAAATTGGACCTTCGATTGGAATGGAGCCACGAAGCCTTACTCGTATGCTCAAAACACTGGAAGAAAAAGGTTGGATTTACCGAGAAATAGACCCCGATGATAAGCGTTTTGTGAGAGTTTTCTTAACTGAAGAGGGAAGAAAAAAGCGTAGTTTTTCTCGTGAAGGCGTAATTATTTTCAATAAAATGATTCAAGAACAAATTCCTGCTGAAAAATTGTCGGTATTTTTCGAAGTCATTAAAGAAATCAATCGCTTGGTAGATGAACAAAATAGTAAAGCGAAAGAAGGGCTAATTTTAGAAAATGATATTATTTAATCGGCTTTCTTGTTAGTTTTGTATCATGATAACCCCTCTAGCATGCTGAAAAAACTACTATTAATTACTTTATTTGCTGCCACTGCCCATTTTTCTCAGGCCCAAACTTTTACATATTACCCATTCAACTCTGTATTTTCTGTAGCCTCAAACCCCGATAAACCATTCTGGGCTGATTTTCGCTTTCAGATGAACTCTTATTTTTCATCATTGAGCACCGAAGTTACCCCAATGTTTAACGTAAGCAAAGGCGAACGAGCTAAGTTTTATATAGGAGCCGGCGTAAAGGCAAACTTTTTGAATTATTTAAACCCCGATGCTTCGAAACAAAAGCCATTAGAAGGTTATAGTCTTAATTTTGGTGTTCGAACCTACCCTATTCAACAATTACCAGGGCTTCAAGTGGTTTTCGAACTTTCTCCTTATGCCAATAGCAACTTTGACTTAGGAGTATTTAGGGCAAATTTAGGCTTTGGATATAATTTATCTAAGAAACGCAAAAAATAACATAAACAAAAGGCGAGGATTTGAACCCTCGCCTTTATTATTTTAAATCTTTTTATCCTTTTCCAATTTTTCGGCTTTTACAAATTGCTTAATTGCAGTCTGGAAGAGCGGGTCTTGGCTATAAATAATTTGGTAATACTCATTATTTAATCCATTCTTCATATTTCGCTGCCAAACATGGCGAGCAATATTGGCCTTTATTTGCAACTTGATAAACTCTTTTGAGCGAGCATATTCAGAAGCATTGAATTTTACTTCGGCGTTTACTGCCATTTTCTTTACTTCTTCAAGCATGACATCACTAATAACAAAATCTTTCAAGAAAGCAGTAAATGCTTGCTTTTCTAGTGTTTTTCTATTGGTATTTGCATAATTAAGGGCATATTCACGCAGGATATTTTTACCATAAAGTTCGAGTAAATACTTGGTAATATGGCTGGTATCTCTCGGCACAAAAATATCGGGTGTTACACCGCCACCACCATACACAACTCTACCACCTTTGGTTTTAAATCGCATTTTAGGGTTATTTTTGATACTATCGGCTATAAAATATTCACCCGATTTTCCACGCTCATCGAGTTCGTGTTCATAATTTTCTAAATGCCCTTTTTCGTATGGTTTCTGAATGCTTCGTCCACTAGGAATATAATATCGAGAGATTGTAAGGCGAAGCTCCGAACCATCTGAAAGTTGAATAGGCTGTTGCACTAAACCTTTTCCGAATGTTCGTCGGCCAACAATCAAAGCACGGTCATAATCTTGTAATGAACCTGAAACGATTTCAGAGGCAGAGGCACTTCCTTCATCAACCATCACCACAATGGCTCCTTTCTCAAACATGCCATCATTACCAGCATAGGTTTTTCTATTATTCCGAGAATCCTTGCCATCTGTATAAACAATCACATCTTTTCCACCAACCAGTTCATCAACAATATCGGTTGCTCTATCCATATAACCACCTGGATTTCCTCTCAAATCAAGCAATAATTGTTTCATTCCTTGCTTTTTGAGGTCGGTCATATGTTGCTTAAATTCATCGTAAGTAGTTTCTGTAAAACGATTAATTTTAATATAAGCCGTTTTCTTATCCTCCATTAAATATGCTGCATCGACCGAATATTGTGGGATTTTATCTCTTACTACCGTAAATTTTAGTAAATCTTTAAATCCACGGCGTTTCACTTCGAGTTTTACTTCAGTACCTCGCTTCCCTCGCAGATTAGCAAAAATATTAGCACTACTAGCATCTTTTCCTGTCAATTTATTTCCATTTGCTTTAATGATAGCATCTCCACTTTGAATACCTACTGTTTCTGATGGCCCCCCTGTGAGTGGCGTAACGACATAAAGTGTGTCATTGAAAACATTAAATTCGATACCAATACCATCAAATCCACTTTCAAGCTGCGATCGAGCAATATCAGCTTCTTGGGGTGGGAAATAATACGTATGAGGGTCGAGTTTTTCGAGCATTTTCGTAATCGAATAATCAACCAGTGAATCAGTGTTTACACTATCTACATAACTTCGATTGATGTAAGTCAGAATCTCTTTGAATTTATTTGAACTACGAGAAATATCTCCACCTACCCTACGTCCACCAAAAAAAGTTGCTCCAATCAGAATGCCAACCACCAATGTTGTTGCAACGACAATTGGTGTACGAATTGTTGATTGACTATTTTGAATTTTCTTTTCTTCCACTTTTCTACTTTCGATTTTATAATTTAGTTTGTACTTTTAGAAACAGATTCTGATGTAAATAAATTACACAAAACTGCATAAATATTCTTAAAATTCACCCCTAATTTACTAAAGAAATGTCTGAAAATCAATCTCGACGCTCATTCCTCCAAAACCTTGGAATCGGACTCGGTACTAGTGCAGCTGCCTTTGCTATTCCATCAGTTATGGCCATTCCAGAAGCAGGTTCAAAAAAAGATGATAAAAAACTGGGTATTGCCCTCGTTGGTTTGGGGAGCTACGCCAAAAATCAATTAGCAGTTGCTTTAGAAAATGCTAAAAACTGTTATTTAGCTGCCATTGTTACTGGTTCTCCAGCCAAAGCAGAGGAATGGTCGAAAAAGTATAATTTGCCCAAAGAAAGCGTATACAACTACCAAAACTTTGATGAAATAGCCAAAAACAAAGCCGTTGATATTGTGTATGTGGTTTTACCAAACTCTTTGCACCCTGAATTTGTAATTCGAGCAGCCAAAGCGGGCAAACATGTAATGTGTGAAAAGCCAATGGCTAATTCTGTTGCTGAATGTGAGGCGATGATTAAAGCTTGTAAAGAGGCAGGCGTTCAGTTGGGCATTGGTTATCGTATGCATTTTGAGCCGCACACACAAGAAATCATGCGTATTGGTCAGAAAAAGGAAAAAGGTAATGTAAGATTCATCCAAACCAACTTTGGCTTTACCATTGGCGACCCAACCCAATGGCGACTCAAAAAAGCCATGGCTGGAGGTGGCCCATTGATGGATGTGGGTATTTATTGCGTGCAGGCCTCTCGCTATGTAACAGGAGAAGAACCCCTTTGGGTAACAGCACAATTTGGGCCAATTACCGATAAAGAACGCTTTAAGGATGTAGAAGAATGCGTTTCGTGGCAAATGGAATTTCCGGGTGGTACCATTGTTAATGGCTTTACTTCTTATAAATCAAATATCGAACAACTCTACGTTTCGGCCGACAAAGGTTGGGTGCAACTAAGCCCTGCTTACAGCTATGGTCCAATCAAAGGAAGCACAAATGATGGTTCTTTGAAACTACCAGTAGTCCACCATCAAACAGTAATGATGGAGGCTATTTGTAAAGAATTTATCGAAACTGGTAAATTTCCAAGCCATATTGATGGAGAAGAGGGTAAACGAGATATGAAAATTTTAATGGCTATCTATGAAGCTGCACAAACTGGAAAGAAAATAAGTTTGGTATAGTTTGCTATTTAAATTACATCCCCCTACCCCCTTCAAAGGGGGATTTTTTTAGTAGAAAAAAAACATTTTGCTGTTTTCGTCGTTATACGTATTCAAACACAATCTCAATTAAAAATGAAAAAAATCGTTTTACTATTCTCTCTTTTTGTATCAATGGGTGCAATGGCACAAGGTGTAAAAACACCAGCCCCAAGCCCAACTCAAACTATTAAACAAGATTTTGCACTTTCATCAATCGAAGTAAATTATTCTCGTCCGTTAGCTAAAGGCCGTAAAGTTTTCGGTGATTTAGTTCCTTTCGGAAAAATGTGGAGAACAGGAGCCAATGGTGCTACGAAAGTAACTTTTGGCGAAGACGTAAAAGTAGGTGGAGTAGCTGTGAAAGCTGGTTCGTATGCTCTTTACTCTATTCCAAACCAAAACGAATGGGAAATTATCTTAAATAAAGGTGTAAACAATGGTGGTTTGAGCGGTTATAAAACAGAAGAAGATGTTGCTCGTTTCAAAGTAAAATCTATGAGTTTACCGATGCACATCGAATCATTTACCATCATGATTGGTGATGTATTGCCTGCTTCTGCAAACATTCAAATCCTCTGGGAAAAAACTGCGGTAAGCATTCCAGTAGAAGCAGATATTGATACCAAAATCATGGCATCAATTGACAACGCCATGAATGTTGATAATCGCCCATATTTTGCTGCGGCAAGTTATTATTTTGATAATGGCAAAGACTTAAATAAGGCTTTAGCATGGGTAAACAAAGCTATCGAAGCACAACCAAGTGCCTACTGGATGGTTCACCTAAAAGCAAAAATCCAAGCAAAATCTGGTGACAAGGCTGGAGCAATTGCTACCGCAACAAAAGGTATTGAATTAGCTAAAGCTGGCAAAAACGATGACTACGTAGCTTTGAACGAAAAACTGATTGCTTCTTTGAAATAAGAAATCCCAAATTGTTTTACTATAGTAAAGCCCCTGCTCATTTATGAACAGGGGCTTTGTTTTTTAGATTTAGGTTTCTTCAAATCTAATCGGCAATTGCCCTGTAAACTTTTTAAGTTCTCGGTTGAAAGTTGCTTTAGAATTGAAGCCACCATCAAAAGCGATGGCCAGTAGGGTGTAATGCTTTTTTTCGGGAAGTTCTTTTTTTACTTCAAATCATGGCTCTAAATTTTCATCAATCTCAACTTTTATTGAAAATGTCTTTCCGATTTCTATTTCAACTTTACCACCAAAATTCTTCAATCGACGCTTTATCAAAATCTTTGATATCAAAATTTCGAGTTATAATTTTGCCCGTACCCCTCAAAGACCCTCTTTGAGCAAAGCACATATTGCAAATCATCCAAAAGAGTAATAATTAAAATTAGCTTTTTTTTTATCTATTCATTGTGAACTTGTTTAAGATTTTATTTTACTGGATATTTTTCGGACAAAACACACCACTATTCCTATAATATTCAGATTTAACCAATATATTGCCGTCGTTTCGTATCTAATAAGCAAAGTTTTAAAAGCTTCCAACCAAGCAAAAACCCTTTCTATGACATAACGATTTTCATATAAAAGTTCATCTAAATATTCGTTTCTGCTTTCAATAGCTCCATTTCTTTTATTGAAAGCTATATTTTAGCTTCAATATGATGCTTAGAACATATTTGCCTACACTCCTAACTATCAAATCGCAGAGGCGAACCGCCCAGCATCTGCATTTAGAAATAATCCTTCGGTTCTAATATTAGCTTGGTCAAGCCAATCTATCAATTGTGTTAATTGTTGCCTTATTTCTGCTAAACTTTATTTCCACATCTTTTCGCTCTGGTTTGAGAACCATCTAATTGAATACTTGATAAGTCTAAATGATTCTTATATTTCCCTAATAAACCAATCCACTTTCTTTTCCATGAACCATCATTACTCCATCTGTTGAAGTGACGATTCGCCGCGGCGATAAAATACTGATGCATAACTATATTTTTCAGTAAAATATTTCTCCAACCGCAATTCTCTCCATTGGAATAGGACAGCCGACGCTGCCCGTTTTCAAACGATGGAAAATAGATACAACAATAATTATACGTTTATCTTCAGTTAAATTTTTACCTCGTTTACCTTGGCTTAAATATGGAAGAATATAGGTTTTAATTCTATCTTTGTCTAAATTGCTCATTTGATTTGGATATTTTGCTTCGCAAAACAAAATTACCTCTTTCTTGAGCATCTATTTTTCCGCATAAATAATCTTAAACAAGTTCAATGATAAAAGTATAATGTATGAGCCACAAATATACTTTCAAAGTTTTGATGTCAGGATGAAGGATTTGTTAAATAAATATGCCACACCTTAATAAGAGATGTGGCACATTGGCTTTATTTGATAAAATCAGTTTTATTCATCTAAAATACTTTCTTCCATTGTTGAGCTACCACCGTGCATAACTTCAATGAGTTGTTTGATATTATACACCGTTCGATTATAGCGGTTACTCAACAGAATTATTACAAAATCTTCACGTGGGTCAAAAAACATAATCGTATTATAGCCTTTCCACCAACCAGTGTGATAAACATAGTCGGTTTGTTGTTTCGCATTCACCCAAAGTCTAAATCCGTAGCCATAATTTCTAAGTCCTGGAAACTCAAAACTGCGTGGCATTATCATTTCGCGGAAAGATTCCTTACTAATTAAAGTATTGTTTCTTAATGCTTTATACCAAAGAAGAAGGTCTCCCAAGGTCGAATAAACCCCCTTATCACCCGTAATATCATCATAATAATCTTTTGCTACTCTTCGACCATATTGATACCCAATCGTGCGATTAATATTTATAGAATCATTTTTCGTAGTAACCACAAAAGTATTTTTCATGCCCGAAGGTAAGAAGATACTTTCACGCATATAAGCCTCAAATGATTTGTTAGTTACTTTCTCAACCAATGCTGCTAAAATAGCAAAGTTAGTATTATTATAACCGAAATAATGGTCAGGGAGATTAAATCTACTAGGAGTAGGCTGTGCATTGGCAAACCAAGTCATGATTTCTTGATTTGTTGGATACACCTTTGACTGTCTGACAGTTTTATCGAAGGTATATTGATAAAACGGTAAACCCGAACGATGACAAAGCAAACTACGAATCGTAATGCCATCGTATGGGAAATTTGGGTAATAGTCTTTTACGGTAAAATCAAGTCCTAATTTACCTTGTTCAGCTAACTTCATAACAGCCACCGCTGTGAATGTTTTAGATAAAGAGGCTAATTGGAATTTCGATTGAAGATTATTTCTAAGAGTATCTTCAAAATTGGCAAAACCAAAGGCATTTTGATAAATAATTACTCCTTTTTGAGCAACTAAGATATTTCCGTTGAAACCTTCTTTTAGTTTTTGTTGAATAATTTGCTCAATTAGAGCTGCTTTTTTATCAGCATTAATTTCTTTTTTTATACGTGCTTCTTCTTTTTTCAGAGCTACACTATCAATAGGTTTAGTTTCGCTAGTTGAACCATTATTTTGACAGGCAATAAAGGAAAAAGAAATAAAAAAAAGTAAAATAAAAGGAAGGCTTTGGAAAGGAAAGCTTTTAAACGATTTCATCATAATTTCACACAAATCCGGAATCAAACAAACAAGTAATTAAGAGTGGCTGTAGAGCCGTATGGCTTTAAAAGTGCTTATAAAGAAGTAGTGTGGCAGAAAAATTATGCGTGGAAAAGATTAATTTCCACGCACATATTGCAAGATGATAATTAAAAACGTAGTAAAAATTACGCTACAAATAATTTTCAAGATAGTAATCAAGAAGAACTGAAAACCACCAGCTTCAACAAAAAATAACATTGAGTGGTGAATAATTGTAAGAATGGCTACGTATCTCACAAAACGCTCACTGCCCATTTCTTTTAATGAAATCGTAATTTCATTTTCAACGCCTTTGGTAGGAAACAAAAATTTAATAATGTAAGTACGTAAATAGCCGACCATCACACTCGCCGAGGCATGAACACCAGCAGTATTATAGAAAATATCTACCAATAAACCTATCAAAAAGCTTATCAGTATGACCCAAACTGGAGCAATATCATCGGGTAAAAGTAAAATACAGGCTATATATACAAAACAAAAGGCTACATCAAAGAATACAAAATTGCGTAGAACTACAATTTGTAATACTAAATATATGATGAAGGTAAAAACTAATTTTATGACCGTCTGAGAATTCATTTCTTTTCTTCGGTAGTTGATTGCTCTAATAAATCTTGTTCTTTTTTCAACTTGTTGTTTACGATATAAACGTATGACAAGTTACGGAAATCAGTTGCCAATTCAACCTCAATATCGAAGAAGGCTTGGTCTTGTTTGGCACTCAGTTTACGAATCTTACCAATCATCGTACCTGATGGGTAAATAACGTTTTGCTCAGAAGTAACCACCGAGTCACCTTGTTTGATTGGCTTAAAGCGGTCAATCGTATTTAGGTTAATAATTTTAGGATTCAAACCACCCCACTCTGCAATACCTAAAGCTTTATCGTTTTTCACACGAAGTGTCGTATTCTTAACTTCAGAAGAAACCTTCGATTCTGAGTGAAGAATGGAGTACACACGTGAGAAGTGTTCTGAGCACTGCATGACAGTTCCTACTACCCCTTGTGGGCAAATAACGCCCATACCTGGCTCAATACCATCGAGGGTACCTTTATCAATAGTCAAATAGTTTTTCGATAAGCCAACGGTATTATTGACCACCTTAGCTACTTTAAATTCAAATCTACGAGCAAAAGCCGAATCTACTTTATAGTATTCTCCTTCTCTTGGCTTTAGTGATTGCATAGTAGCAACTGCTTTTTTTAATTGAGCATTTTCGGCAATTAATTGGTCGTTTATGTTGCCAAGATTCATGTAATTTTTTACATAATTCGAGCTTTCGAGTGTTTTGGCAGCGTAGTAGTTGGATGTGTTAAAAAACGAAACATCCCAATAATGATTGTTCTTCACGAGCAACCAAAAGCTGACAAGTTCGAGAATAGCAAACAAAAGAAAATTTCGTATGCGAAATATGAGTCGGAAGAGTTGCGACATGTTTTTCTTAGTTTAGAATTCTGAGTTCTGAGTAACAGCTTCGAGTGTATCTTGATAATAAAAAAATTGAATAACTTCAAGAGCTATTCAATTTTTTGCTATTATTTTCAGAGCTAACTTAAATGTAAGCTCCTGAAAGACTCAAAACTCAGAATTCAGAACTCAAAAAAGTTTACTGAACTATAACTGCTCTGTATTTTTCGATATTTTTCAAAATCTCACCTGTTCCACGCACAACCGCACGAAGTGGGTCATCAGCTACGTGAATAGGAAGTTTTGTTTTAATTGCCAAACGCTTATCTAAACCATGAAGCAATGCTCCACCACCTGTCAAATAAATACCATTTTCGTAGATATCGGCAGAAAGTTCTGGTGGCGACATCTCCAATGCACGCATGATAGCTTCTTCGATTTTCGAAATAGATTTATCAAGAGCGTAAGCAATCTCACTATAAGTTACTTTAATTTCTTTCGGAATACCCGTCATCAAGTCACGGCCACGGATTTCGATATCTGCTGGAGGATTATCTAAGTCTGGCAATGCTGCACCAACTTGAATTTTAATAAATTCAGCCGAACGTTCACCGATAAGCAAATTATGCTCACGACGCATATAGTCAACAATATCTCTTGTAAACAAGTCACCCGCAATACGAACCGAAGCTTCACAAACGATACCCGAAAGTGCAATAACTGCAATCTCTGTTGTACCTCCACCAATGTCGGCAATCATTGAGCCATTAGGTTGCTCAATATCAATACCAATACCGATAGCCGCAGCAATTGGCTCGTGAACCATATAAACTTCTTTGGCACCTGCGTGTTCGGCAGAGTCTTTTACCGCACGTTTCTCAACCTCAGTAATACCCGATGGAATACAAATAACCATACGGTGTGAAGGAGAGAAAAACCAACTACGACCCGTCTCAATCATTTTAATCATACCACGAATCATTAATTCAGCGGCGGTAAAATCGGCAATTACACCATCTTTGAGTGGACGAATAGTTTTTATATTTTCATTGGTTTTTTCGTGCATTTGCATCGCTTTGTGTCCTATCGCCAACACTTTTCCAGTAATTTTATCCAAAGCAATGATAGAAGGTTCATCTACAACGATTTGGTCTTTGTAGATAATGAGGGTATTTGCCGTACCCAAGTCAATCGCGATGTCACTCGTGAGGAAGTTAAACAATCCAGCCATTTTAAAGCTTTAATGGGTTTATAATTTTAATTTGGTCGCAAATTTACAACTATTATTTGCAAAATATTTCTAAAAAGTTGAAAAAGTATTGAAAAACAGAAAAGTATGCTCTTTTGAGGTGCAGGTTTTTCAAGTATGCGTCGATTTTTCAATAAAATAGGTACTTTATAAGCATATTTACTTATCAAACACCTGTTTTTATAACAAAAAAAGCATTGTTGTTATTGTTCAAGAAATACTTGTTTTTGTAATATTGTTCATAAAATCGCGGTTTTATGTCATGCTTAAGGGCGAAGTAATTCGTTAAACGAAAAAAATACTATCTTTGCTACTCGACACATTATACTAACCAGAGAAAAGAGCAGGAACATAAATCATAGAACATGGGAGTTCGTTCGATACTTAGTAAACCCATAGCAGCGTATGTGGTTGCACAGCAAAAGAAGTGGATGGCTCGTTCGGCGGAAGTACAAGCCGAATGGAGAGAAAAATTAGTAAGCCAAGCTGCTCAAACAGTTTTCGGTCGTGACCATCATTTCAAAGACATTCATTCGTATGATGATTTCAAACAGGCCGTTCCGATTCGTGATTACGAAGACCTTAAACCCTATATCAAGCGAGTAACCGAAGGTGAAGAAAATATACTTTGGAATGGGAAACCGCTTTATTTTGCCAAAACTTCGGGTACTACTTCAGGTACAAAGTATATTCCAATTTCGAAAGATTCTATTGATAATCATATCAGTTCGGCACGAAATGCCCTCTTGAATTATATTCACGAAACAGGTAATTCTAAATTTTTAGATAATAAGCTCATTTTTCTTTCAGGAAGTCCAGAAATGACCGAAAAAGCAGGTATTAAAACTGGTCGTTTGTCGGGAATTTCTACGCACCACGTTCCTGCTTATTTACAAGCGAATCGTTTACCCTCTTACGAAACAAATTGTATTGAAGACTGGGAAACGAAATTGGAAAAAATCATTGATGAAACCATCAATCAACCTATGAGCCTTATTTCGGGCATTCCACCATGGGTGCAGATGTATTTCGACCGTATTCAGGCTCGTACGGGTAAAAAGATTAAAGATGTTTTTCCAACATTCGATTTATTCGTTTATGGGGGAGTAAACTTCGAACCATATCGTGCGAAACTATTCGAATCTATCGGAAAGAAAATCGATTCGGTTGAGCTATTTCCTGCTTCAGAAGGATTTTTTGCTTACCAAGATAAGCAAAACAACGAAGGAATGTTGTTATTGCTTAATACTGGTATTTTCTATGAGTTTATTCCCGCAGAAGAGTTTTTCAATGAAAAGCCTACTCGTTTGAGCATCGAACAAGTAGAATTGGGTAAAAATTATGCTCTTATTGTGAATAATAATGCTGGACTTTGGGGATATTCGATTGGGGATACAGTGAAATTCGTATCCCTGAATCCTTACAGAGTAATTGTTTCAGGGCGTATCAAACATTATATTTCAGCTTTTGGCGAACACGTGATTGGCGAAGAAGTTGAAAAAGCCATGAAATATGCTTGCGAACGACAACCCGAAGTAGAAATAGTTGAATTTACAGTCGCACCAATGGTTACGCCAGCCGAAGGTTTGCCTTATCATGAATGGCTGATTGAGTTTGCTGTTCCTCCAAGAGATATAGAGCAGTTCAATAACGATTTAGATAAGCGAATGACCGAACTGAATGTGTACTATGATGACCTAATTACAGGAAGTATTCTTCGTAAATTGGTCATTACATCACTTCCCAAAAATGCATTTATTGATTACATGCGTTCACAAGGAAAATTAGGTGGACAGAACAAGGTTCCGCGTCTATCAAACGACCGTAAGATTGCAGATGCCCTTCATAAAGCATAAATTAAGTGTAGAGACAAGGCATACCTTGTCTCTAATACTAGATTAAAAAAATAATTCGGCACTTATAATTCATAACTCATAATTAATATCCTCCATCTATCAAATACTAAACTTACTTTTCTGTATATACATATATTTTTGTAAACAGAAATAAAATAATAAACTATAACCGTATATGTTACAATTTTTGAAATATGTTTTTGCAACGATTGTCGGTATCTTTCTTTTCACAGTTCTTAGCTTCTTTTTGTTACTAGGAATCGGAAGTTTGATGTCGAGTTCTGACACTAAAACTGAAGTTGCTGCAAATTCAGTACTTAAACTCGATTTGAATCAAGTAATCCGTGAAAACGCTCCAGAAGAAGACCCACTGAATGATATTTTATCGGGCGGAAATTCACCGGGCCAAGTAAGTTTGCCACAAATCAAAGAAGCTTTGGCTAATGCAAAAATCGACCCGAACATCAAGGGAATTTATTTAAAAGCTGAAAACCCGATGGCCGGTTTTGCTACTTTGAAAGAGGTGAGAGAATATTTGTTAGATTTTAAGAAGTCAAATAAGTTTATTTACTCTTATGCCGAAACCATGACTGAAGGTGGCATTTATTTAGCTTCAGTAGCAGATAAAAGCTATATAACTCCAGCTGGAGGCGTAGATTTTAATGGTTTGAGTGCCAACTATACTTTCATGAAAGGCCTTTTTGAGAAAATTGGTATAAAACCCGAAATTTTCCGTGTGGGTGAATATAAAAGTGCAGTAGAGCCATTTTTCTTGACAAAAATGAGTGATGCAAATCGCGAGCAAACGCAATCGTTCATCTCAGATATCGCTAATAATTTTTACGGAGATATTGCATCAGCACGTAAGCTTTCTTTGGAAGAAGTAAATACAATTCTCAATAAAGCCTTGATTCAAGAGCCATCAGATGCAGTGAAGTACAAAATTCTAACAAACACTGGCTATTGGGATGAATTCGAAACCGCACTTCGCCACGAATTAGGTTCTGAAAAAGATAAAAAGATAGAATACATAACTTTAAATAAATACCTCAAAGCCGATAAATTGGTAAAAGAAGGTAGTAACTCAAACCGTATTGCAGTAATTGTCGGTGAAGGAGATATTCTTTCGGGCGAAAGTCAAGATGGTACAATTGGCTCGGAAACTATCGTAAAAGAATTGCAAAAAGCCCGAAAAGATAGTAAAATCAAAGCGATTGTATTACGTATCAATTCAGGTGGTGGAAGTGCCTTGGCTTCTGATGTGATGTGGAGAGAAGTAGAATTGACTAAAAAAGTAAAACCAGTCATTGCTTCAATGGGCGATTATGCTGCTTCGGGAGGGTATTACATGGCAATGGGTTGCGATACCATTGTGGCTCAGCCAACTACACTCACAGGCTCGATTGGTATTTTTGGGGTGATGTTTAATGTGGAGAAGTTGATGAACGAAAAGTTAGGTGTAACGTTTGATGGCGTGAAATCTCACGAATATGCCAATTTCCCATCTGCTACTCGCACAATGACTGATGCAGAGAAAAATATGATTCAAAATGGGGTGAATAAAGGTTACGAAAGCTTTACTTCTAAAGCTGCCAAAGGCCGCCACATGAGTGTAGAGAAATTGAAAAGTCTTGCAAGTGGTCGTGTTTGGACAGGCTCACAAGGCCAAGCCAACGGATTGGTGGATATTTTGGGTGGTATTGATGTGGCTATTAAAGTAGCAGCACAAAAAGCTAAACTAAAAGAGGGCGATTATAGAGTAAAATATCTTCCAATACAAAAATCAAGTATTGAGACACTCATCGAAAAATTTGGTAATGACCAAGAAGATGCAAAACTTAAAGCGTATTTAGGCGATTTTGCTCCGTATGCCAAGCAACTCAAAAATCTTCAAAGCATGGATAAAATTCAAGCCAGAATGCCATTTGAGTTAGAGATAAAGTAAGACTTCAAATAAATAATCACCGAAAGGAGAAAGAAATTGAGTACCTTTGTGCTAAATTCTTTCTCCTTTTTGATTTTGTAGGACAGGTTTCTAAGCTGTCTTCATGCAAGAATCAGTAAAAAAGGTGATATGTTAGTAATATGAAAACTCCAAAATTAATAGAAGCGAAGTTTGTTACGAGTGCCGCCGACTATCGAAAATGTCCGCCGCCAACCAAACCCGAATATGCCTTCATTGGCCGTTCGAACGTTGGGAAATCTTCGTTAATAAATATGCTGGCGGGTAATAAAAACCTAGCCAAAACCTCACAAGTTCCTGGGAAAACGCAACTTATTAATCACTTCGAGATTAATAAAAAGTACTATATTGTTGATTTGCCAGGCTATGGATTTGCCAAAGCTCCTAAAAACGAACGAGAAAAATGGGGCGATATGATTGGAAATTATTTAGCTAATCGAGAAAGCCTTGTTTGTGTGTTTGTGTTGATTGATATTCGCCACGAACCACAAAGAGTTGATTTAGAATTTCTCGATTTCTTGGGTGAGCGTGATGTGCCTTTTTGTCTAATTTTTACGAAAGCAGATAAAGTTGGAGGGCTTACTGCGGAGAAAAACGTTGAGTTATTTAAAAAAACGATGCTATTGAGCTGGACGAAAATTCCTCAATATTTCATTACTTCATCGGAAAGACGTCTTGGGCGTGATGAAATATTGCAAGCAATCGAAGAGATGAATCTGTCTTTTACGAAATAATTTGTACTTTTGCACCGTTATAAATAACGCCGAAAGAAATTAAAGAAATATCGTTGAATGTCGTTGATTGACAAACAACTAAACAAAAACAATATAATTTATCAAATGGAATTATTAAGAGATATTGCCCACATTTCAGGTAAAAGCGGTTTGTATAGAATTTTGAAACCCGGACGTGGTGGGGTGATTGTTGAAACACTCGATGACAAAAAGCAAAAAGAAATGGTAAGTTCAAATGCTCGTGTATCGGTATTGAAAGACATTTCTATTTATACTGAAGACCCAAATACGTCAATTCCTTTAAGTGATATTTTCTTGAAGGCTCGTGAAATTCACGGAGAGAAAGTTGATTTCGACTTCAAAAATGCTTCAAATGCTCAAGTTTTTGACCTTTTTGGTGCAATTATGCCTGAGTTCGACCGTGAGCGTGTATATGCTTCAGATGTGAAAAAAATCATTACTTGGTATAATATTCTTTCGGCTACTATGCCAGAATTATTTGTACCATCGGCTGAAACTGCTGAAGAAGCAAAAGCATAATTCTTGAAATAAGATATTTTGAAAGCCCATCATTGCTGATGGGCTTTCTTGTTATATAACTATTTTTATATCCTCATTTAGGCGATTTTAATCGCTGTTTATTTCAACACAACCGTCTTCCCAGTTTTTGATGATTTCACGGCAGCATCTAAAATTTCCATCGCTACCATGTTTATCTTTAAAGAACCCAAATCGTTTTCTGATTTTACTTTACCACGTGCCACCGCAGCAAAGTAAGTAAAAGCATCGTTCATGGGTGTTTCGAGAGGTGTTACGGCAATTTTTTCTTCGGGAAGTGCATTTCTATCGCCTTTTCTGATTGTCATTTGAGGCGATTTATCGGCAAAAACATAGCCTGTTTTTCCATAAACTTCAATGTCTTTTCTATCAAAAGGCCAATTCCAAGAACCTTGAAAAATTCCTTGAGCTTTAGGGTAAGTTACCACAATCGTCGCTTCATCGTCAACGTTTGGATATATTTCTGGTTTAATAGTTTGTGTAATGGCTGTCACAGAAGTAGGTCTTTCACCCTTCATAAGCCAAGCCATAATATCCGCACCATAACAACCAAAATCAATAATTGCTCCACCGCCGTTTTTTATGGGGTCAGTAAGCCAACTAAAAAATTCATTGCTAACCCCAATCTCTTTGGGCCCACGATGTCCATCATGAATAACCACTTTTCTTATATCCCCAATAGCATTTTGCTCATGAATCATTCGAAAAGTCTGATGATTGCTGGCGTACCAAGTAGTTTCATAGTTAGTTAATAATTGAATATGGTGTTTATTAGCCAAGGCTTCCATTTCTTTAGCATGGGCAAAGTTTACAGCAAGCGGTTTTTCAACCATTACATGTATGCCTTTGGGAGCACATTTTTGTACGGTTTCGAGGTGCTCAATGATACTTCTAAAATCACAAACCGCTTCGGGTTTGGCTTTGGTTATCATTTCTTCGAGGCTCGAAAACCAAAGACTTTCGGGCAAATTATACTTCTTCAATAATCTTAAGGCCAATTCTTTATTGGGCTCGGCAAAACCTACAATTTCTACTCCTGCTCGATTAGGATTGTGTAAGATTTGATAAACGTGGTCGTGGGTCATGCCTACGATTCCCATTTTTACGTTTTTTTCTTGTGCGAATACAACAGATAGGCTTAGAAATAAGCCCCAAAAAAGAAGTTTTTTCATTAGTTTGTAAGGTTGAGTTTATCAAATTTAACCAAAAACCACATCGAAGACTATTTTTTCAGAAAAGTTTTCACCAGAAAACCTATTTTTGCGTTATTGTTTCAAATAAACAAAAACTATCGACCGTGGTCGGTGGTCTAGCGACTATCACATGTCAATAAAAATTCAAAATCTAAGTAAAGTTTATGGCACCCAACGTGCCGTTGATGATATATCTTTCGAAGTTGCCAAGGGCGAAATCGTTGGCTTTTTGGGCCCCAATGGTGCAGGAAAATCTACGACGATGAAAATCCTTACGGGCTATCTACCTGCCACCGATGGTTCGGCTGTGGTTAATGGTTTCGATGTAAAAATATCGCCCATGGAAGTAAAAAAGAGCATTGGATATTTGCCTGAGCATAATCCACTTTATTTGGATATGTATGTGCGTGAATTTCTTGAATTTGTGGGTTCGCTTTATGGTTTAAGATGTAAAACTTTAGAAATTAAAGTAGCCGAAACCATCAAAATGGTGGGTTTAGATTTAGAAAAACATAAAAAAATTAGTCAATTATCTAAAGGCTATCGCCAACGTGTGGGTTTAGCACAAGCTCTTATTCATAACCCAGATGTGCTAATTCTAGATGAGCCTACTACTGGTCTTGACCCCAATCAATTGGTAGAAATTCGAGAATTGATAAAATCGGTTGGGCGAAATAAAACAGTTATTTTTAGCACCCATATTATGCAGGAAGTAGAAGCTATCTGCGACCGCGTAGTGATTATTAATCGAGGAAAAATTGTAGCTAATGGTACCCTTTCCGAACTCAAACAAGGCGGAAAAGGTATTGAGGAAGTTTTTCGTGAACTAACAGCGTAACGCAACTTTCAAATTTGTGTCACAAAAAATATAAGACATGCTCGAAATTTGTAGTTTTTCTTTAGAATCTTGCCTAACTGCTCAAAATGCAGGTGCTGGCCGTGTAGAATTATGTGGTGGGATGTTTGAGGGGGGTACAACTCCATCGGCTGGATTGATTCGTTTGGCACGTAAGCATCTTCATGTCAAACTCTATGTAATGATTCGCCCGAGAGGAGGCGATTTTTGTTACTCCGATGCTGAATTTGCCGTTATGAAAGAAGATATTCAAACGGCGAAAGATTTAGGGGCTGATGGCGTAGTTTTCGGAATTTTAAATCCTGATGGAAGCATTGACCAAATACGTACTTCAGAATTAGTTCGTTTAGCGGCACCTTTAAAAGTAACTTTTCACCGAGCATTCGATGTGGCTAATAACCCCATTCAAGCATTAGAAGATATTATAGCGTGTGGTTGTGAAAGAATTTTGACTTCGGGCCAAAAAAACACTGCCATCGAAGGAATTGATTTGCTTAAAACTTTGGTTGAAAAATCTCAAAATCGTATTGAAATTATGGCTGGAAGTGGAGTTTCTGCTCAAAATGCCCAACAATTTTTATCAGTTGGTGTGCGTGCACTACACATGACAGGCAAGGGGATTCAAGAAAGTAAAATGATTTTCCGCAAGCCCGATGTGAGTATGGCTAGTGCGGCACTAAGCAATGAATTTGAAATTTATGAAGCAGATTTTGAGAAATGCAAGGCAGTAGCTGCATTGCTACCTGCCTAAACATTTCAAAGTGTTGTGTGGAATACGTTACCCTTAAAATAGCTTTTTCATAAAATTTGTGTATAATACACTTAATGGCAATGAAGGATGTAAGCGATTAACTTAATTCATCGGCACTTGGGCCGTAACTTCCAGGAATCGGAATATCCAAAAGGCGTAAGAAAACTCCTAATTGAGCACGGTGGTGAATTGTTTGGCTCAAGGCATTGCGTATGGTTTCAGCCTTCGTGATATCCATGTAAATCTGGTCACCCGCACGAAGTACCCAAGATTCTGATAATTTACTTTCATTTTCAGGAACCAATACCGAACGACCATCAGCAAAGCATTCTTCAAAATAAGCCAATAATTCAGCTCTATTGTTGATTACCTTTGGTTCGTAAGGAGTTTGGGCAAAATCCAATTCATCAGTCGTAATACCATAGGTAATCCAAGTAGGTAATTCAGCAATGTGTGTAGCTAATTGACGAATCGTCATACTCTTTGGGTGTGGCTGCCAATCTAATTTGTCATCTGGAACAATCGACAAAAACTTACGAGTAGTAGCCGATTCTTGTTCTAATTCTTGGAGGTACATTGCAATAAGTGACATATTTTTTTGAAGTTTTTGGTTAACAATACAAAGAAAATATGTCCTACTGACAACCCTATGTCAGTGTGTTTAGAAGAATTTTTTCGCAAACAAAAAATTAATAATTCACCGGAATCTGAGGCATATATTCACTCACTTCAATGTGGTCAGTTTTCTTGAAAGGCTTGTAAGTATCTTCAATTTTCGACATTCTTGAAACATTAAAATCACGGTATCCATTGCGTTTGTGGCACCACGCAATTAAATGCCATCCGAAAGCATAAAAAATGAGCCCGATTGGCTCAGCTTGTCGGTGGCTAGATTCATCTTTGTTATTGCGATACGAAAAAGAAATAATGGTCTTAGAGGCAATGGTATGTTGTAGAATTGAAAGGTGTTCGTAATCTTGCGTAAGTCGTTCAGGTACTTGATATTTGATATTATTGGTTAGAAACTCGGCTTTTTCTTTTTGTTGAGAAGGTAAAATCGACTTTATTTTGTTGAGTGCGTTAGTGTAATGTTTTTGAATAGATTTATCAGTAAAGCCATAAACCAACGATTCGGTTAATAAAAGGGCATTGGCTTCTTCAGTAGATAAAGCAATCGGTGGAAGAAAATAACCCTGCATTACAAAGTATCCTTTGTTGGGTTCGAAACTCAGTGGAATCCCTGATTCGCACAAAGCTTTTAAATCTCGATAGACTGTTCGAACACTGATTTTAAATTTTTCAGCAATCTTCTCAGCCGAAACATATTTTCTTGATTGTAATAAGGTTAAAATTCCAAAGAGGCGGTCGATACGGTTCATTTTTGTAGTACTTTTTCATAATTTTCTCACTCTTCAAATATACGTTTGTTTCCGAAAAGATACAATTGTGGGTAATAATAAGGCAGGCAAACGATACTTGACTCTTTGTCCGAAGGCGTACTTGACTTGTCCGTTTTCGGACAATTTTATTTTTGCGTTAAGAGTAAAATTATTGATAATCAATTAGTTATGTTTATGGCATAAGTTTTGGCATATAGGTATTGCTGTTTAATTTAGGGTTTGGACAGTAATACACAAAATTATGAAAAAGCTTTTTTGCCTGACGATTAAATGAATAAACTAAAAGATTGAAGTATCAATTTGATAGTCAAAATTTCAAGAAAAAAATATCGTCCATGCAACTTTTATGAAAAAAGATTGTCGTTTCCGAAATTACTTTTTGTAACCTTTTCAAAGTAAGTAGGTATTCATAATTGCTTAATAAATGTTAAAAACAGTTTTGTTAACTTTTATTAATACCTACCAAACGACAATTACTGGTAGTTTTGTGCCCCAAGCACAGAACTATACAAAAACAACAATTATGAAAAAGCTATTTTTACTATTTCTGGTGCAGTTTTGCATCAGTGTACACTACTCGTTTGCCCAAGCAACAACACCCCGTTCGCTTCCTGCCAAACGTACAAACAAACCCGTAATCATTGATGGTAAACTGAATGACTTGGCTTGGCAAGATGCCGCCAAAGCTGATGATTACACTGAATTTCGACCTGTGATTGGTCGAAAAGAAGAGAAGGGAAATCATACCGAAACTTTTTTGATGTATGATGACGCTGGGATTTATTTTGGCGGCACTTGCTTCGAACGAAATGTAGATAGCATTGCGAAGGAATTGGCAGGACGAGATGGTTTCGGAATGAACGATTATATTGGTTTAATTTTCGATACTTATAATGACAAACTTAATGGTTTTGAGTATTTCGTTACACCACTCGGCGAACAGTGGGATGCCAAAATGACACCCAACCAGAATGATAATAATGGAGGTGAAGATTTTAGTTGGAATGCTGTGTGGAAAAGTGCAGTGGTGATTCATGACAAAGGCTGGAGTTTTGAAATGTTTTTGCCTTATTCGGCCATTCGTTTTAGCAAAGATAAAGTGCAAAATTGGGGCTTAAATATTACCCGAAGAAGGCGAAAAACTGAGCAACAATATACTTGGAATGCCATTAACCCCAATGTGAATGGATTCTTGACTCAAGAAGGACAATGGACAGGTATTTCTGATATTAAGCCACCACTACGTTTGCAGCTGTTTCCGTATTTTTCGGTATATGCAAATCATTTTCCGAGTAATACAACAGAACAAAAAAATTGGACAAATCAGGTTTCGGGAGGTTTGGATTTAAAGTTAGGTATCAATCAAGCTTTTACGCTTGATGCAACTTTGATTCCTGACTTTGGACAAGTGCAAAGCGATAACAAAGTGTTGAATCTTACGCCTTTTGAGGTGAAATTCAACGAATATCGTTCTTTTTTTACGGAAGGTACTGAGCTTTTCAACAAAGGGAATTTGTTTTATTCTCGCCGTATTGGTGGCACGCCTATTCATCTTTATGATGCTTATGACGATGTAAAATCAAATGAAAGAATGTTGAAAAATCCTACAGAAGCAAAGTTAATTAATGCTTCTAAAATATCGGGGCGAACTAAAAATGGTTTAGGAGTTGGGGTTTTAAACGCCATCACGCAAGCTCAATATGCTACTATTGAGAATATCGAAACTGGTGAAATTCGTAAGTTTCAAACCAATCCTACTACGAATTATAATCTTTTCGTACTTGACCAAACTTTCAAGCATAATTCGAGTGTAAGTTTTATCAATACTAATGTTACAAGAGGTGGAAATGATTATAATGCTAATGTAAGTGCTGCACTTTTTAGTTTTAATGATAAGAAAAACACTTATAATATTTCGGGAAATGCTTCGACGAGTTACCTGAAATATAAAACTCCCGATAGTGAAAATTCTTTAGGATATAGCCATACATTGAGTGTCGGTAAAACCAGTGGACGTTTTAATTTTAATGTTTCGCAATCACTTACTGATACTAAGTATACCAGCAATGATTTGGGGTATTTTACCAATAATAACTTCATCAATCATAACTTTTATATAGGCTACCGATATACAGAACCTAAGGGTTGGTATAACCGACTTTTCTTTAATATTAATGGAGGTTTGAGTAATTTATATGCTCCAATTGGTGATATAAAAAGTAAATACCAAAATGCTCGTATCAACTTCAACCTGAATGCCCAAACGAAGAAATTGATTTGGTTTGGTATGTTTGCCAACTTTAATCCAGCTCAGAATGATTTCTATGAGCCTCGTACCATGGGACATGTGTATAAACGTGGAAAAAGTGTGGCGTTTGGTAGTTGGATAGAAACAAATGCGGCCAAGAAGTACTCAGTAAGTGCAGAGTTTTTTGAGCGTATTTTCTTGAATTTTTACAACCTAAGCGGAACAGATATTTCATTGAGTCAGAAATATCGTTTCAATAGTAAGTTTTCGATTGAACACCAAATTGGCTTCATGCCTCGTCCAAGAAGTTTAGGGTATACAACAACATTGAGCGAAAATGATATTCTATTTGCCGTTAGAAAGGTAAGCACTGTCGATAATGTATTGAATCTTAAGTATAGTTTTACCAATAAAATGGGACTAACATTTAGAGCCCGACATTACGTAAGTGTAGTAGATAACAAAGAGTTTTATTCGCTCAATAAAGATGGCTCTTTAAGTACCAAAACGGGCTTGACAGAAAAGTATAACCGAAATGTAAATTACTTTAATATTGACATGGTTTATACTTGGCAGTTTGCCCCCGGAAGTTTCTTGAATGTAGTTTGGAAAGATGCGGGCTTTATGAGTTCAGATATTGCCAATACACGTTACTTTGAAAACTTCCAAAATACCTTACAAAGCGATCAGAATAATAATTTATCAATAAAAGTCATCTATTTTCTCGATTATTTGCAGTTGAAGCAAAAGATGTAGATGGCAATAGACCAGTAAACAAAACCAATGATTCAACTACGAAATATTTCTAAGTATTATCCCGCAGGATTTGGCAAAACATATGTGCTAAGAAACATTAATCTTGATATCAATCAAGGAGAATTTGTTTCAATCATGGGGCCTTCAGGGTCGGGAAAATCAACCCTTCTTCATATCTTAGGATTACTCGAAGAAGCCTCAGAAGGAGAATATTTATTAGAAGAAACATCGGTTCAGAAGCTTTCCGAAAAGAAACGCACCGAGCTACATCGTAGTAGCATTGGTTTTGTTTTTCAGGCCTATCATTTAATTGATGAACTTACGGTTTATGAAAACATCGAAACACCACTTCTTTATAAAGGGCAGTCTTCGTCAGAGCGTAAAAGCCGAGTGGCTGATGTACTCGACCGCTTTAATATCGTAGCAAAAAAAGACCTTTTCCCGTCGCAACTTTCGGGTGGGCAGCAACAACTTGTGGGTATTGCCAGAGCAATTGTTGCCGAACCTAAAATTATCTTCGCCGATGAGCCAACAGGAAATCTTCACTCTGAGCAAGCTCAACAAATTATGGAGTTATTTCGTGAATTGAACCAAAAAGATGGGGTAACTATCGTACAAGTAACCCATTCCGAAGTTAATGCCGAATATGGAAATAGAATTATAAGATTAAAAGATGGTTGGATAGATGCACCTTAATCTTAGGAGGAGAATTGCAATCTTTTTTTGATGAACGCTTATAATTTCTAGTATTTATGAAAAATATTTTATTAAAAACTTCGCTAATTAGTATACTTTTATTTGCCCAATGTAGCTTTGAAAACTTGGTATTTGGGCAGGCACTTTCACTAAAAGAATGTGTAGATATTGCCATAAAAAATAATCTTACGTATCGAGAGAGTCAGATTTTGGGCGAAAGTGCCCATGTAGAACTTACTCGTGCTAAATCGTCGATGTATCCACAAATTGGTTTTGGTACAGGGCAAGATGTGCGAGTTGGTCGCAGTATTGACCGTTTTACAAACTCCTACATTGAGCAAGTTTACACCACAAACTTTTTTACTTTACAAGCGTCTATGTTGCTTTATAATGGGTTTCAGATAAAAAACCAAGTTCGTCAAAATGAATTATTACGTGATGCCGGAGCCAAAAATATTGAAGCCGTAAAAAACCGCACCATCATTGGGGTGCTTCAAGCGTATTTGCAAGTATTAGCAACACAAGAATTATTGGAAGTAAGCAAAAATCAAGTTGAAACTGCCAAAGCTCAGGTCGAACGAGTAAACAAGCAAGTTACAGCAGGCGTAGTGGGACAGACTGAACTTTTTCAAGTACAATCACAATTAGTGAATGATGAATTTGCGTTGGTTACTGCCCAAAACAACAATAAATCAGCTAAGCTAACACTTTTTCAATTAATGAATCAACCACCCAATAGCATTGCTACTTTTGAAGCCCTCAAAGACGATGCTTTGGTGTATAATGTTGATTTACAGGGCATTGAAAATATATTCGAACAAGCAGCCAATAATTTTCCTGAGATTAAAGCAGGCGAACTCCGCTTAAAAAGTTTCGATAGTCAGTTAAAAGCAACTCAAGCAAATAATCTTCCGCAAGTAAGTTTATCGGGTGGCTATGGCACTTTTTATTCCTCATCAAATAAATCAGAAAACTACTTTACCCAACTCAATGGCACTCGCAGTGGTTCGTTAAGTTTAAATGTCAGTATTCCAATTTTGGGCCGCTTACAAAACGCTCCACGTGTATCAGCGGTAAAGGTGCAAAAGCAGTTGAGCCAAAATCAATTAAATATTGTTAAGTTACAGCTTCGTCAGGCAATTGAGCAATCTCATCAATTACTTTCAGCAGCTTCTGAGCGTTATAAAGTAGCCACCAATCAAGTAAGTATTTTGGAGCAAAATATCAAGGCTGTAGAAAGCAGAATCAATGCAGGAACAGTTAATTATTTAGAATACATGCTGGCAAAAACTAACTTTGATAGAGCGAAATCAAACCTCGTTCAAGCCAAATATGAGTTTTTATTACAAAAGAAAATCCTAGACTTCTATCGCAACGGCGAATGGAGAATTGAGTAGTTTTACAGTTCACAGAATGTTTCCTCAAACATTCTGTGAACTACTTTCTAACATTACCTAAAAATTAAATTTTTCGTAGAAAATTGCCGATTTGAAATATTTTCCGTAATTTTGTTCGGCAAATAAGTAAACGAAATTATTTGCTATGTTAGACTCTTCAAAGTTGCTTTACGAAGCACTCACCTACGACGACGTTCTGCTCGTTCCAGCTTACTCAGAGGTACTTCCACGAGATACGCAAACTAAAACATTTTTAACTAAGAATATTCAATTAAACATTCCACTTATTTCGGCGGCAATGGATACCGTTACCGAATTCGAAATGGCAGTGGCAATGGCACAAGAGGGTGGTATTGGATTTATTCACAAAAACATGACCATCCAGCAGCAAGCTGAGCAGGTGCGTAAAGTAAAACGCTCAGAAAGCGGCATGATTATCGACCCAGTTACACTTCCAGAAACTGCAACCGTTGGCGATGCCCTTCGTAGCATGAAAGAGTTTAAGATTGGCGGTATTCCAATTATTGATGAAAACAATAAGTTAAAAGGTATCATCACTAATCGTGATTTGCGTTTCCAAACTGACCAAAATAAGTCGATTACTGAGGTAATGACCAAAGATAATCTGATTGTTGGCCACGAAGGAGCCGGTTTGGCTGAAGCAGAGGAAATTTTACGTAATTATAAAATCGAAAAACTTCCGATTGTAGATAAAGAAAACCGAATCATTGGTTTGATTACGTACCGAGATATTTTAAAGAAAAAAGACCGCCCGAATGCTGCTAAAGATAGTTGGGGTCGTTTAATTGCAGGTGCTGCCGTTGGCGTAACGCCAGATATTGAAGCTCGTGTAGAAGCCTTGATTAAAGCGGGCGTAGATGTGGTAAGTATTGATACCGCACACGGCCATTCAAAAGGGGTAATAGATACTCTCAAACGTATCAAAGCGGCTTTCCCAAAAATTGATGTTATCGTAGGAAATATTGCTACTTACGATGCTGCCGAGGCACTTTCTAAAGCAGGTGCCGATGCTATTAAAGTTGGAGTAGGCCCAGGTAGTATTTGTACAACCCGCATTATTGCGGGTATTGGAATGCCGCAGCTTTCGGCTGTTTATGAATCTGCCAAAGCGGCTTCTAAATATGGTGTTCCAGTGATTGCCGATGGTGGTATTCGTTTCTCTGGCGATATCGTAAAAGCCATTGCAGCAGGAGCAAGCACAATCATGATTGGTTCGCTTTTAGCAGGAACTGAAGAAGCACCGGGTGAAATGGTTATTTATGAAGGACGTAAATTTAAAACCTATCGTGGAATGGGTTCATTAGAAGCTATGGAAGATGGTTCGAAAGACCGCTATTTCCAAGATGCAGAAGATGATATCAAGAAACTTGTTCCAGAAGGAATTGTAGGTCGTGTACCATTTAAAGGTCGTGCTGCTGAGATTATCTACCAAATGGTAGGCGGTTTGAAAGCTGGTATGGGCTATTGTGGTGCTGGCGATATCAAAGGACTCCAACAAGCTAAATTTGTGAAAATTACAGCTGCGGGTATTAAAGAAAGTCACCCTCACGATATTCAAATTACAAGAGAAGCTCCAAACTATTCGAGATAATTTTTTGTATAGTAATAGAACGCAGATTTTTACGATTACACCGATTCATTATGATTGTAGAATCATAGTTTATCAGCCGAAGTCATAGAAATCTGCGTTCTTTATTGATATTTCTTCATAAAGATTTAACGCATGAATCGAGTTCTTATTACAGGTGCCAATGGCTTAGTAGGTAGTGCTACTACTCGCCGATTTGTAGAAGCGGGTTATCAGGTTTCTGCCTTGTGTCGTGCAGGAAGTGATTTGTCATTATTAGAGGATATTTTTTATAAAATCAGCATTATTGAAGGTGATGTTTTAGATATTTTTTCACTCGAAAAAGCACTCGAAAATCAAGACTTTGTCGTTCATACGGCCGCATTAGTTTCTTTTGCACCCAAAGACCGCAATCAGATGTTTAAGGTAAATGTGGAAGGAACTGCAAATGTGGTAAATATTTGTTTGGAGAAAAAAGTTAAGAAACTTTGTTACATAAGTTCGATTGCAGCATTGGGAAGGCCGACTTCTGCTTCAGAAAAAATCTATGGGGGCGTGATTGATGAAAAACAAAAATGGGAAGATTCTCCGCTGAACTCTAATTATGCAAAGTCGAAGTTTGAAGGCGAACTTGAAGTGTGGCGTGGAGAAGCCGAAGGGCTTGCGGTGTTGGTAGTAAATCCTTCTATTATTTTGGGTGAAGGAGATTGGCACAAAAGTAGCACGCAACTATTTAAATATGTTTATGATGAGAACAAATATTATACCAACGGCAACTTCAACTATGTAGATGTAAAGGATGTAGTTGAGGCAATTTTCCAACTTACGAGCTCAAATATTCAAGGAGAACGCTTCATTCTCAACGGAGGAACACTCACATATCGTGAGTTTTTCAATAAAATAGCCGCTAATTTTGGTAAAAAAGCCCCTTCAAAGACCTTATCACCCTTCGCAATCGAACTTCTTTGGCGTATAGAAGCTATAAGAGCATTCATCACAAAAAAGGCCCCACTTATTACAAAAGAAACTGCACATAACTCTCGCACGAAATTTGCTTATAAAAATGAGAAGATTCAGAAAGCCATTAATTTTAGCTTTACTCCCATTGATGAAACGATTAGTCGAGTAGTCAATTTTCTACAAAAGGAGAAATTACACAAAGGGTAAAAATCATTTGACTTTCACCAAAAGAACTTTTATTTACAGAAAACTATTGACATTTAATAAATAATATTTACATTTAATCGTTGTTTTTGTGAATTTTATTGAGTGGTAGCTATTACTGATTAATAGTATTTAGCAAACCTTTATGAGAAATACAACAATATTACCAATAAACGCTAAGGTCCAAAGGCTGGACTACTTGAACCTTTTGAGTGTAAAAAATTCTAGATGCAACACGAATTCAGTGACAGATTCGATGGTTTTGATGACGCAGATGTAAAAGCATCGGCCGAACGTTTTGAAGAAATGCTTAAAAGCAAAGAAGCAGTTTTCTTCGATGAGGAGACCTATGAACAATTGTCAGAATACTACTTGAATAATAGCAAGTGGGATATGGCGATGAAAGCATGCCGCATAGGGTTGCAGCAATACCCATATTCACTCGAACTTCTTCTTGATAAAGTACAGTTACATGCCAATTATGAGCAGTTTGATGAAGCGATGGAAGTTTTAGATTTGGCTGCAACTTTTAATCCAAATAATAATGAAATTACTTACATGAGGGGGATTATTTGTAATCTCATGGGTAATTATGAAGAAGCAGTTGAGTATTTTCGTGAGTCTCTTTTGCTATCGGATGAAAAAGAAACAGTTTATTTTCAACTTGCACAAACCTACCAAAATTGGCAAAAGTTTGAAGAGGCAGCACATTTTTATAAAAAAGCAATTAAACTTAAGTTTCAAGAAGAAGTAGCTTTTTATGAATTGGTTTTTTGTTTAGAGCAAGCCAATAAATTGGCTGAAAATATAGATTATTTCAAAGAACTTGTTGATAACGACCCTTATTCTCACTTTGCGTGGTTTGCATTAGGAATGTTGTATAGCCGTTTAGGTAAACATAAAGATGCAGCTTTTGCTTATGATTATGCTGTGACGGTAAAAGAGAATTTTGCTTCAGGTTGGTTCAATTTGGCCCATGCTTACATGAATCTCAATAACTTTATTGATGCCAAAGAATGTTATATCAATGTATTGAAATATGAAACGCCAACGGCAGAAGTATTCACCCATTTAGGTGCCGCTTACGAAAAACTTGAACAATACGACGAAGCTTATAAAAACTACCGAGAAGCAGCAAACTTAGATGAAGCATGGGATGATGCTTGGTTTGGTATGGGTTCGGCTTTATACGAACAAGAGAGGTGGTTAGAAAGTATTCAATTTACACAAAAAGCGATTAAACTCAATGAAGCTAATGCCGACTATTGGTTGCTTTTAGGAGATACTGAGTCGAAATTGGGTAATTTCCTTTCGAGTAATGAAGCATATACCCAAGCTATTGCAATAGACCCTCTGAATCCAGATATTTGGTTAAATTGGTCATTATTGTTTTTCGAACAAGGACAATACGGAAAAGCATTCGAGATTGTATATGATGGGATAAGCGAAATGCCAGATGATGCCGATTTATTTTATCGAGCAGCTGCTTATTTGATTTTTGATGGTAGCTATAACGAAGCCTATAAATATCTTGAAACTGGATTAATTTTGGACTATGATGCCCATACGCAGATTTATGATTTCTTCCCGAATTTAGATACTCAAAAGGCATTATTCAGAATCATTGAACAATATAAATAATAAGAAAATGGCTCGAACTAAATTCGAGCCATTTGATTTTTGAAGCCTCATTGATTGTAGGCAACTTCTTTTAATCTTTTTTTGGCGGAACTGTGCCCATCTTTATTAAAACTGCATCAGTTAGGTCATCTTTGCCATTATCTGCTGAATACAGCATGGTTATATTTGATTCACCACTGCTAGCATCCATATTTCTTCTAAATACAAATTTGTAACCTTTTTCGGCTGCTACTGCTTTGATTGCGGCATTGGTTTTCTCTCGAATATCGAAGAATTTATCTTGGGCTAATTTTTGTAACTCAGCCTGTGAATTTGCTTGAAAATCTTCAGCCTCCTTTTTTAAGTTTTGTACTTTTTTGAGTTTAGCATTAAGTGAATCGGTTGTAAGGTTGGTTACATCTTTCATCATTGCTTGATAGATGGCATATTCTTCTTGATAAACTTTAGCTTTTTGTTCTAATTTTGTTTCGAAAGAAACTCTTTTTGAGGCTAACTCTGCTTGCAGATTCTTTGTTTCCTTTAGGTTCTGTAAGATATAATCTTCATAAACATAAGCTAGTTTTATACCTTGTACGGCTGGCTTAGGAGATGTTTTGGTTGCAGGTTTTGACGCTTGAGAGAAGCCTAACTGGCTGAATAGTAATATAATAGCAACGAGTACTGTTTTTTTCATTTTTTAAATTTGGTGATATTTTAATCAAAAATACAGATTATTTCTTTCTAATAACACAAAAGAGTTGCAAAACCCTTTCATAAAAAACAATGGCACACCTTTAAAAGATGTGCCATTGTAGATTTATCATTATCTACGCCCGAAAACGTATTATAATTTAGATAAAATTTGCTCGCCCATGGCTTCTGTTCCTAGAATCATATCGGCTGGTGTATTTGCATCAGCAATATCTCTTGTACGGAAACCTGCTTTTAAAGTAGCATCTACTGCCGTAATAATTGCTTCAGATTCAGCTTTTAATCCAAACGAAATATCAAGCATTAATGCTGCTGATAAAACTGATGCCAAAGGATTGGCTACTCCTTTGCCAGTGATATCGTGTGCCGAACCGTGAATTGGTTCATAAACACCAGTACTATCGCCAACCGAAGCAGATGCTAACATTCCCATCGAACCTGCAATTTGAGAAGCTTCGTCAGTAAGAATATCACCAAAAAGGTTACCCGTTACTACCACATCAAATTTACGTGGGTCTTTGATAAGGAGCATGGCTGCGGCATCAACAAATTGGTGCTCGAGTTGTACTTCTGGGTAGTCTTTAGCTACTTCAAGCACCACCTCACGCCACAAACGGCTGCTTTCAAGAACGTTTGCTTTATCAACCGACATCAATCTTTTTCCACGAGTCATGGCAGCATCGAATGCTTTACGTGCGATACGCTCAACTTCGTATTTTGAATAAATCATGGTATCATAAGCAGTATTTCCTTCGTCGATACGCTCACGTTTTCCGAAGTAAACATCACCTGTTAGCTCACGGAAGAAAAGAATATCAGCTCCTTTCAAAAGCTCTGGCTTAATGCTTGAGGCTTCTAAAAGTTCATCAAAAAGTTTGATTGGGCGAAGGTTAGCATAAAGGCCTAATTCTTTACGCATTTTCAATAAACCTTGCTCTGGGCGAACCTTAGCCGAAGGGTCATTGTCGTATTTTGGGTGGCCCACTGCACCAAATAAAATGGCATCAGAGGCTTTCATTTTTACAAGTGTTTCTTCTGGAAGCGGGTCGCCAGTTGCTTCGATAGCAGCGTGACCAATAAGAGCTTCATCGTAAGTAAATTCATGGCCGAATTTCGCAGCGATTTTTTCTACTACTTTTTTACCTACGGCAGTTACTTCCTGTCCAATTCCGTCTCCTGGGACGATTAAGATATGTTTTTTCATGATTGTATTTAATTTTTATCACTTAGAATACCACGGTTGGTAGTAATCAAAGGATAAATTTTATTCCATTTTAAAATAAATACTTTAATGGTATAAACTAATGATAAACTTTGATAAATTGAAATTAAATCAAATTCAACATCTTTTGCGTGGCTTTGATGGCCGAAACCGTTTGGTCAGAATCTAAACCACGAGTTTTGAAGGTTTTTCCATTAAACTCCCAACTGATAATTGTTTCACAAAGAGCATCGGTTTTTCCACCCGGAGGAATCCTTACGGCATAGTCAGTAAGAAATGGTAAATCGACCTGTTTTTTCTTATAAATCTTCTTCAAGGCATTCATAAAGGCATCGTACTGGCCATCGCCTTGAGCACTTTCTTCGAATACCTCTTCTTCGATTTTCACCATTAAGGTAGCCGAAGGGCGAAGGTTCTTCGAATGTGTCATTACGTAGTTTAGTACGTGTACTTTCTCAGCCACCATTTCACTATCCAATACGTCAGAGATAATATATGGGAGGTCTTCCTTCGTAACAACCTCTTTTCTATCACCTAATTCGATAATGCGTTGGGTAACTTTCTTTACCTCTTCAGGCGAAAGTGAAATACCTATTTCTTGTAGGTTTTTTTCGATATTGGCCTTACCAGATGTTTTCCCTAAAGCATACTTTCTTATACGTCCGAAACGCTCGGGCATTAAATCGTTGAAGTAAAGATTGTTTTTATTATCTCCATCGGCGTGAATTCCAGCAGTTTGTGTAAAAACATTTTCGCCAATGACTGGCTTATTTACTGGAATTCCAAAACCAGAAAACGATTCAACAACTTTACTAACGGTGTAGAGCGATTTTTCAACAACCCGTGTTTTTACTTCTGGCATGAAGTCGTTGATAACGGCTATCGTACTCGATAATGGAGCGTTGCCCGTACGCTCACCCATTCCATTAACGGTTAGGTGTAGGCCATGTACGCCCGCACGGATAGCCTCCATCACGTTTGCTACGCTTAGGTCATAATCATTATGAGCGTGAAAATCGAAATGTTGATTCGGATAACGCTCAACGATTGCCTTAATGTATTCGTAGGTTTCGTATGGGGTAAGTACGCCCAATGTATCAGGTAGCAAGATTCGCTTGATAGGTTGAGTACTCAGAAAATCGAAGAATTGAAAAACATATTCTCTCGAATTTCGCATACCATTACTCCAATCTTCTAAGTAAACATTGGCATCAATACCTTTCGATTGTGCCAAAGAAATCACTTGTTCGATTTCAGCGAAATGCTGCTCAGGTGTTTTCTTTAATTGGTGTATTAGATGGTTTAATGAACCTTTCGTAAGCAAATTCATTACCTTAGCACCCGCTTGTAGCATCCAATTAACCGACGCTTCACCATCAACAAAAGTTAAAACTTCTACTTTATCGAGCAAATGATGTTCTTTTGCCCAATTTGTGATTTTCTGTACTGCCAATAATTCTCCTTCAGAGACACGAGCCGAAGCAACCTCGATTCTATCGACTTTTACTTCAGTAAGCAACATCTGTGCGATGGCTAATTTTTCAGAAGCCGAAAAAGATACTCCGCTGGTTTGTTCGCCATCGCGGAGTGTTGTATCCATTATTTCAAGATTGCGTTTCGCTATTTGCTGTTGACTATTGGTGTCTTCTTTTGAAGCCATTTTCATAAGGATATATCATTTATGATAAGCAAAAGCCTTTAAAAATCAGCTAAAAGCCAAATTTAAAAGCTAATGGCTTTTTAGTAAAGACTCTTTTCTGCAAATGCAGCAATATCGGCCTTCATAGCTTGAAGATAATCAATATCATCATAGCCATTCATTAGGTTATTTTTCTTGTAACCGTTGATACTGAAACCTTCAGACTCGCCAGTTGCCAAGATAGTCACCTTTTGTTCTGGAAGGTTTACTTCAAGCTCAGTATTTGGGTCGGCCTCAATAGCAGAAAAGATTTTATGTAAAAACTCTGGGCTAACCTGTACTGGAAGGATACCAATATTGAGGGAATTACCTTTGAAAATATCAGCAAAGAAGCTTGAAATTACGCAACGAAAACCATAATCGTAGATAGCCCATGCAGCATGCTCACGGCTTGAACCACTACCAAAGTTACGACCACCTACAAGGATTTTGCCTGAATAAATAGGATTATTCAATACGAAATCAGCTTTTGGTGTATCATCAGCGTTATAACGCCAGTCTCTGAATAGGTTTTTATCAAAATCTACACGGCTCGTCGCTTTCAAGAAACGAGCAGGAATGATTTGGTCTGTATCCACATTTTCGATGGGCATCGGAACTGCGGTGCTTTTAAGTACTGTAAATTTATCGTATGCCATTTTTTAGAATATTTTTTACCACTTAGATACACAACCACATATTTAGTCTCTTACTGAAAACTTATACTTTAGTGTTCGTTAGTGGTGAACTTTAGAATTTGATTATAAAAGCTCTCTTGGGTCAGTAACTTTACCTGTTACAGCCGCCGCCGCAGCTACCAATGGAGAAGCTAAGAGTGTACGTGAGCCAGGCCCTTGACGACCTTCAAAGTTTCGGTTTGAAGTAGAAACGGCGTATTTTCCTGCAGGAATTTTATCGTCGTTCATAGCCAAACATGCCGAACACCCTGGTTGGCGAAGTGTGAAGCCAGCATCAGTAAGAATATCTAAGATACCTTCTTCTTTGATTTGGCTTTCTACGATATGCGAGCCTGGTACTAACCATGCTGTTACATTATCTGCTTTCTTGCGGCCTTTCACTACCGACGCAAATGCACGGAAATCTTCGATACGACCGTTTGTACAGCTACCCAAGAAAACGTAGTCGATTGGTTTGCCGATGATTTGCTCATTTTCAGCAAAACCCATATAGCTCAACGATTTAGCATAAGAAGCGGCACCGTCTAATACTTCAGCAGCTGTAGGGATATTTTTCGAAATACCTGTTCCTAAACCAGGGTTTGTACCATAAGTAATCTGTGGCTCAATTTCAGAGGCATCGAAAGTATATTCGATATCAAAAGTAGCACCTTCATCAGTTTTAAGCGTTTTCCAGTATGCCAATGCTTTATCCCATGCCTCGCCTTTTGGAGCTTGTTCACGGCCATTGATATAAGCAAAAGTAGTTTCGTCAGGTGCAACCATACCTCCTCTCGCACCCATTTCAATCGACATATTACAAACAGTCATACGACCTTCCATTGTCATGTTTTCGAAAACTTCACCAGCATATTCACAGAAATAGCCAGTAGCACCTGCTGCCGAAAGTTTAGAGATGATGAAAAGCGTTACGTCTTTTGGTAAAACTCCTTTTCCTAATTTACCATTGATTGTTACACGCATTTTCTTTGGTTTTGGCTGCATGATACATTGCGAAGAAAGAACCATCTCTACTTCTGATGTACCGATACCAAAAGCAATTGCACCAAATGCACCATGAGTAGAAGTATGCGAGTCTCCACAAACGATTGTCATACCCGGAAGTGTAATACCATTCTCTGGCCCTACTACGTGTACGATACCATTTTTTTGATGACCTAAGCCCCAGTGCGAAATACCATATTTATTAGCATTGGTTTCGAGTGCTTTCAACTGATTTGCCGAAAGTGGGTCTTGTACTGGCAAGTGTTGGTTGATAGTTGGTGTATTGTGGTCAGCCGTAGCAAATGTACGGTTAGGGTAAAGTACACCGATGCCACGACTTTCGAGGCCTAAAAACGCAACTGGACTTGTTACTTCGTGAATGAAGTGGCGGTCGATAAATAAAACATCGGGACCGTCTTCGATATTACGAACAACGTGTGCATCCCATACTTTGTCAAATAATGTTTTTGGTGCTGACATATTGATTTTAATTGTTTTAATGCGATTTTGTTTTTTGTTTTTTCGCCGTAGAGACAGGGCAATGCCCTGTCTCTACATATTGCCCTGTCTCTACGGGGTCGATGGGGGCAATTTTATCATTAGGTTCAATGATATTTTCATCCATACCATTTTTATTCAAAATCAAAATTCCATGAATATGATTAGGCATCACAATAAATTCACCCAATTCAATAAATGGAAAATGTTTGGGGATTTCATACCAAAAGCCCTGCACAATCGCACCAACGGTCGAAAGTCTCAATTTACCTTTTTCACACTCCCCTAAAAAATATTGTCGGTTTTTTGTACAAATCGTAATGAAATACGCCCCATTTGTGCCGTAATCCCAGTGGGGATGCCTTGCCGAAGGAATGCGATATTTATTTTGAAATTTGTCCGCCATAGGTATGTGTGGAATAGGCGATACAAAATTGAGTATAATAACCTAATAATGATTAACGAAATACGACCAAAAAATAACGTTTTTGGTTTAATTGATTTTATTGGGCGTAAAACCGTATTTTTCTTTGAATGCTTTGATAAAATGTGATACACTTTCGTAACCTATTTCGAGGCTAATCTCTGAAACATTCTTTGGGGAGTTTTGAAGCAGGAAGTAGGCATATTCTAACCTTTTATTTTTAATCCATGCGGCTGGAGAGGTATGAAATTGCTGTTCGAAGTCGCGTTTAAAGGCAGAAAGGCTTCGGCCAGAAATCTGTGCCAGTTCGGCAATTGAGAGTGGCTTGAGATAGTAGTTTTCGAGAAAATAGGCTAAATCTAACTTTTGTCCTTGGTAAATATTAAAGAGTGTTTGTCGAAATTGATTGGTAGGGTCGAGTTCAATTAAATGAAGCATTAATTCATTAAATTTTAGCTTCAAAAATTGATTCATGAGTTTAGTACGTGTACTGAAAAACGGAATGAGTGAATCGACAAATTTATCGAAGTTTTCGCTGCTTTCTAAACTCAAAATTTGTTCGATTGCATTTTCGGTTAAATCTTCAAATAAACTAAGATTTTGCCCTACGAACTCTTTCAATAGTTTTTCGGGAAAGAAAAAAACCAAACTTCGGTAATTGACATCAATCGATTCATTCATTGAGTAGCAGCCACGTTGAAAAAATAAGATTTGCCCTTTTTGTACATGAATATCTTGGGTGGGTGAAATGAATTTTTTCTCGCCTTCAAGTACATAAATAATGGCGTGTTCCTCAAAGAAAATCTCATTTTTTGAAGGATAAATATTGTTTCTATAAGCCACGAAAGTCATGTCTTGAATCTGCAATGATTCAAATTCTTTCGGACTTATAGAAGAAGGAACACGAAGCATATTTTATACATTAATTCAGTCTTAAAGATAATAGTATTTTAAATAAAAACCCTCTCGTTGATGAGAGGGTTTTGTATATACTTCATCAATAAACCTTCTCATAATATTCTGTTGCCATTCGGTCGGCATCAAAGAAAGCATTTACATCATTCATACTTTGCAAAACCATTTTTTGCCATTGCTCTGGTTGATCATAATACATAGGCAAAATTTTATTTTCGAGCATATCAAGCATATTATGTATATCTACTCTGTCTCTTTCCCAATCAGGCGAGTGTGGAGCATCTGGTACTACGAAGGCATTGTTTTCGTTGGCAAATTCACAAATCCAGCCATCAAATGTTGAGAAATTCAAAGAGGCATTCATGGCAGCCGTCATACCGCTTGTTCCAGATGCTTCACGCGTAACAATCGGTGTATTGAGCCAAACATCAGAACCATCCTTAATGAGTTTCGATAAGCTTAATTCATGACCCGTAAGTACGGCCATATTTGGGTATAAATGGCTCAAATAATAAAGTTGATTGAAAATATTGATAGCCCCACCATCAAACGGATAAGGTTTACCTGCCCAAATAAACTGTATAGGATATTTGGTGTTTTTCATTATTCTTTCAAAACGTTCACGATCTCTGGTAAGTAAATCTGGGCGTTTGTAAGCTGCAAATCTTCGAGCCCAAATAATAGTAAATACCTCTGGTTTAAAGAGTTTGCCAGCTTGGTCGGCTACCGTTTTGAAAAGTACTTCCTTTAGCTCCTTCTTACGTGAAACAATTCTTTCGATATCACCTTTTTTTCGAGCTGCTTCTAAGATTGGGTCAGCCCAGTAGAGGTTATTTTGAGCATTGGTTACGTGCGTAATTTCGCAAATATCTTTATATCCTCCCCACATTTTACGAGAAACCTCCCCGTGTAATTTTGAAACAGCATTGGCTTTTCGACTTAAACGCAAAGCCACCAAAGAATGGTTGAAGATATTATCAGTAATACCAGTAATCTTACGCACTTCATTTAGCGGGACACCATCGAAGAAATTCAAGGATTCAAGCATATTGATGTCATGTTTTTCATTGCCAGCCTCTTCGGGTGTATGGGTAGTAAAAACCAGACGTTTCTTAATATCGGTTACATTACCAAATTTTTTGTATAAATGAAATACCCCCGAAACCGCATGAGCTTCATTGAAATGATAGACATCTGGTTCGTAGTTGATTTTATCTAAAAACTTGCAACCACCTAATCCTAAAATCATGCATTGTGCAACTTTCACCGAAGCATCTGCATCATAAAGTCTGTATGAAAGTGAGCGAGCCCAAGTATCATTACCATCGGTATCTGTAGTAAGAAAAAACATAGGCACAGTACCAAAAGTTGTGGGTGGTAAGAAATAAGCCGCTACCCAAACCACTCGATTCTGAACATTGATTTGGAATTTTACGCCTGTATCTTGCAAGAAGCTATACATTTTCTCACGAAACTGTACAGCCATACTATTATCGGTATTTCGAACTTGGTCGTAGTAGCCATATTTCCACAAAATACCAATACCTACGAGGTTTTGTTTTAATTGGTATGCACTACGCATGTGCGAACCCGCCAAGAAGCCCAAACCACCTGAATAGGTCTTGAGAGCTTGGTCGATGGCAAACTCCATTGAAAAATAAACAGCTGATTTCTTAAACTTTGGGGCAAAAGAATAGGGATGAGCAAATTGCTCAGGTAGGTTTTTCATTGTATCATAGGTTATATTTTCTATGACAAATGTAGAGAATTTTCTGAATTAAACCTCAAAAAATCGGGCTTTGGCTTCGCTCAGCCACCGATTTTTTATAATCCCAGCGAGCGTTTTTTTGTAATATCAGCCAGCAATTATTGAGAATGTCAGTCAGTGATTTTTAGTAATGTCAGTGAGTGATTTTTTGTAATTTCAGCCAGTGATTTTTAGTAATGCCAGCGAGCTATTATTGGGGATAACGGTAGCTGAGCGAAGCCGAAGCTACCATCTCACTTGTCCATCACCCACAACGACCCATTTTTCAGTTACGAGTTTTTCGAGAGCGAATGGGCCACGAGCATGTAATTTTTGCGTAGAAATGCCAATTTCTGCTCCTAAACCAAATTGCCCACCATCAGTGAAGCGAGTAGAAGCATTATGGTAAACTGCGGCGGCATCTATTTCGGCCAAAAAGAGTTCGGCAAGTATTTGATTATTAGTGAGAATAGCTTCTGAATGTCGAGAAGAATAGGCCTGTACATGAGCCAATGCTTCCTCAAAACCACTAACAGTTTTGATGGTAATTTTATAATCTAACCATTCACGACCAAAATCTTCAGGCTGAGCTTGGTGTAGATTTTCGTAAGCAAGTTTTTCAAAAACAGCATAAGATTTTTCATCGGCATAAACCCCCACATTCCACTTTTTGAAATCTTCCACCAACATTGGCAAAAATTGCTCGATAATCGCTTCATCTACGATTGCACAATCTAAAGAGTTACAAACCGACGGGCGAGAAACACGAGCATTAACGATAATTTCTTTGGCTTTTGATAAATCGGCAGTTGATTCTACATAAGTATGCACTACTCCCGCTCCAGTTTCGATGGTGGGGATTAATGAATTTTGACGAACGTATTGAATGAGTGAATCCGAACCACGAGGAATGATAATATCAATAAATCGAGTTGCTTTGAGGAGTTCTTCGGTAAACTTGCGATCGGTTGGTAAAAGTAAAACTGCTTCATTATTTACACCAAATTTTGCTAAAACTTGATGAATTAAACCAACTAAGCATTGATTTGAAAAATAAGCTTCTTTTCCACCCTTCAAAACACAGGCGTTTCCTGATCGTAGGCAAAGAGAGGCTACATCAATAGTTACGTTTGGTCGTGACTCATAAATAACGCCAACCACACCCATCGGTACAGCTATTTTTTTTATGTTTAAACCATTTTCAAGATTTCTTTCTAATAAAATTTCGCCAGTTGGATCAGGTAAAACGGCTACTTCTCTTAGTGAATCAGCTAAGCCTTGAATACGACTTTCGGTCAGTAACAGACGGTCGTATTTAGGGTCAGATTTATCCATTAAGTCTAAATCCTTCTGATTTTCGGCCATTATTAACTCTTTTGATTGCTCAACTAATCTTGCTAATTCATTGAGTAATTCGCTGCGTTGTGTATCAGATAGGCGGCGTACTGCTGACGAAGCCTGCTGGGTTTGGTGTAAAAGAGAAACGATTGAATCCATGATTTTTGGGAAGTCCAACAGCCCAGAGTCAACAGTCGATGATACGTTATAGACTGTAACTATTTGCCATTGACTAAATTACTTTAATTAATCAAGCTAAAAACATTGCCTTGATTTTAATTTTTCGTAAAATTACGTTTTAAACAGCTACTATCATAAAAATAAAGTAGTTGATGCACCAAGAACACTATAATTGTTTTAACAAGTACCTAACAATCAATTATTTATATGCCTGTAAGCAATTGATTGTTGGCTAATAAATTCAACCATTTTATATGTTTAGCGAAAAAGACCTTAACCAAATTGCTGCCCGTGGGGCTAACTTAGAGACGATTGAAGAGCAAATCGAGAATTTTAAAACTGGCTTCCCTTTTCTGAATGTGGTTAGAGCTGCCACCATTGATGATGGCATCATTCAGCTTGGCGATGAAAAAGCTAAACAATTAGCACAAGATTTCGATGACCAAATTGTAGGAAAAAAACTCTTAAAATTTGTGCCAGCCTCAGGTGCCGCGTCACGTATGTTTAAATCGCTTTTTGCGGCTTTAGAAGAAAACAAAATCGATAAATCGGCTAATGAAGTTTTAGAACGCCTCGAAGAATTTGCTTTTTACAAAAGTCTGATAAAAAGTATCGGAAGTGAGTCGGCTGACCACAAGACTGTTTTGAAATATTTACTTACACCCGATGGCCTCGACTATGGTAGCTTACCCAAGGGGTTATTGGAATTTCATAAATACGATGGATTTACTCGCACGCCTGCCGAAGAACATTTAGTTGAAGGAGCAAAATATGCTAATGCTGGTGGTAAAGTGAATCTTCATTTTACAGTTTCGCCTGAGCACAGAAGCAAATTTACTGCTTTAATTGATGCCGTTTTGGCAGATTATGAAGCAAAATATGATGTAAAATATGATATTAGTTTCTCAGAACAAAAACCTTCGACCGATACAATTGCTGTAAATCTTGATAATACGCCTTTCCGTACTGGTAATGGCGATTTGCTTTTCCGTCCCGCAGGACATGGGGCATTACTCGAAAATCTCAACGACCAAGATGCGGATGTGGTTTTCATTAAAAATATTGATAATGTAGTGCCTGATTCTCTCAAAGAACAAACCATTATCTACAAAAAAGCATTGGCAAGCTTAGTGTTGAGCTATCAACAAGCTGTTTTTGCTTATTTAAGCATGATGGACGGAGCAGATTTGAAAGAAGAGGATGTAGAAGAAATTGAAGATTTCATTGAGTTTGATTTATGTGTAGAATTCCCTGAAGGATATGATGATTATACTTTCGAAGAGCGTAAAACCTATTGCCGTTCGAAACTCAATCGACCGCTACGTGCTTGCGGAATGGTGAAAAACGTAGGCGAACCAGGTGGTGGGCCTTTCTGGGCTGAAAATGCCGATGGTTCTTGTTCGCTTCAGGTAGTAGAATCGGCTCAAATTGATTTGGCAAACCCAGAACAAAAAGAAATTTTTGATGGGGCTACTCACTTCAACCCAGTTGATTTGATTTGTACTTTGAAAGATTACAAAGGTAATAAGTTTAACCTTTTAGAGTTCCGTGACCCTAAAACTGGTTTTATTACTCAAAAATCACAAAGTGGGAAAGACTTAAAAGCACAAGAATTGCCAGGCTTGTGGAATGGTGCAATGGCTGATTGGAATACTTTATTCGTAGAAGTGCCATTAATTACATTTAATCCAGTGAAAACTGTCAACGATTTGTTGAGACCAGAACATCAGTAATGAATGATAAATTAAGTACGTAGAATTGACCCAATTCTGTATTCATAATTATTGATTAAGCTGCGGAAGACCGCACATTTGACCGTAGATAAAATGTCTTCATTAAAAATAGATACACCTACCAGTGTTAGGCAAGGTGAAGAATTAGATTTGGTAAAGCTTAATGGCTTTATAAAATCTCAATTGCCTGATTTTGAGGAAATAATAGAAGTTTCGCAGTTTCCAGGTGGATACTCTAATCTGACTTATTTCTTAAAAACTATTAATCACGAATATGTTTTGCGTCGCCCGCCCGTAGGTGCGAAAGATATCAAAGGGGGGCACGATATGGCTCGTGAGTTTAAGATTCTTACCGCAATAAAATCTATTGGCTACGCTAAAATACCCAACCCTATTATTTTTACCGATGATGAATCGGTGATGGAGTGCCCGTTTTATATTATGGAACGTGTACAGGGCATTATCTTACGAGCCAAAGATGCTCCCAAATTGATGAGTACCGTTGCCCCTGCCGAAATGCGGAAACTTTCGGAAGCATTGTGTGATAATTTAGCTGCCTTGCATGCCATTAATATTGAAGCAACTGGTTTGATTGGCATTGGTAAACCCGAAGGCTATATTCAACGACAAGTAGAAGGCTGGCACAAGCGTTATTTGGCTTCACAGACTGACGAAATTGTGGCTATGGATATCTTAGCTACCTGGCTCAAAGAAAACCTACCAACCGAAGGCAAACCCACACTCATTCACAATGATTATAAATATGATAATGTGGTTCTCAACGCTAATAATTTATCAGAAATTATTGCGGTTTTAGATTGGGAAATGACAACCGTGGGCGACCCCCTCATGGATGTAGGTACGAGCCTTTCTTATTGGGCGGAAGCCAATGATGGTGATTTTGAAAAAACTTTTAATCTTTCATGGGTAAATGGCAACCTTACTCGACAAGAGTTTGCCGAACGTTATTCCGAAAAAAGTGGTCGAGATGTATCAAATATTCTTTATTTCTACGTTTTTGGTCTATTTAAAAATTCAGTGGTAATTCAGCAGATTTATAGTCGATATAAAAAAGGGCTAACCAAAGACCCACGTTTTGCAGATTTGATTTTTGGGGTAAAAGTTCTATCCAGAAAAGCCATCAAATCAATAGAAAGTGGGGAGATGATGTAATATTTTTATTGCTTTGACTATAAAAACAAACCCGCCCAGCTATTTTAATAACTGGGCGGGTTTAATATTTTATCATCAATCAGTCAAGAATATTAGATTCTTATGACTTCATTTGATTAATAACGATACATTTCAGCTTTGAATGGACCTTCCACACTTACACCAATGTAAGCTGCTTGTTCTTCATCCAATTTATCTAATTTAGCACCAACGTGAGCTAAATGGAAAGCTGCTACTTTCTCATCTAATTGCTTAGGAAGAACGTAAACTTTTTTCTCATATTTCTCTGGATTATTCCAAAGTTCGATTTGAGCCAAAGTTTGGTTTGAGAATGAACATGACATCACGAATGATGGGTGACCCATTGCACAACCTAAGTTTACTAAGCGTCCTTCAGCCAATATAATGATTTCTTTTCCATCAACTTCATACATATCAACTTGTGGTTTGATAGTAGATTTTGTGTGACCATAGTTTTTATTCAACCATGCCATATCAATTTCATTATCGAAGTGACCAATGTTACAAACGATAGCTTTATCACGCATAGCTTTGAAGTGACGGTCACGGATGATGTTTACATTACCTGTAGCAGTTACGAAGATATTTGCACGAGTTACGGCTTCGTCCATTGTTACTACCTCGAAACCATCCATTGCAGCTTGTAAAGCACAAATTGGGTCGATTTCAGTAACTAATACACGGCAACCAGCACCACGAAGCGACTCTGCCGAACCTTTACCTACATCACCATAACCAGCAACAGCAGCAACTTTTCCGGCCATCATTACATCAGTTGCACGACGAATCGCATCAACTAACGATTCTTTACAACCGTATTTATTATCGAATTTAGATTTCGTTACAGAGTCATTAACATTGATAGCTGGTAAATGCAATGTACCGTTTTTCATACGCTCGTATAAACGGTGTACACCAGTTGTTGTTTCTTCTGATAAACCTTTGATACCCGGGATTAGGTCAGGATAAACATCAAAAACCATATTCGTAAGGTCACCACCGTCATCCAAAATCATATTCAATGGCTTTTGTTCTTCACCAAAGAATAAAGTTTGTTCAATACACCAGTCAAATTCTTCAGCTGTTTGGCCTTTCCAAGCATACACTTGAATACCCGCAGCAGCAATAGCAGCAGCAGCGTGGTCTTGTGTAGAGAAAATATTACATGATGACCAAGTTACTTCAGCACCTAACTCCACAAGGGTTTCGATAAGAACCGCCGTTTGGATTGTCATGTGTAAACAACCAGCTACTCTTGCTCCAGCTAATGGTTTTGATGGACCATACTCAGCACGGATGGCCATTAAACCTGGCATTTCGGCTTCTGCTAATTTAATTTCTTTGCGACCCCAGTCGGCAAGGGAAATATCTTTTACCTTATAAGGGAGATAAGTTTTTGTTGCTGTTGACATTATTAATATAAGTTAAATTATCCTTAGAAATTTCTTTATTTAGTTGCTTTTTCTAAATTTTCAACAAAATTAAGATAAATTATTTGCCGTATCAACATATTTTGGATAATTTTTATTTAATAAAAGTTAACTCAATCGAAGGTTTTACTATTGAATTTGATTCGAATTATGATTTGAGACGGCTCAAATTATCTTCTGCAACTGACACTATTTCATTTTTGAACTTGTTTAAGATTTTATTTTACTGAATATTTTTCGGACAAAACACACCACTATTCCTATAATATTCAGATTTATCCAATTTATTGCCGTCGTTTCGTATCTAATAAGCAAAGCTTTAAAAGCTTCCAACCAAGCAAAAACCCTTTCTATGACATAACGATTTTCATATAAAAGTTCATCTAAATATTCGTTTCTGCTTTCAATAGCTCCATTTCTTTTATTGAAAGCTATATTAGCTTCAATATGATGTTTTGAACATATTTGCCTACAATCCTGACTATCAAATCGCAGCGGCGAAACGCCCAGCATCTGCATTTAGAAATAATTCTTCGGTTCTAATATTAGCTTGGTCAAGCCAATCTATCAATTGTGTTAATTGTTCCTTTATTTCTGCCAAACTTTATTTCCACATCTTTTCGCTCTGGTTTGAGAACCATCTAATTGAATACTTGATAAGTCTAAATGATTCTTATATTTCCCTAATAAACCAATCCACTTTCTTTTCCATGAAACATCTCATTACTCCATCTGTTGAAGTGACGATTCGCCGCTGCGATAAAATACTGATGCATAACTATATTTTTCAGTAAAATATTTCTCCAACCGCAATTCTCTCCATTGGAATAGGACAGCCGACGCTGCCCGTTTTCAAACGATGGAAAATAGATACAAAAATAATTATACGTTTATCTTCAGTTAAATTTTTACCTCGTTTACCTTGGCTTAAATATGGAAGAATATAGGTTTTAATTCTATCTTTGTCTAAATTGCTCATTTGATTTGGATATTTTGCTTCGCAAAACAAAATTACCTCTTTCTTGAGCATCTATTTTTTCCGCATAAATAATCTTAAACAAGTTCAATGAATAAAGTTTTTCTTCTCATCATTTTCTTCATTACGTTTACACTTTCTGCACAAGTAAAAAAGAAAGCAGTTTTTATTATTGTCGATGGAATTCCTGCCGATGTGATTGAAAAAATTAAAAAGCCTCATCTTGATTCTATTGCACAAGTAGGTGGCTATACACGTGCTTATGTAGGTGGAGAAAAAGGTAATTATTCTCAAACACCAACTATCTCGGCAGTTGGCTACAATAGCTTGCTTACTGGCACATGGGTAAACAAACATAATGTTTGGGACAATGATATTAAAGCTCCCAACTACCATTATTGGACAATTTTTAGGTTTTTCAAACAACAATTTCCAGCGAAAAAAACTGCCGTTTATTCTACTTGGCTTGATAACCGAACCAAACTTGTGGGCGATAATTTGCCTCAAACAAAACACCTAAGAACTGATTTTCATTTTGATGGATTAGAACTTGACACTGCCCGTTTTCCGCACGATAAGCAAAGTAAATATATTCATTCGATTGATGAAGAAGTAACTGCCGCAGCCGCCAAAGGTATCAGGACTGATGCCGCAGATTTGAATTGGGTCTATTTAGAATATACTGATGATATGGGGCACAAACACGGTGATAGCCCAGAGTTTTATAATGCTATTGAAATAATGGATAAGCAAGTGGGTAAAATCTGGCAAGCAATCAAATATCGACAAGCAAATTTTAAAGAAGATTGGGTAGTTTATATAACAACCGACCATGGTCGAGATGCCAAAACTGGTCGAGGACATGGTGGACAGTCGGATAGAGAACGACAAACTTGGGTGATAACCAATGCACAAGGTTTAAATGCCTATTTTAAAGAAAACCAACCTGCAATCGTTGATATAATGCCTTCTATTGCTAATTTTTTGGGGTTAAAGTTTCCAAAAGAACAAGCATTTGAAATTGATGGCGTTTCATTAACTGGAAAAATTTCAGCAATTTCGCCCAAAGCAACAATTAAAGAGAAACAAATTACTATTCAGTGGAAGGCTATCGACCCTAAAGGTAATGCTAAGATTTGGTTAGCTACCACCAATCAATTCGAAACAGGCGGAAAAGATACTTATCAGTTCATTAAACAAGTGGCTGTAAAAGACGAAAGTGCTTCTATTGATGTAAGCAAAGTACACTCTTCTTTCTACAAAATTGTTTTAGAAATGCCTTACAATAATCTTAATCGTTGGATTATTTTGGAGAAATAAATATAACAAAAATGAAAGAGTGGCCCACCTGTTCACTACGACAATAAGGTATGCCACTCTTTTTACACTTATTTCATAAAATACCGTTTCTTAAATGCTAAAGGGTTTTCACCTGTAAGCTTTTTAAACGTTCGATTGAAATATGACATACTTTCAAAGCCACAATCAAAGCAGGTTTCGGTAACATTTCTATCAAGCAAAAGCAGATTTTTTGCCTGATTTACGCGATAATGATTCAAAAACTCTACAAAAGTAAGTTTGGTCATTTTCTTAAAATACCTACAAAAAGCGGCCTCACTTAAGTTACTCATTTCAGCCACCTCTGTCAAATCTATCTTTCTTTGGTAGTTTTCATCGATAAATTTATAAAGTCGTTTGATACGTTCTTGGTCTTTTTTGTTGTATTGATTCTCAACTGGCTTGTCATGTAGTAAAACGTAATCTTGGGTTGTCGCAAGTATTTGAAAAAGGCTTAATATCTCTAAAAATTGACTAAAATAACTCAAACTTTCCAAGCTTTTCACTCGCTCAGCTATTTGTTGTTTAGTTTTTTCTCCAAAAGCAATTCCGTATTTTGAACGTTCAAAAAGTGCTTGAATTGCTCTTAACTCTGGAGTTTCGATGAGGGCATTTTGCAAAAAATCTTCTCTTACTTGCAAAACTACTTTTTCGTAATCTCCTTCAGCCATATAATCAAAATTTAGATGCGGAATATTCGAGCCAATAAATACTAAATCGCTTGCTTCATACTGAGAAAGATGTTCGCCCACATGCCGTGTTCCGTTGGTTCCTTCAATATAAACCAGTTCTAATTCAGGATGAAAATGCCAATAAAATACTTGGCTCAATCTCGGTCTAAATACCCGAAACGAGCTTTTCGAATCAATCGTAAATTCTTCTAAAACTATTTTCATTTTGATTTTCTATTCAAATAGACGATGATAAGCATCAAATTTGCACATATTTCGTAAACAAAACGAATAATTAAGACCTAAATATCAATATTATTCAAAAATTTGACATTATCGGTAAAGTATTATAATTATTAAACCCCTAAGTTTGTATCATTATTTTAATTTTAAATATCATTAAATTGTGTTTTTGATATATATTTTCAGTGAATTTATTCACTAGTTAAAAAACAACGGAACTCTTGAATTACAGATGCGGACTTGAAGTCCGCATAAACCTAAACATTTCTTTGTTCCCTTAACCATTGATTTCAATCACTGCTTTAAAAAACTGGTTTTACTTAACATCATTCATTAAATAAAATAATCTATGCAAATGATAGGAACGCCTACCGCCGCCCCAACTATGGCTCCAACTATGATGCCGAATCAAAACCATACAGATAAACCCGGAAATCCTTCAACCGCCACAAGTAGCCAAATTAAGCTTCGTACAAGCTTAGCTGAAGGCGGTCCACTTCGTGTATTAACTGAAGATGACTGGAAGTTTTGGATTGAAAATGGCTACGTAATCATTAAGAATGCAGTTCCGAGAGAACAAGCATTACGTACTGCTCAATTTATTTGGGAATTTGAAGAAAAAGACCCTAATGACCCAAACACTTGGTACACACCCCCTCGTGCTGAAATGAAAATGAAGGAATTAACAGGTACAGGAATGGTTGAAGTGTATAATAACCAGCATTTGTGGAATAACCGCCAAACTCAAAAAGTATATGATGCTTTTGTAGATATTTGGGGAACAGAAAAACTTTGGGTAACTATCGACCGAGCCAATTTGAACTTCCCACTACGCCCAGGTTTTGAATATAAAGGTTTTATCCACTGGGACTATGACCCAGAAACTAAGCCTCAAAATGTACAAGGCGTTTTAGCTTTAGCCGACCAAACTGACGAAAATATGGGTGGTTTTCAGTGTATTCCTGAACTATTCCGTACGTATGATACATGGAAACTAACCCAGCCCGAAGACCGTAATCGCTTCCAACCAGATACGACTGGATTTGAAGATAAATTCGTAAAAGTAAAGCTCGAAGCGGGTGATTTACTAATTTTCAATAGCAGTCAACCACACGGAATTCGTCCGAATAATTCGAAAGATAAAGTACGAATTGCTCAATACATTTCAATGATGCCTGCCGAAGAAGAGAACGAGGCATTACGTGATTGGCGAGTGAATTCTTGGAAAAACCGCATTTCACCAGAAGGTTATGCATTTCCGGGAGACCCAAGAAATTGGGAAAAAACAAAATATGATACAGCCGAATTAAATGATTTAGGTAAAAAAGTATTAGGTTTGGAGAAATGGTAAGTTGAGACAGAATTGTAAATTAAGGTAATATTAATACACATCCCCCTACCCCCTCAAATTTGTGAAGAATCGAAAAACTCTAGCTTTGATGGGGATAGGGGATTTTAAACCAACATACTTTCCTAAAAACATTGTAATTTTGACATAATCAAAAACTTTATGCCTAACCAACTCTACACTACCCTCAACAACGGTATCCAAATGCCTTTATTAGGCCTTGGTGTTTATGATATGTATAACCGTGAAGCCGAACAAGCTGTGTTATGGGCTTTAGAAACAGGTTATCGACTTATTGATACTGCTGAAATGTATAAAAACGAAGTTGAAATTGGCAATGCGATTCGTGAAAGCAGTATCAACAGAGCTGATATTTTCGTAACTACCAAGGTTAATAACGGCGACCAAGGTTTTGACCAAACTTTACGTGCATTTGATACTAGCCTCCAAAAACTAAATATTGATTACATTGATTTATATTTGGTACATTGGCCTATCAAGGCTACTCGCAAGGATACTTGGCTAGCACTCGAAAAACTTCAAAGCGAAGGCCGTGTACGGGCAATCGGAGTGGCGAATTACCTTATTCCTTTTCTATCAGAACTTGAATCGTACGCCACAATTACTCCTGCTGTAAATCAAGTTGAGTTTAGTCCATATTTGTATTTAAAAGATTTACTGGAAGTCTGTAAACAAAAGAAAATCCAACTGCAAGCCTATACTCCCCTTATAAGAGGTATGCGAATGCAAGACCCTAAACTTCTAAGTATTGCGAATAAATATCAAAAAACACCCGCCCAAATTATTCTAAGATGGGCTTTACAACATGGCGTTTCAAGTATTCCCAAATCTGCTAATTTGCAGAGAATCAAAGAAAATTTTGATGTTTTCGATTTTGAAATTAGTCATTCAGATATGAATTTGATTGATAATTTTAACGAAAATCTGAGAGTCGTTGAAGACCCCATGGATTTATTCTAAAAAATAAATCGAATTTTCTGCAACGCTCGTTTCATCTTTTGCATCTTATGTTCAGACAACAAAAATTATGAAATCTTAACATTACGCAATTGTATGAAAAAGCTACTCTCATTATTTATTTTAGGTTTATCGTTTACTACTTTCGCACAAGACAAAGAAACACCCTATTTCGTTAAAACTTACAAATCTTCTGAAGTAAAAAACCTTAATGTTCGTACATCTGGTGGTGGCATTTCTGTCACGGGTAGCACAGATGGTGAAGCAAGAGTAGAAATTTACATTAGAGGAAATAATGGTGGTAATGACTTGAGCAAATCTGAAATCGAAGAACGCCTAAAAGATTACGAATTAAGTGTCAAAAAAGACGGAGAAACAATTAACTGTATTGCCAAACGTAAAAGCGAAAGTGGCTGGAATAACTGGAAAAGTGGACTAAGTATTTCTTTCAAAATCTACACACCAGAAAAAATTTCTACCGATTTAGTTACAAGTGGTGGAGGAATTTCGCTTAAAAATCTTACTGGCGACCTTAACTTTACTACTTCGGGGGGCGGTTTAAAACTTCAGAAATTAGGGGGCAATGTAAAAGGACGCACCTCAGGTGGTGGAATAAATATCAGCGATAGCCGCGATAATATTGACGTTTCAACAAGTGGAGGTGGAATTGTTGCTGAAAACTGCAAAGGTGATATTCGACTTTCAACTTCAGGTGGCGGGCTTACCTTAAAAGACCTTGGCGGAAATATCAAAGCAACAACAAGTGGTGGCGGAATTAGAGCCGAAGCTATTAGCGGAGATTTTATTACTTCTACTTCGGGTGGTTCAATCAAATTAGATGACATCACTGCCAGCGTAAAAGCTTCAACTTCGGGTGGTGGAATTGATGCTGATATCAAATCCCTCGGAAAATACCTTTCTTTATCTACCAGTGCAGGAAGTATTCATGTAAGAATGCCTCTAGATAAAGGTATGGATTTAGACCTTGATGGTCAACGAGTTAAAGTTCCAGCGTTAGCCAAATTTAATGGAACAATGGAAAAAGACCGTGTGAGGGGTTCGCTCAATGGTGGTGGTATTTCTGTTAAAATGGATGCCAATTCGGGTGGCGTATATATCAACGAATAATTTTAATTTCTATCATACTAAAATCATTTATGAAACAGATAATTATTATGATGGCTTTTGCTTTTGTAGGAATAAAAGCATTGGCTCAGAAAGAAGTTTCAGCCAAAGCCATTTTTGAAGCAATTGATAAAGGCCAATCGATTGATTACCAAAATGCTACCATTGTAGGAGATTTAGATTTGACTGAACTTTCTAATAAAAAACGTATAAAAAATAAAGGTAGCTACGAAGAATACAAAAGCTACGTTGAAGTTCCTGTTTCGTTTAAAAACTGTATTTTCAAAGGTGATTTTATTGCCTATAAAAACCTTGAAGAAGAAAAAAACAGAAAAATGGGCAATGGAAACGTTAATTGGAGTATTGGAAACGGTACTACTTTTACGACTGATTTTGAAAAAAGTGTAGTTTTTGAAAATTGTAAGTTTGAAGGTAAAACTGAGTTTAAATATTCAGATTTTGCGGATAATACTTCTTTTGGAGGCACAAAGTTTGCCAAAGAAGCTAATTTCAAATATGCTGATTTTAAGCAAGAAGCCATTTTTGCCAAATGCGATTTCTACGATTATGCTAATTTTAAATATACCAGTTTTAAAAATGACGCCGATTTTTTTGATGTTCGATTTAGTAACTATGCCGATTTTAAATACACGAATTTCAATGACCGAGTAACATTCAAAAACACTGCATTTGGTAATCATGCTGATTTTAAATATGCCGATTTTAAAAATGAAGTCAATTTTGATAACACAAAGTTTAAATCAGGTATTGATTTGAAATATTCCAATGGAAAAAAATTCTTTTAATATATAACACTAATGCCACGGTAAAAATCGTGGCATTAGTGTTTTACTCTAAGACTTCAACATTATATCCTGCGATTAATAACCGTTGAATCAGATAATCTTCTTGTAATTCAATTTTATAGTTCTCCACTCGTAAAATTTTATCACAATCTTCTAAGTCAAAATTCCATTTACTTGGTGAAACAAGTAGTTCATTTAAGATAGGAGCAATTTGCTTTACCTGTCTTTTATTTTTTATCGTAGTTTTAAATACCCAAATCATAATTCTCTTAGGTTTGGATGGGAAGGATATGTAAAGTAAATCTTATTCACTGTCAACCCTATGTCAGTTAGTTTTATTTTTTTTCATTCTCTACGATATTCTTATTAAAAACGCAAAGTAAATTCACATACAACTCACTGATTATAAGGAAATTAATTTTACAAAATTTTTATTCTAGTACTTTTAACTTTACATTTGTTAAAATATCAAATTGTTTCCCTACTAAATAAATTATGAAAAGAATTACTTCCATTGATACTCTTCGGGGTATCGTCATGATTATCATGGCCCTTGACCATACCCGTGATTTTCTATTACAGAACTCTCTCAACCAAAGTCCGACGGACTTAAGTAACACTTACCCTGCTCTTTTTTTTACTCGTTGGATTACCCATTTATGTGCTCCTACTTTTGTTTTTTTATCAGGTGTTTCGGCCTATATTTCTGCTAAACGCCAGACGAATATCGCCGAAAACAAGAAATTTTTACGAACTCGTGGACTTTGGTTAATACTCTTAGAATTTAGTATTATTTCTTTTGGAATTTGGTCAGATATTGGGTTCCATACTTTACTTTTTCAAGTAATTGCAGCCATTGGTGTGGGCTTCATTCTGCTGTCATTCTTAATTGGCAAATCTCCTAGATTAATTTTATCAATTGGGAGTTTTATCATGCTATTTTATGGTCTTTTAGCTCTCGTGCCAGATTCCACCATCAAAACTATTTTGGGCCCTTTATTTACGCTTACTGTTCTTCCATTTGGTTCAAGACTTTTGATTTTAGCTTACCCAATTATTCCGTGGTGGTCGATTATGTTGATTGGCTATGGCTTAGGCGAGTACTTTCTGAGTGAAAAAAATATCAGAACCAACTTTTTTATCAAAATTTCAGGTGGATTTTTAGGAACATTTTTATTATTGAGATTCATCAATATTTATGGAGACCCTATTCCTTGGAGTACACAGACGAAACCCTTTTTTACAGTTTTATCATTTTTAAATGTTTCAAAAAATGCCCCTTCTCTCGACTTTACTCTTTGTATGTTGGGTATTTCGTTTTTCCTTTTGTGGTTATTTGAAAAAATTGGCGATAAAAAATTTCAATTTTTTAATGTTTTCGGAAGCGTTCCGCTTTTTTATTATCTCATTCATTGGTACGTGATTCGTACTTTCTTAATAATAGTATTTTTAGCCAAAGGTTATGGTTGGAATGATTTTGTTTTCAACGAACAAACTCTGGGCCGTCCTAAAAATGATGATGGAATTACCTTACCTCAGGTTTACCTTATTTGGTTAATAGTAATTCTAATTATGTATCCACTTTGTAGATGGTATAGTCGATATAAAAGTCAGCATCCAGAAATAACTTGGTTGAGATATCTATAAAGAATGTAGGCTCAAAGCAAATGCTTTGAGCCTACATTCTTTATATCTGCTTCTAATAATTAGGATAACGTAGCAGTAAGTGTAATTTCAGCATTGAAAAGCTGGGAAATCGGACAGTTTGCCTTTGCATTTGCTGCTGCTTCTTGAAATTGCTCTTCAGTAATATTTGGAATTGAAGCATTCATTTCTAAATGAATATGTGTAATTTTCCCATCTTCAAAAACTACTTTTGCATTTGTATCAATGTTATCTGCGGTAAAGCCCAACTCATTCAATACAAAGCTAAATTTCATTGAAAAACAACCCGCATGAGCCGCTCCAATTAGTTCCTCTGGGTTTGTACCAACGCCATCTGCAAAACGCGTTTTAAACGATAATTGTGCGTTATTTAAGGTAGTACTTTGTGTCGACACAGTTCCTACACCTTCCATTCCTGTACCTTTCCAATTTGCCGATGCTTGTCTTGTAAATTTCATAGTCTTTATTGTTTAAATTGTTTATTTTGATAATACAAAGTCAGAAAGCTTAAATGCTTCTTTACTCATTCCTAAGAAATTTCTTAGGTTATTTTCGAGGAGTTGTATTTCATTCATTTCTGTGCGTGATTTTACTTCAGAAAAATACAAAAAAAGCGATTACAAGACTTAAAATCTAGTAATCGCTTCTTGAAAATTATATCTATGAAATTATTGCTGGCTCATTTTTAGCCGCATTTCTTTCTTTGCCGCTCTAAACCAAACAAAAATTAGCGTTGGAATTGAAAGGTAAGTAAAAACCAACATCAATAGAATTCCATCATTAATTCCTGTGCCAATCACACCGCGACCTTCGCTTAAATTGCTTCCTACACTCGCCCTACACATTGCACATTGAGCAAATGTGATAGTCTGAGTCAATAAAAATACTATTATTAATGCAAGAAATCTTTTCATGATTAATTTCTTTAAATTATACGTAATATGGTCTAATCATTAAATACGCAATTACACCTGTTATTGATACATAAAGCCAGATTGGAAAAGCATATTTAGTTAGTTTTCGATGCATTTCATATTCGTTAATCCATGCAAAAAAATATGTTCTTAATACCAATGGTAATACCACAAGAGATAGTAAAATATGGCTAATTAATACAAAATAATAGATGTATTTAACGAAGCCCTCTCCACCGAAACTCGTTGATGGATTGGTTAGGTGATAAAGTACATAACACACTAAAAACAAACCACCTAGTCCAAAAGCGATTGTCATTATCTTTTTATGACGCTCAATCTGCTTTTGTTTAATTAAAAATAAACCGTAAATCAAAAGAACTGAAGTTAACGTGTTTATTGCTCCAATAACATGAGGCAAAACTTTCGTCCATGCTCCAATATCAAGCTTTTGTCTGATTCCCAATAAAATTGCCACCACTAATGGCACTGCTACCGACACAACATTAATAAATGTCATCGAAGCTTTATCTTGCTTTGCTTTCACCGCTTTCATTTTTAGTTTTTTTCAACAATAGATTAGCAATAAAAGATAATTAGGGGCTGAAGTAAGCTACTTTTTAGATTTATATATCTCTGTTAATACCTTCACTTCTCCTATCAGACGCTCGACATCAGGATTATATGTCCCATCGTAAATTCCTCTAATGTACCCTTCCTTATCTATTAGTAGTAACTTTTCTGAGTGTATAAATGTTTCATCTACTGACCTTATTTTTGAGTCATATTCTGAAGCATCCGCCACAGGTAACTTATATCCTTTAATAGCAATATCATAAATTGCCTTTTTATCTCCAGTCAAGAAATACCACTTACCTGGCTTGGCATCATATTTTTGTGCATATTTTTTAAGTACTGCTGCTGAATCATATTTCGGGTCAACTGAATGTGAAACTATCCTAACATTGGTATCAGCGGAGAATATACTTTGTACTCTCGATAAACTGTTAGAAAGCTTGGGGCATATTGTTCCACATCTCGAAAAGAAGAAATCAGCTACATAGATTTTTCCTTTTAGTTGCTCAGTTGAAAATTCTTTACCCTCTTGGTCAATTAATTTATAGGGCGGAATTTGGTGAAAAACTGTATCTCCACCTTTAATTACTACCTGACCTGTTTCATCGATTTCAGGCATTAAATAAGGTAGTTTATAATAGTTCTGCCCAAACATTTTGAGCATCACAAAAATTAAAGTCGGAACAGCTAATATTCCTATTAGTATTCCGACTTTAGAAGATTTTTTTTGCATTTTATTTGCCAATATATCTCACTAAACCAATGTATCCTCCTTCCACAATCAAAGCAACAATCAACCATACCACGAATATACATGGCAGAATTATTGTCCAAATCAACGATTTCACTTCGTTCTTTAAGTGCATAAAAATACCCACGATATAGTATGCTTTCACGATTGTAAGAATAATGAAGATACCGATTTTTGTCCATTTATATGTATCAGCATCAATAGTAAAAGCTATCAAAAATTCGAAAGCTGTGATGCCTAACAAAATCCAGAATGTTCTCCAAATTTCTTTGGTTTGTGCTGGTAGTTTTTCAGTTATTTCAGAATGAGCCATTGTATAACAATTTTAAGACTTTCTAATTATTAAATAAAGAGGTTCGGTTATTTCTAAACAAGGTAGAAGAAGGTAAACACGAATACCCAAACTAAATCTACAAAGTGCCAGTATAGACCGATTTTCTCAATCATTTCGTAGTGACCACGTTTTTCATAAACACCATTGGCTGTATTATAAAATGCCAATACATTCAACACAACTCCCGAGAAAACGTGTGTACCGTGGAAACCTGTTATAAAGAAGAAGAAGTCAGCAAAAGCGGCTGGTCCATATTCATTACGCACAAGGTTCGCACCAAATATTTGTGTACCATCTTTCAATGTTAAGCCATGTTCTGATCCGTGGATAAAGTGTGACCACTCCCAAGCCTGTGAGCTTAAGAAAGCAATACCACCTAGAATTGTCCAAAGCATGTATTTTTCAACATCTGCTTTATCTCTACGATGCCCCGCTTCAACGGCTAATACCATTGTTACTGAGCTCATGATTAAGATAAAAGTCATGATACCAACGAAAACTAACGGAGCTTGAACACCGTGCAAAAACGGAACGGCTTCAAAAACCCTTTCAGGAATTGGCCACCAAGTATTAGAGAATTCAAAGTTTTTACGTAAACCCTCAAATGTAGGGAAACTGTAACGAACTAAACCGTATGAAACTAATAAAGCCGAGAAAGTAAATGTGTCAGATAATAAGAAAATCCACATCATTAATTTTCCGTAGCCAACTTTCATTGGTTGCACGCCACCCTTCCATATTAAGTGTTCTGCGGTTGTAGAGGTTTTTGCACTTGCCATAACTTACAATTGTTAGCGGTTTGCCGCTTTGGTTAACAGTTCAATTAATTCTGACCCAAAAATAGTCAAAAAGTAAATATTATCTAAAATACAATAAAAATACAAATAAATAAACCCATAGAATGTCTAAGAAATGCCAAGATGTAGCACAAACTTCGACCAAAATTGTATTACTCGAATCTAACTTCATTCTGAAAGCCATCAAAAAGGTAGCAATCAAAATTCCTAGTCCGATTAAAAGGTGAGCCATGTGTAAGCCCGTAAAAATGTAAAAGAACGAACCAGAAGGATTTCCTTTTAGGAAAATTCCTTGGGCTTGTAAATCTTGCCATCCAATATATTGCATTCCTAAGAATGTAAGTCCTAAGACTGTTGTAATAGCTACCAGGGTTTTCAGCTTAGCGTTCTCATTTTTTCTAGCCGCTTGCAAAGATAAATGCATTGTTGCACTACTTATAATCAATACCAAGGTACTAATCCAAAAAATGGTCGGTACAGTAAATTCCACCCAGTTTCCTTCTGCTCTTCTTACTAAGTATGCACTTGTCTGTGAGGCAAATAGCATAACAATAGTAATAATAAAAAGCCAAGTAATGAATTTCCACTTATTTACTGACAACACTTGTGCTGGTTCTTCAACTCCAACTGTTGCTGTTGAAACACCTTTATTTTTATTTGATTTATTACTCATAAATTTTAGTCTGTTGATTTACCCTTTCGGGTATTCTATTGCTTACACTTTATCTAAAAGGTAGGCTATTTGTACTACTGGTAGATAAATAAATGAGCCAAACATTAATTGTAAAGCTGCTTTTCTATCAACTTTACGCATCAAATGGAAAGTTTGGGCTAAAAATAATACGCCAAACACCATCGCTACCACTGCCGAATTTATACCTGTCATACCCAAATAAAAAGGTACCCAACATAGAGGCAATAAAAACAAAGTATAAATCATTATTTGTATCGCTGAATTCAAGTTCTGTCCACCTTCAGATGGTAAAAGTTTAAAACCAGCTTTAGAATAATCTTCGTCTAAAACCCAAGCAATTGCCCAAAAATGAGGAAATTGCCAAAAGAATTGAATCGCAAATAAAATCCCAGGTTCTAATCCAAAATGACCTGAGGATGCAATCCATCCAATCATTGGAGGGAAAGCTCCCGGCAAAGCTCCCACTGCTACTGCAATTGGTCCAACGCGTTTTAGTGGTGTATAAACAAAACCATATAAAACCATTGACAATATTGCCAATAACCCTGCTCTATAATTAAATTCAAAGAACAAAATGTAGGTAGCAATCGAGGCCATAACCATACCGAAAATCATTGCTTCCTTTACTGAAAGTCTTCCACTCGGAAGTGGGCGATTTTCAGTTCGTTTCATCAATTTATCAAGGTCTTTCTCGATAATTTGATTGATTATATTAGCAGCAGCTGTAGTACAAAAAGCCGCAATTGCAAAAAGCATTACACGTTTCCATTGAACACTATCAGATGCTAATATAAATCCAAATGCACCAGAAAAAACAACTGTTGATGATAACCTAAACTTGGTTATATCATAATATGCTTTGAACTTCTGAGCAAAAATATTTTGTGTCGCTACCAAACTCATCGAAATTTAAGAAGCTATGCTTCTGAAAACTCTTTCTTTGTTGAGAAATAAAAAGATTACAAACTGAATCCCTATAGCCAAAACTCCAAGTGTTAAATGGACAGGCTGCATGAAATTAGGGAAACCTAAATATGCGAGTGTTAAACCAGATACTAACTCAATTCCTACTACAATCACTAACCAATTAGTAAATCTTGTAAGAATACCTTTTTCGCTGATTGATTTCTTGATTTTATAGTATATTACTAAGTTAATCAATACTATTACCATTGAAAATAGAGCGTGCATTTGAAATTTACCTCCAAGATTTGCCACCCACTCCGTTCGCATTGCTTCACCCATTGAAGCTGCTACTTTATCAACTACTTCTCTAACCTGTGTACCTAATAAAACTTGACCAGTAGTTAGAAAAATGGCTGCTGAAACTAAAAAACTCAAAGAACTTTTATCTGCTATATCTTCGATTTTAACTACATAATTGTATGAACGTGCGACTGCATAGAGTAGTATCATTACAATAATTACCGACAATATCATGTGTAGGGTAATCATTACAGGGTGTAATTCACTTGAAACCACTTTCGAGCCTAGCCATCCCTCAAACGCAACTAAAATCGTAGCTAGCAAGCTTAGCAAGACAATTGTTTTGTCTTTTTTTCGGAAACTAACAAACGAACTAACAAACGTTCCGAAAACTAATATCCCAATTAAAACTCCAATTAAACGATTAACATATTCAATCCAAGTTTTTACCGCATTGAATTCTATTTCGCCTTTCAGTTTTTCACCGTAAATCTCTTTATAATTACTTGGTAACTGTGAAATATCGGTTGGTGGAACCCACGAACCAAAGCATCTTGGCCAATCCGGACAGCCCATACCTGACCCTGTTGCTCTTACTATTCCTCCGACTAAGATTAGAAAGTAAATCGCTCCTATCGTCCAAAAACCAAGTTTTCTAAATACTTTACCGTGAGTTGTCATTAGTTTGAGACAACGATTCACAACTTTTAGGTTGTGAATCGTTGGTAATTTTTATCAATCTGGAATACTGTAATCAAACTTAATTCCTTCGATTTCTTTTTCTTCTTTAATTAATTCATTCTCGTACGGGAAGTTAGATTCTGGCGTAGCAGAGAATGGAACATTTTGTGGGATGAAATCTTCAGCAGCACCCGGCTTACTGTAGTCGTAAGGCCAACGATAAACAGCTGGAATTTCACCTACCCAGTTACCATGTCCAACATTTACTGGAGTAGTCCACTCTAATGTATTCGACTTCCAAGGGTTTTGAGGGGCTGCCTTACCTTTGAAAACTGAATAGAAGAAGTTGAATAAGAAAATGATATTTGCAGCAAACACCATGATTGCAGCTATTGTACTAACTTGAGCTAAATCTTGGTATTTGTTTGTAAAATCAAAACCAGTATATGCATAGTATCGTCTTGGGAAACCAGCAATACCTAAATAGTGTTGAGGGAAGAATACAAGGTAAGCACCAATGAAAGTAATCCAGAAGTGAATATAACCTAATGTATTATTCATCATTTTTCCAAACATCTTAGGGAACCAATGGTAAACACCAGCTACCATTCCGAAGAATGCAGCAGAACCCATTACAAGGTGGAAGTGAGCAACAACGAAATATGTATCGTGTAATTGAATATCCAAGGCACTATTACCTAAAATAATACCCGTTACACCACCTGAAATAAAGAATGATACTAAACCAATTGAGAATAACATCGCTGGAGTAAAGATGATATTTCCTCTCCACAATGTAGTGATGTAGTTAAATCCCTTTACAGCAGAAGGTACCGCAATAATCAATGTAAGGAGTGTAAATACTGAGCCTAAGAATGGGTTCATACCTGTCATGAACATGTGGTGAGCCCAAACGATAAACGCTAAGAACATGATACCTAACATTGAGAAAATCATCGCTTTATAACCAAAGATTGGTTTTCTTGAATTAGTTGCGATAATCTCTGAAGTCATACCTAAAGCTGGTAGAATAACGATATATACCTCTGGGTGACCCAAGAACCAGAATAAGTGCTGGAATAATATTGGGCTACCACCTTGGTTTGGCAGAGCTTGACCATTGATATAAATATCAGAGAGGTAGAAACTTGTACCAAAACTACGGTCAAAAATTAATAATAACGCTGCTGATAGCAATACTGGGAAAGACAACAAACCTAAAATTGCTGTAAATGTAAAAGCCCAAATTGTTAAAGGCATTTTATCAAAAGTCATCCCTCTTGTACGCAAGTTAATTACAGTAGTTACATAGTTTACGCTACCTAATAAACTTGAGGCAATAAAGATGGCCATACTCACTAACCACATTGTCATACCAGTGCCCGAGCCCGGTGCTGCGTCTGGTAGTGCACTTAATGGAGGATAAATTACCCAGCCACCACCTGCAGGACCATCTTGTACGAACAATGAGCAGAACATGATAACACTTGAAATGAAGAATAACCAATATGACAACATGTTGATAAATCCAGATGCCATATCTCTTGCTCCAATTTGAAGAGGAATCAAAAAGTTAGAGAACGTACCACTCAAACCTGCAGTCAATACAAAGAATACCATGATTGTACCGTGCATTGTAACAAGAGCAATGTAGTAATTCGGGTCTAATTTACCAGTTTCATCAAACCATCTCTCTCCTAAAATTGGTTTTAACCAACCTAAATCAATACCTGGATATCCTAATTGTAAACGGAATACCAATGATAAAAAGCCGCCAATTAAGGCCCATGCCATACCCGTAAGTAGGTATTGCTTAGCAATCACTTTATGGTCCTCAGAGAAGATATACTTTTGTATAAAACTCTGTGGCTCGTGATGCTCATGAGCTTCGTCATGTCCGTGAACATGAGTATCTGCGTGTGCTACTGCTGCCATTTGTATATTACTTAGTTTTAATAATTTAGATTGAATTTTATCTTAAAGCCGAAACAGTTGGTAAACTAGTACCGGCTGAAGCAGTTGTGCTATCTGCTGGAGCTTCTGTTGGAAAATACTTCAAAGCTTTAGCTTTCAAACCTGCTGGAACTTTCTCTAAGAACTCTGGTTTTGAAGCTAATAATGACTTTTGCTCTTTTTTCCACTTTTCGTAATCGGCTGGCTCATCAACTACTAAAATCAATTTCATACCGAAGTGGCTTCTACCACAAACTTCTGTACAAGCGATTTCGTATTTGAAATCCGGATTACCTAATTCAGCACGCATATCTGCTGTACTTTTATCAGCAATAAACCAGAATTTAGTAGGCATACCTGGTACAGCATCCATTTTAACTCTCATGTGAGGGATAAATACACTGTGAAGTACGTCTCTCGCTCTAATTTTAAGTAAAACTGGCTTACCTTTAGGGATGTGCATTTCGGTGCTGCTTGTGAAGTCATCGAATGAATTTTCATCAGAAAAATCAAGTCCAAACTCATTACCAGCTGCATCATCAATTAGTTTATAATTATAATTACCTAATTTGCCATTTTCAACGCCACCGTATCTTACTTGCCATCCGAATTGTTTACCCATAATCTCAATTATCTCAGCATCTTTTGGAGCATCGGCCATTACTTTGTTCCATACTCTTAGTCCTGTAAATACTAAGGCTGCCATTACCACAGCAGGAATTAAAGTCCAAACAATCTCTAAAGTGTTATTATGAGGATAATAATGTGCTTTTCTGTTTTTATCATAGCGATATTTCACGGGGAAATAGAAAAGTACACTATTCACAAGAATAAATGCGGCTGTAACTACCACCATACTTACCCAGAACCAATAATCTGTCTCCTTTCCGTGTACAGAAGCAGCAGAAGGTATATCTCCAAAAGCTATCAAGAAGTCTTTTTTAGCATAGAAGAATGACCAAAATACACCAATCACGCTTAAAATCCAGAACACTAATAGACCAATCGCATTAAGGTTATTGGCACTATCTACTACCTCATCATTTTGCTCTGAACTTCCCTTCACTCCTTTCAAGAGTGTTTGTGTTTTTGAAATTACCGCAATGGTAAGTACAATAAACACAATTGCTAAGGCTACAATCAATAATGTCATGTTACTTAATTAATTTACAAGTTTGAATACTTTAACCCTTGTATTAAAAAATATTGTTCAACGAAATTGTTTTGAAAAATTAAATATCGTGATGAATACTTTCTTCTAAGAAAGGGTGGTTTTTAGGATATAGGTTTGCTTTAGATAATTGATTTGCAACAAAATAGATAAACAATGATGCAAATGTTAAGGTTGTTCCCCACTCGATGATACCAATACCACCTTGTTCTTTAGCAATACCCGGCATGTGCATTTGATAGAAATCAAACCAGTGACCGATGATAACCGATACACTACCTAATTTCAAGAATGTAGCTCTTCTCTTCGAGTTTCTTGCAAGTAAAATGAAGAATGGGAAGAAGAAGTTCAACAATAAACTAATATGGAATGGCCACCAGTATCTTCCTTGGAAGCCTGTAAATCTCTCACGGAAATAGATAGTCTCTTCTGGTAAGTTAGCATAGAAAATCAATAAATATTGAGAGAACCATACGTATGTCCAGAAAATAGAGAAACCAAAGATAAACTTACCTAAATCATGCAAGTGGCTTTCTTGCACGATTTTCATATATCCTTGGTCTTTCAACAATAAAATAATCAACATCATTGTTGCCAAACCTGCTACGTGCCAGCTTGCTAAGTGGTACCAACCAAACATTGTTGAGAACCAGTGTGTGTCAATTACCATTGATAAATCCCAAGCTGAAGTTGAAGCTGTTACAGCGAAGAAAATCAAGAAAAATTTAGCAATATTACGGCTCTTATAATAGTTATCTAAACCACCTTCTTCATCTTCAAGTAGTGAGTATTTTCTTAACTGTGTCCAACCGAAATACCAAACTGCTATGTAAGCAATAAGGCGAATCATGTAGAACGGCAGATTTAAATACCATGCCTTACCTGCGATAATTTTATCGTAGTGCTCGCTTGAAGGGTCCATGATACCATCGTGAGTCCAGTGCATAATCATGTGGCGAGTTGAAGGAACAGCCATTAAGATAATTAAAATTGCTCCAGGAACGATGATAAATGAAGGAAGAGCTTCTGCAACACGCTTGATTGATGATGACCAACCAGCTTTTGCTACATAGTTGTATGCGATAAAGAAAGCACCAACTACCGATATACCTAAGAAATACACGCTATTCATCCACAGATTGGCAATAATTCTGTTTAGTAATGATGTACCTCCGTGCTCGCCGCCGTGTTCTGCGTGGCCGCCTGCTGCTTCATGTCCAGCACCAGCATGTTCGGCACCATGTGATTCCCAAACACCTATTGACCAGCCTTTTGATAATAAGAATGAACCAATTGCAACCAAAGCAACACCAATAAGTGCTGCGATTATTAGTTTTCTTTTGGTTTCAGATTTAAACTCAAATCTTTCTTCTGTAGAAGGAATTTCGTGAGTACTATGAGCCATTTTCTTTGAATTTGAACCCTTATACTGTAAGGGTGTTAATAAAATGATATATCTTTTATACTAAACCTCTTTGCGAGGTATCCGTAACTCTACGGATAGCATTTAAAATATTAGTTACCTAATTGCAATCTGTGTACGTAATGAACAATTTTCCAACGCTCTTCTGGGTTCACTTGTGAAGCGTGAGCCCACATACGACCTTTACCAAAAGTAATTACGTGGTAAATATGTCCATCATTCATGTTTTTGTAAGCGTCAGCAGCATAGTTTGGAACCCCTTTATAAACTTTTCCAACTGGGCCATCACCTGCACCTTTTTCGCCATGACAGTGTAAACAGTTTCTTTCGTAGAGAACTTTTCCTTCCTCTTCAACTTTATCTGACCATGGAATTGGGTTTTTCAAAACTGCTTCTGCAACTGCGATACTATCTTTTGGTAAGTTATAAATCATCAAATCATTTACAACTGTACTATCATCTTGTAAAAATGAAGTATGATAGTTTGTACGAGCAACAGTACCTTCAACAGGAGAACGCATATTTTTTCCATCTGCGTTGATATTATTCTCTCTCCATTGTGTTAGGGGCTCGTATGCACGAGAATTGTACATATTAGGAGCAAATTCCCAACCAGTACTATTATTATCTTTGCATGAAGTCAAGGCAACTGTTGAAAAAGATGCGATTGATAATGCAAGCGAAATATTTTTTAATGAAACCTTCATCTTGAAATTCTTTGAATTGATTTATACTTCTTTCACATTTACTTCTGAAGCACCTGAATCTTTCAACAATTGTGAAATTTCAGCCTCTGACAATTTATTTTTAGCAAGGTCAATGGCTACTACAAATTTATCATCCGTACTTCTTGCGTCAAATATGATTGGTTTAGCAGTTGGGCCCATATCTTCAAGGTAGAAGAATGTAAATGACATACCAAATGCCGCTAAAAGAACAGTAAGCTCAAACATAATCGGCACGTTTGTTGGGAATGGGAAGAAATTCTTTCCACCAACATTAATCGGCCAGTCAACGCCCATTGTCCAGAATGTAAGAAGTAATGCACAGCAAGTACCTGTCATACCAAACAAGAAAGCCGCAACTCCCATTCTTGGGAAACTATAACCTAACGCTCTATCAAGTCCGTGTACAGCAAAAGGCGTATATGCTTCATGAATTTTAACACCTTGGTGTCTAATGTCTTCAACAGCATGAAGTAACTCATCTCCATCGTCAAAAACTCCTACTAAATATTTGCTATCTGCCATTTTATATGAATGGTTAAAAAATCTTTATTAAACTGTTGTTTTCTTTTTCTCTGGATATTTTTCTGAAGATGACTTCAATACAGATTTTACTTCTGCCATGTTAATAACTGGTAAGAACTTAGCAAATAAGAAGAATGCTGTAAAGAATAATCCGAAAGAGAAAATATAGTCAGAAATATCACCCAAACGTGGAGTAAAGTAAGTCCAGCTTGATGGTAAGTAATCACGGTGTAATGAAGTAACAATGATTACGAAACGCTCAAACCACATACCGATATTTACAACTACAGCCATAATGAAAGATACAAGAATGTTTTCGCGGATTTTCTTGAACCAGAATAACTGTGGAGAGATTACGTTACAAGTCATCATCGCCCAGTATGACCACCAAAGTGGACCAGTTGCACGGTTAATGAATGCATATTGTTCGTATTCTACGCCAGAGTAAGCAGCAATAAAGAACTCAGTGATATAAGCGATACCTACTACCGATCCAGTAAGTGTGATGACTTTATTCATCAATGAGATATGCTCAAGTGTTACATAATCTTCCATTTTGTAAACAACTCTTACTACGAGCATCAAGTTTTGCACCATTGCAAAACCAGAGAAGATCGCACCCGCAACGAAATACGGAGGGAAGATTGTTGTGTGCCAGCCCGGAATTACCGAAGTAGCAAAGTCAAAAGATACGATTGTGTGTACTGAAAGTACTAGAGGAGTTGATAAACCTGCTAAAATCAAAGAAACGTCTTCGTATCTTGCCCAAGCTCTTGCTCCACCTGTCCAGCCGATTGCCAAAGCACCATAAATTTTCTTACGGATACCAGTTGCACGGTCACGGATTGTAGCTAAATCTGGAATTAAACCAATATACCAGAATAAACAAGAAACTGAAAAGTATGTCGAGATTGCAAATACGTCCCATACCAATGGAGAGTTGAAGTTTACCCAAAGTGAACCAAACACGTTTGGTAGTGGTAAAGCCCAATATGCTAACCAAGGACGGCCCATGTGCATCACGATAAATGAAGCCGCACAAATTACGGCAAAGATTGTCATCGCTTCAGCAGCACGGTTGATTGAAGTTCTCCATTTCTGGCGGAATAATAACAATACGGCTGAGATAAGTGTACCTGCGTGACCAATACCTACCCACCATACGAAGTTGGTAATATCCCACGCCCAACCTACTGTTTTATTGAGACCCCACACGCCAAGACCTTCCCACCATGTCCAGAAAACCCACGCAGCACCATAAAGAAGTACTAACACTGAAATTCCGAAAGCAACTTTCCACTCCTTGGTTGGTTGACCCTCAACCTGCTTACAAATATCTTCGGTTACATCGTGGTATGACTTACCATTTAGTACCAAAGTTTCTCTTATTGGTGAAACTACATGCATAGTTTTATTCTTTTGAGATATTTATTTTTAATTTTCTATTTAAACTTTTAACTAAGGCTATCTTATGAATGATGAGCTTCTTTTTTCTCAGCATGAGCTGCTTTTGCAACGCCATCCTTGTTACGGATTTTTGTCAAGTAGTTCATTTGAGGTTGTACGTTGATTTCCTCTAATACGTGGAATGCACGACCTTCTTTCTCTACCGCCAAGATTTTTGAGATTTCTGAATTTTCATCAAGCATATCACCGAAAGTGATAGCATTAGTTGGACATGATTGAGAACATGCTGTTTGGATTTCTCCATCAATTGGGCGACGACGCTCTTTCTTCGCTGCTAACTTACCAGCTTGAATACGTTGCACACACATTGAACATTTCTCAATTACCCCACGAGAACGAACTGTTACATCTGGGTTCAATACCATACGACCTAAGTCGTTGTTCATATTGAAATCGAAGTTGTCGTTTTCGAAGTATTTAAACCAGTTGAAGCGACGTACTTTATATGGACAGTTGTTTGCACAATAACGAGTACCTACACAACGGTTGTATGTCATTTGGTTCAAGCCTTCTGAGCTGTGAGTAGTAGCCAATACAGGACATACAGTTTCACAAGGAGCATTTGAACAGTGCTGACACATCATTGGTTGGAATACAACCTCTGGGTTCTCAGCAGCAATTTCTAACTCTCTATAACCACCGATGATACCTTTTTCAGCTAAAGCTGCGTCGTGCTCCATTTCAGAGCTATAGTAGCGGTCGATACGAATCCAGTGCATCTCTCTTGCACGAGCTACCTCAGCTTTACCTACTACTGCTACGTTATTTTCTGCTTGACAACTTACTAAACATGAGCCGCAACCTGTACAGCTGTTAAGGTCAATAACCATACCCCAGCTGTGGTTTTTCTTCTCATGTCCATTCCAAAGTGTAATTTGATACGGTGATTTTTCGCCTTCTGATGTACCAATTTTCGGCTCATAACGTCCAGCTTTTACATCTTTCACATACTCCGCTAATACTGATTCTTGAACAACCGCTCTACGGCCCATCACAGTATTGTGCGTTTGTGTTTGTGCTAATGTATAACCACTCTTAGTTTTTTCTATTTTAACATCACTTGCCCAATATTGTCCGTTAGCAACCCAAGGGAAAACATTTGCACCTGTGTTACCTGCTTTTCCAGCAGCTGTACGGCCATAACCTAAAGCAACTGAAATAGTTCCATTTGCTTGGCCTGGTTGAATTAATACTGGTAATTCGATTGAATTACCTCCTACTGTAGCCTTTGCCCAATCACCTTGCTCAATTCCTAATTCTTTGGCTGTTTTTTGAGAAACCGCAATTACGTTTTCCCAGGTAACTTTAGAAATTGGATCTGGCATTTCTTGTAACCAAGGATTGTTTGCTTGTGTTCCTGTTCCAAGACCTACTGATTCGTAAATTGAAACTTCGATACCAGCACCTTTTACTTTAGCAATGGCTGCAGCAGCTTCATCAACATTTCCTGCGAAACTTGCTCCAGTAGCGGCGGCTCCAGCAGCTGGTTCGTAGATACCATCGTGCAATGCTTGAACCCAAGACTTGCCATTCAAGATATTCTTAGTCCAGTTAGATTTTAGATAAGCGTGATAATCGCTGTTCAAGCCAGCCCAAGTTAAGAGACTTGATTGTGCTTGACGAGTATCGAAAATCAATGAAATTGTTGGCTGAGTAAGAGAGAAGAACCCTTGTTTTGGTTCTGCGTCGTTCCATGACTCTAGATAATGAGGAGCAGGAGCGATGTATTTACATTTTGAAGCTGTTTCGTCAGCACGGTCTGCAAATGAAACCGTTGTTGATACCTTTGCAAGAGCCTCACCTAATTCTTTACCTTTAGAATGGTCATAAACTGGGTTCGACATGAAGATTGCAGTGCTAACACTTCCTGATTTTACTTCTGCAATAAAGGCGTTCATTTCAGCATCATTACCTTGGCGGTAATTTACTGGTGTGCCTAAGTCGATTGTTGTGCCGTAGCTTCCTAATAAACCGTTGATTGCGTTAACGATTGTTTGTACAGCTGGGTCGTTTGAGCCAGATACAACCAATGCAGCACCTTTAGCAGCAATAAGGTCTTTCGCACATTTATCTAAATTTTGCGTTTCAACAGCAGCACCACCAACAGTTTTGCCACCTAAAGCAGCAGCAACTTTGTTGTAAAGAGCAACTGCAACCGCACCTTCTTGAGAAGGCTTAATCATTCCTCTGTAGTCGGCAGATGCACCAGTAATTGTCAAACCAGTTTCGAATTGATAATGACGAGACATCGTACGTTTGCCATTTTTACCACTATTCAATTTACGAGTAGCAGCCCACTGACCAGCAAATGTATTTGGAGCAATCCAAGTACCTAAGAAATCGGCGTTGATACCAACGATTACGTTAGCTTTGCTGAAATCGTAAGAAGGAATAACCGCTTTGCCAAATGAAGTAGCATTTGCTTGAACAATTGCATAAGATGAATTAGCATCATACGTAACATGTTTTGCAGATGGGTATTTAGCAACAAAATCAGCGATTACCTTTTTAGTAGTTGGAGAAAGAATTGTATTTGTAACGATACGGATATTTCCACCTTTAGCTAAAGCAGCTGTGATTTCTTTATCTAACTCTTCCCACTTTATGTTTGAAGAACCTTTTTTAGGCCCTTTCAATTTTTCATTATCATACAAGCTCAATACTGAAGCGTGTACTCTTGCACTTACAGCACCTTTAGTTACAGATGAAAGTTTATTTCCTTCAATTTTAATCGGACGACCTTCACGTGTTTTTACTAAAATGCTACAATAATCGCCATCCTCAGCGTAAGTAGAAGCATACCAGTTTGGAATTCCTGGCTCTACGCTTTCTGGCTTATTTAAGTAAGGAATAGCCTTACGAACTGGAGCGTCGCAAGCTGCCAAAGAAACGGCAGCTACACTAAAGCCTAACACTTTCAAGAAGTCACGGCGATGAGTAGGCTCAACAGTCTCGATATCATCTAAATTAAACTCACGATTGGCATTTTGTACAAACCCAATGTCGTTTTTCAACTCCTCAACCCCTTTCCAATACTTTTTATTAGTATTCTCCATAGTATCCTAATTCCTGATAGGAACTTTATTTAATGTTATGAACTTTCTTCAGAATATAATATAATTGATAATGAGCAGGTATTAGTAGTGACATTTCGCACACTCCAAACCACCGTTATCTTGAACTTTCATGGCACCTTTGCTAACTGCATTGTGAGCTTCCATTAACTTAGTATAGTAGCCATTGTCCTTTCCGTTAACTTCTGTCTTGCGGTGACAGTCGATACACCAACCCATTGTAAGGCTTGAGCGTTGTTGAACAACTTCCATTTTCTCGATTTCGCCGTGGCAATTTTTACACTCTAAACCACCAACATTTGTATGTTGTGCGTGATTGAAGTATGCTAAATCAGGAAGGTTGTGTACACGTACCCACTCGATTGGCTTATTATTCTCGATTGCTGCATAAATCTTTTGGATTTCTGGCGACTCACGCTTGATAGCGTTATGACAGTTCATACAGATATTTGCTGAAGGAATACCTGATTGCTTACCTTTATAAACACCTGTGTGGCAATACGCACAGTTGATTTTCATTTCGCCAGCGTGTAATTTGTGAGAGAAAGAAATCGGTTGTTTTGGAGCATATCCTTGATGAACACCAATTCCGTACATACCATCGAAAGTTGCTTTTGTTGCTAATAAAATAAACGCCCAAACAATAGCCGAACGTACAGTTTTATTAGCTGCGATGTTTTTAAGGTTTGCTTGTAGTTTTTCTCCGAATGAAAGAGAAGCTTCTCCAGATTCAGCACCTGACAATCTATTCAATAATTGTAAGATACCTAATAAAGCTACTAAAACAAGGCCCATGATAACTAACAATGATACCAAAATAACATTGATAAATTTACCACCACCTGTTTCGGTTGCCGCTGCTGGAGCTGCACCACCCGCAGGAGCTGCTGCCGCTGCTGGAGCTGCACCAGCAGACTTAACGTAAGCTAAGATTGCTTTTACTTCATTATCACCAAATGCACCGAAAGCAGTCATTTGGGTTTTATTAAATTTAGTATAAAGGTCATTAGCGTATTTATCGCCACTGGCAATTACACCCATTGGATTGTTAATCCATTTCTTAATCCAAGCATAGTCTCGACGTTCTTCGAGTCCTGCTAAACCAGGCCCAACTACAACTTCTGCCGTAACAGCGTGACACTGTGCACAATTATTTTTGAATAACTCTTCCCCTTTCGCTACATCTCCACCACCAGCAGGGGCAGCAGCCGCAGTCGAGGTACTATCTTGTGCCGTTGCATGACTGAAAGCTATGCTTACAACAACAGCAAGAGCTAAAATTGACTTATAAAATTTACGAATCATATTTATATATAAATGTAGTATCCCTACTTTTTCAGACTGCAAAACTACGCTATGAATGTTTTCAATCAAATAGCTTTTGTCATTTTTTTTATAGCTATTTGTAATTTAGAATAGTTTTAAATAAATACATAAAATACTGACAATCAGCTATTTATAGAATAAAATCATTCACGACTAAACATAATTTAATGAATGTGGAATGGTATTTTTGCAAGAATATACAGCAAATTGGAACGTAAGAAGGTTCGACAGTGTTGGATTTTTCTTGTTTTATACCCCTATCACAAAGGTAAATGATTGATATCAGGTTTACAAATCAATTACAATAGCGATGGTCATTTTTTGATAAAAAATCCCACAAAAATTAGCAAAAATCAGATTGAACTAATCATTAATTTTTCTCTTATTTTGCAGAAAAATCTACAAAAAACTACCCAAAAATGCAAGTTTTAAGCCCTTTTACGGTATTTAATCATGAACAGATATTAAAGTTTCTTAATCGAAACGAACGAGAATGTTTACACAAAGTAATTGATAAAGAGGTATTTAGAGTTATCCGATTTCAAAACGAACTCATTTTATTCTCAATTCGACTAGAGGGTAATTTGCAAATATCAGTCCATAATATTCCGAGTAAGCAAGAAATTGCTGAAGCGATTACAAAATATGTAAAACAATGGTTTGACTTAGACACAAATCTTGAAGCTTTTTACCAATCAATAGAAGCTGATACTATTTTATCAAAACTTTGTCAAAAATATCATGGATTAAGACTAATCGGCATGCCTGATTTATTTGAGTCATTGATTTGGTCAATTATTGGCCAGCAAATCAATCTTACATTTGCTTATATACTCAAAGAAAGACTCGTACATAATTTTGGTGAAAGTGTAGATTTCCATGGTCAATATTTCTATGCTTTACCCACACCTCAACGCCTTGCACAATTAAGCATTGAAGATTTAAGACCACTACAGTTTAGTACTCGAAAAGCTGAATATATTATTAATATTGCCAAGGCATTTGCGGAAGGGCAATTTTCGACAGAAAAACTTCAAAATCTGAGTTTTGATGAAATCAGAAGTGAACTTATAAAAATCAAAGGAATTGGTAATTGGACAGCCAACTATTCGATGATGAAAAGCCTACGCTATTATGATGCATTTCCCATTGAAGACGTTGGTCTTCAAAATGCTGTAAAAAACCACTATCTACTTGATAGTAAACCAACTATGATACAACTAAACGAAATGGCAAAACATTGGAAAGGCTGGAAGGGATACGCTACTTTCTATTTCTGGCATTCGTTATTAGAATAAATGGTGAACTAAATTTTTGAATTTGTGATTTATTAGAAAAACACAAAAAATGAGTAAAAAAACATTAGTAATTGGAGCCTCAACTGACCCGAGTAAATATGCTTTTTTAACTGCCAATAAATTGGTCAGTCATCAACAGGAAATCGAACTATTAGGAATAAAAGAAGGCGTAGTTGCAGGTAAAGAAATTAATACAAACAAAGAAAAGTTTGAAGATATTGATACTGTAACGCTTTATGTTGGACCAGCCAAACAAAAGGAGTATTTTGATTACATTGCAAGCTTGAAACCTCGCCGAGTAATTTTCAATCCGGGTACAGAAAACCCTGAATTTGAGAATTTTCTAACCGAAAAAGGTATCGAACCAATTGAAGCATGTACTTTGGTTATGCTATCTATTGGTCAATACTAAAAATACTTAAAGCGAAGCAGAATGGTGAATCCTAATTTGCCATTCTGCCTACAAAACCCAATTCAATGAGTTTTTCATAGGCGGCCCAAACTTCTTCAGGAATATCCATTGCTACTAAAAATCCTTTTTCGGGGTAAACTTTTAATCTTTGTAAGTCTCCTGTCATATTACTTATCACACGTTCTTTACTGATATTATTTTCAGCACATTTTGCTATATAATCATCGTAGGTATCGGGGGCAGCCACTGAAATAAAACTAAATTCTGCAAATTGCACCAAAGCCGTGGCATAGGTTCGGCGTACCATATATGGCTTCTGAACAAGTATAAAGTTTTTGAAATCAAATCCTTTTTCCTGTAAAATCTTACGTGTACAAGAGAAATTCTCTCCTGTATTAGTTGCTTTATTATCTAAAATAATTGCCTCTGCTGGTACACCTGCTTCAACTGCTATATCAAAAAAAGCATTTGCTTCTGACTTGGGTGTAATATTTCGGAGTTCACCAATTGGACGAATTACTCCACCTGAAAAAATAATATATTTTGCCCATCCCTCTTGAAAAAGCTGAACGGCATAATCGGCCACGCTGGGATCATGGCTACCTAAAACAAAAATAGCATCAGCTTTTTGAAGCGGATGTTTCAAGAAATGATAGTCATAGAGAATCTCAGCGTAGTGATCAACAAGGTTTTCGTCCATTTGCATATAAAATTTACCTATCGGCAAAATTATCGAATATTACTCAAATTTCTTTGATACTTTCATGCCTGAATTTCGTCAGAGGTTCATTATTAAACACATAAAATTCAATTCAAATGGTCAATGCAAAACATTTAGCAACATTCGTACTCGGAGCAGCAGCGGGTGTAGCACTTCATAAATATTTACAAACCGAAGAGGGAGAAAAAGCATTAGAAGATTTAAAGAGCAAAGCTGGGCAATTTAAAGATGAAGCCGAACAGGCCATTGATAAAGCTCCAGAATACTTCGAAAAACTAAAGACAGAAGCTGCAACAGCCCTAAAGGATAATTTCCCTGAGGCAGAAGCATTCTTACAAGATTTGTTCAATAAAGCTAAAGCAGCTACAAATCCTCCTTCAACCGAAGAAACAAAAGCATAATTTAGTGGGGCGAAGTTCTTTCTTCGCCCTTTTTATTTCTATGGAAAATTGAAAGATTACAATTTTTTTTACAATTTCTTTACTGTTGTGCTCACTTTATAATCATTTTGATTAATTGAAGTAGCATTCTTCGGGTACGGCAAAACATCGGTTATTTCTACTTGATATTTCACGCCGTTAATATCAACTGTTGTATTGATTGGTTTGGCTTCAAAGTCAATCGAACTATCTTTTGACACGCCCTTATCTGTTATCGTAAAAAATACTCTTGCCATTCCTGCCCAAATACACGTAGTATTTTGAGGGCACCGACTATCTTCTACTTTCGTTACTTTAATTTTTACTCCTTCTTGAAAAGTGAGTTCAGTATCAAAACTTAACTCAACTTTCGAAGCTAATGGCGGTAGAGTATCATCTACACCCATTTCTTTTGCACAAGCTACTAAAGCCAAAAAGCTCATTATAATAATATACTTCATAAAGGTCTCGTTTTTTTACTTAAGATACTTATAGACATATAAAAGTTGGAAGGTTTCTTTCAAATACGCTCAAATTTAACCTTTCTACCCGCTGAAGTGTGCGTTTGTGTAGATTTTTTTGAAACATTTAAGCATAAACCCTATATTCGTCACATCAATCTTAAAACAAAAATATTTGTCATGCGTTCTCACGAAATTGATTACAAAATTCACGGCGAAGACATCCAAATCGTCGAAATAGAACTTGACCCAAATGAAACTGTTATCGCTGAAGCTGGTTCAATGCTTTTCATGGAAGACGGTATAATGTTTGAAACCAAAATGGGTGATGGCTCACAGCCACAACAGAGCTTATTCGGGAAATTACTACAAGCCGGTTCGAGAGCTTTAATGGGAGAGTCTATTTTCATGACACACTTCACAAACCGCTCTGGTATCAAAAGAAAAGTAGCATTTGCTGCACCTTATCCCGGAACAATTAAGCCTGTAAATTTGGCGAATATTATGGGAAATACGCTTATCGTACAAAAAGATGCATTTTTGTGTGCTGCTATGGGTACAAGCATTTCGATTCATTTTAACCAACGCCTTGGTGCTGGTTTTTTTGGTGGCGAAGGCTTTATTCTTGAGAAAATCCAAGGAGATGGCATGGCGTTTATTCACTCAGGTGGGGTTGTTATTGAACGTCAACTGAATAACGAAACCTTAAGAATTGATACTGGTTGCGTAGTCGGTTTCGAACCTCAATTACAATTCGATATCGAACGCTCGGGTAGCTTAAAATCAATGGTATTTGGTGGAGAAGGTATCTTTTTAGCTACACTACGTGGAACTGGTAAAGTTTGGATTCAATCCTTGCCAATTTCTAAACTTATTCAACGCTTGAGTCCTTATGGCGGAAATTCTACCAAAGAAAGTGGCTCGGTATTGGGTGGATTAGGAAGCTTATTTGAAGATTAATTCGAGCAAAATAATCAAAGTAAAAATAAATGGTGGCGACTTTCTCGAAGGTCGCCATTTTTAATTGGTCAATTCATTATAATTTTCTCAGAAATCCATTAAATTGCCTCGTCTTATTACTAATATTCAACCTTAATTACGACAATGATTATCAATCGCAGAAAATTTTTACAACAATCTGCCTCTTTCGCAGCCTTGGCTTTAATGACCAACGAACTACAAGCGAAAGGAACGCTCAAACAATTTGGCTGCCAGCTTTATAGTATTCGTGATGTTTTGCCAAAAGACCCGAAAAACTACATGAAGCAATTGGCCGATATGGGTTATAAATATTTTGAAAGCTATTCGAAAGACCCATTTTGGGGCATGGCACCTAAAGATGCGAAAGCTTATTTAAGCGATATTGGTGTACAAATGGTGAGCACGCATTTAGGTCTTCCTGATACAAATGAAGAAATGATTGCTAAATGTGCCGAAGGTGGCCTGAAATATGTCATTTGTCCAGCTATTGGTATGCAACCATCTGCCGATGCTTGGAAGCAAAAAGCAGAAGCATTTACTAAAAATGGAGAAATCTGTAAAAAATATGGATTACGTTATGGATACCATAACCACGCATACTCATTTCAAAATGCCAATGGAATTAAAGGTCAGAGAATTTTACTCGAAAATACCGACCCATCAATTGTATGTTTTGAATTAGATATGTGTTGGAGTGAGGCCGCTGGTGAAAACAGTATCGAACACCTAAAACAATATGGTAATCGTTATGAGTTGTGCCATATCAAGCAGCTTGCAACGAAAGACCCAAAACCACAACAAACCGACCTAGAAAAAGGTATCATCGACTATAAGAGCTTACTTCGTGCAGCCAAAGATAGCGGAATTAAGTATTTCTTGGTTGAGCAAGAGCAATATCCAATCGGGCCAATAGAAAGTATGAAAAGTGATGCTATTTATCTAAAAGATTTGAAATTCTAATCGCCCTTTTCAACTCAATAATTTTACCAAAAATCCCACAAGAAATATTAGTTTTATAATATACTTGTGGGATTTTAAGTCTATTCACTAACCTAATTAATATTTACTTCAAAATATGAAACTTGCATCCATAATTGTCAATATCATAGCTATCATTGGCTTTATTCCTTCGGTTTATATGGCTTTGTTTTCACCGATGCTTTTCGACTCCGGAGCCACTACCCGCACATGGATACTCTTTTCTTTAGTTGTATCCATTCCAGTTTCCATCCTAATTACTCAAATTATTTCTTGGATTTTATTCTTCAAAGGAAATTATACTTGGGCCTTAGGCATGGGCTTAACGCCACTAATTTTCTTGATACTACTAGCAATTATGTTTATGATTTCTGAAAGTTTAACGTAAGCTTTCGCAATCATTCACTTTTAAAGGTAAGGCGGTGCAAAGGTGTAAAACCATGCTCTTTAATTGCTTTTTTGTGGAAAGGTGTTGGATAACCAGCATTTTGTTCCCAACGATAATAAGGATATTTTTTAGCAAATTGACCCATGAGGTCATCTCGATAAGTTTTGGCTAAAATTGAAGCCGCAGCAATTGATAAAAACTTTGCATCGCCTTTTACGATACAAGTATGAGGAATAAGTGGATAAGGTGTAAACCGATTTCCATCAATCAATAAATGTTCGGGGCGAAATGAAAGTTTTTCAACAGCCCGATGCATAGCTAAGAAGCTAGCCTTGAGAATATTAATTTGGTCGATTTCTTCATTCGAAGCCTCAGCTACTGCAAATGCAATCGCATCACGTTCAATCTCGGTGCGTAGCTTCACCCTTTGCTCGTGCGATAGTTGTTTAGAATCATTGAGCCATTCGTGCGTGTAATCTTTAGGCAAAATCACAGCCGCAGCCACCACGGGCCCTGCTAAACAACCTCGGCCAGCTTCATCTAAACCTGCTTCTATGGCATCAATATTATAGTATGAACGGAGCATCTTTAATCTAATAAATTAACCTTGAAGGTATAATACACTTTATTCAACCTTCATTTTTTTAATCAAATAATAAAACCGCACAGTAAGTAAAATTGCCGAAGCGGTTAGCCCTGCCAAAAGCCCAATCCAAATACCAATGGCGTCCATATTGAAACGAAAAGCTAATAAATAGCCCAATGGCAAAGACAAAACCCAATAAGCAAACATCGTTATCCAAGTAGGAATATTTACATCTGAAATACCTCGAAGAATACCCAAAGAAACTACCTGAACGCCATCAGAAAGCTGAAAAACAGCCGCCACAAACATCAAGTCAATAGCAATGGCAATTACTTCATTATCAGATATATACAACTCTACGAAGAAACGATTAAAAAGCAAAATTAATAACATCATTGACGCCATAAATGCAATGACCAAAAGTAAGGCAACATTACCCGAAAGTCGGATTTTTGATAAATCTTTTAAGCCTCTGCCTTCACCTACACGAATACCACCAGCAATACCCAATCCCGAAGCCATCATGTAAGTGGTAGAAGCCACATTGATAGCAATTTGATGGGCAGCTAATTGATTTTCACCCAACCAACCCATCATAATTACCGCCAACGAAAAGGCCGCAATTTCAAAGAAATATTGTAGCCCGCTCGGCACGCCAATCTTGAAAATCAATGCAACTAAATCATTTGTTTTCAGCGATTTGTACTTGCTATGAAGGTATTTTTTAAAGGCTTTTGTTTGGAACAAATAAAATAATAAGGCCAACATCATCAGTATCCTTGTAATGAGTGTAGAAGTGGCTGAGCCAATTAAACCCATTTTCGGGAAACCCCAATATCCATTAATTAAAATAATATTGAAAATCAAATTTAGTAATAACCCAAAAAGCGTGATAATCATGGCCACGTACGTACGCGAGAGACCATCAGAAAGCTGCTTAGTAGCTGCAAAGACAAACATAAAGGCATTGGAAACTACAATAATCGCCATAAATGCGGGGGCTTGGGTGTTAATTTCGGGCGATTGCTGGAATATCTCGAAACAATAGATACAAAGCAATCCAACGAGTCCTAAAATTAAACTAAACCAAAGAGCCACTTTAATACCTGCTCTGAATAAGCGATTAATTTCAGGAATATTTTTCTCTGCTTTTGCCTTCGAGATTAAGGGTGCAACCACCGATAAGCCCCCCATGCCAATAGAGGCAATTAGAAAAGAAAGAGAATTAGCGATTCCCGCAGCTCCCAAACCAATTTTCCCAATGTATCGACCTACCATAATGTTATCAGTCACACCCATTAACACAACGCCCAATTGAGCAATAACGATGGGCAAAGCCAATAAAAAGGTTTTCTTGATTTCTTGTTGGTATTGTTGCGAAAAAAGCGACATAAAGATTTTGATAGAGTGTAATGCGGCTGCAAAGGTCGGAAAATTTTATTCAAGAAGTAGCACAACATCAACTTTATAGTAACTTGGTATATTAGCATTACTGAGGATGCATATAAAGCCCTACTCTTTCACCTCGCAAAAAAACAAAAAAGTCTTTCTCAATATAAGAAAAAGACTTTTTTGTAAAATTATGAGAAAAAGAAGGCAAGTATTACTCTACCTTACTTAATTTCACAGTATTCGTAAGGTTATTATCTTGTAATGGTAAACTCAAAGTATTAATAAATAAATCTCCTTTTTGAAGTTCGCCTTCTGCAATCAAGAAATCTTTAATTGTATCTACCACTTCTTCAACGTTTTTGCCTTTCATTTCTTCAACCAAGAAAGTTTTTACGCCTGAGTAAAGACTCAATTGTGTAGAAAGCTTTTCGTTATTTGTAAAAATGAATAAACTCGCTTTCGGGCGGTGGTGAGATAGACGGAATGCCGTATAACCAGAAGCCGTAATACCAATGATAGCCTTCACTTTCAAGTCACGAGCTAAACGACAAGCAGTCATTACCACGTTATCGTTTTCTTTTTGGTCAGAAACATAATTATCTTCCGTTACACGTGTATGATGACGGAAATACAATTTCTTTTCATCAGCCAATTCTTCTACCTTCAAAATGGTATTTACCATTGTTTCTACGGCCAAAATTGGGTATTTACCCGATGCACTCTCTGCACTAAGCATTACAGCATCTGCACCATCAAGCACTGCATTGGCAACATCACCAACCTCAGCACGTGTTGGGCGTGGGCTATCAATCATACTTTCAAGCATTTGGGTTGCCACAATAACTGGCTTAGCCGCCAAGTTTGACATCTCAACCAAACGCTTTTGAATCATTGGTACATCTTCCGATGGTAATTCTACACCCAAATCTCCACGAGCAACCATGATACCATCACTGGCATTTACGATTGCTTCCATATTGGTGATAGCTTCTGGCTTCTCAACTTTGGCAATAACCTTAGCTGATTTACCTTGTGCTTTGATATAACTTTTAATTTCTTCGATTTCCTCAGCCGTACGCACAAAAGAAAGAGCTACCCAATCAACATCATTTTCTAAACCAAACTTAAGGTCTTCCCAGTCTTTGTCTGTTACTGAAGGTTGAGAAATATTAGTATTCGGAAGGTTTACACCTTTCTTTTGCTTTAACAGACCGCCGTAAACAACCTCTGTGATTACATCAGTACCATCTTTTCCGATTACTTTTACTTCTAATTTACCATCATCCATCAAGATTCTTTCACCTACTTTTACATCATTGTACATGCCTTTGTAAGGGGTACTCACTCTTTCGGCATTACCAACGATATCATCACTGGCGAATCTCAATTCATTTCCTGGGAAAATTTCAACTCCATCATTACCACTCTCCATCAAACCAATTCTGATTTTCGGACCTTGCAAATCTTGCAAGATGGCACATTTGAAGCCATGCTCTCTATTAATTTTACGAATACGGTCAATACGAATTTGGTGGTCGGCGTGCGTTCCATGTGAGAAGTTCAAACGGAAAACATTTACACCAGCTTTTGCCAATGCCAATAACATTTCTTCGCTTTCGGAAGCTGGTCCGACAGTTGCTACTATTTTGGTTTTTCTTTGCATAGGTGAAATAAAATTTTTCTTCGGCTTAGGAATTGTGCAAAAATACTAACTATTAGTGAGAATTGCAGAATATTTAGCACAGAATGGAGCAAGGAAATTTTAAAAAAGATTTAACTTATTGATTATCAAACTAATACACAACCTTTATCTTACTATTAAATCTGGTTTAGAAATCAAAAAAGTATCACAAAACTCAATAAAGTAGATTTTTCGAAGGTCTTTAGTATTTGCCTCAACTTAGAAAAGCCATATTCAGCGTATCGTTTTTTTTGAAAAAAAATTGTTTTTTTTTGACAAAAAAAAATATTTACCTAAATTTGTATCAATAAAAAAACAAAAACCATTGAATCATTCGTCAATCGCAATTTCACTTCTCCTTCTACTCAACCAGTCGGTGTGAGAAACGGAGACTTTGTATATACGAAAGCCCTTTCTTAACACATGTGAGAAAGGGCTTTTTTGTGAATTGTTGACACAGTACTCACTTAACCAACATTAATCTCATTAGAAATGAGCGAGAAAATTTATGTCTTTGACACTACTTTGCGAGATGGCGAGCAAGTACCGGGTTGTCAGCTAACAACCGAGGAGAAAGTAATGATTGCTAAAGAACTCGAAAAGCTGGGTGTTGATATAATCGAAGCAGGATTTCCAGTATCGAGTCCTGGCGATTTTCGTTCGGTTGTAGAGGTTGCTAAAGCCGTTACCGAGCCAACAGTCTGTGCATTATCGCGTGCTGTAAAAGGCGATATCGATGCCGCTGGCGAAGCTCTAAAAGTAGCAAAACGCCCTCGTATTCATACGGGAATTGGAGCATCTGACATCCACATCAAACATAAATTTAATAGTAGCCGTGAAGCAATTATCGAACAAGCGATTGACGCCGTGAAATATGCTCGAAACCTTGTGGATGATGTTGAATTCTACGCCGAAGATGCTGGTCGTGCTGATTTAGAATTTTTGGCAAAGTTGACTGAAAGTGTTATCAAAGCAGGAGCTACCGTAGTGAACTTGCCTGACACAACAGGATATGTTTTACCAAACGATATGTACGACCGCATCAATTATTTGATGAATAATGTACCAAACGTTGACAAGGCGATTCTCTCGATGCACAACCACAATGATTTGGGTATGGCAACTGCCAATACAATTGCCGGAATCAGAGCGGGAGCACGCCAAGTAGAGGTAACAATCAATGGTATTGGTGAAAGAGCTGGAAATACTTCATTGGAAGAGGTAGCCATGATTTTGAAAGTTCATAAATCAATGGGTTACCATACTAATATCAATAGCGAAATGCTATTTCCGATGAGTAATTTGGTTTCGCAAACAATGCGTATGCCAGTACAAGCCAATAAGGCTATTGTTGGACGCAACGCTTTTGCTCACTCGTCGGGGATTCACCAAGATGGTTTCTTGAAACATACCGATACTTACGAGATTATTAGCCCACAAGAAGTTGGTGTTCCGAAATCTTCAATCGTATTGACCGCTCGTAGTGGTCGCCACGCCTTGAAACACCGCCTCGAAATGTTAGGTTATAAGCTTGAAAAACCAGTTTTAGACGATACATATAAGCGTTTCCTAGACTTAGCCGACCAAATCAAAGAAGTAAATGATAAGGATTTGGTGAAGTTGATGAGAGCTTAATTTTTTAATGTATAATTGAGAATGGAGAATGAATAATGCCGAATAAGACATTATCAATTCTCCATTTTTCATTTTCAATTATTAATTAAATCAACGCTTCATACAAAATTTCAGCTGGGTGTTGGGCGATTCTGCCTGTTCCGTCTTTAATCTGGTGGCGACAACTTGTGCCAGGTGCAGCAATAATTACATCTTCTGCCTGTTTTCTGATAGTCGGAAAAAGCACCAACTCTCCTACTTTCATCGAAACTTCATAATGCTCGGCCTCGTAGCCAAATGAACCCGCCATTCCACAGCAACCCGATGGAATTAGGTGAACTTCATAATTTGCAGGCAAAGACAAACTTTTCTTAGTAGGCGTAAGTGACGATAGTGCTTTTTGGTGGCAATGTCCGTGCAGTTTTATTAATCGTTTTTCAGTCGAAAAGGCTTCTTTTTTGATATTTCTTCGGTCGATTTCTCGGGCAAACCATTCATCAAATTGAAAAGTGTTTTTAGCGATTTTTTCGGCAGCATCTCTTAAATCTTGCGGAACAAGTTCCAGATATTCATCTCTCAAAGTCAAAATTGCCGATGGTTCTATTCCAATAATTGGCGTATTTTCCGACACAATATTTTTTAGCAACTCAACATTTTTGATAGCTATTTTCTGAGCTTCACGCACCATTCCTTTTGATAAATACGTGCGTCCACTTTCTAAGTGATTTGGTATGATTACCTCATAACCAAGTTTTTGTAATAATAAAATCGCTTTTTTACCTACTTCTACATCATTAAAATCCGTAAATTCATCGCAGAAGAGATAGACCTTTTTATCGTTTTTTGGGGAAGGTTGCTTGCCAAACCATTCTTTCAGTGTCGTGCTATGCAATAACGGCATTGTACGGTCAGGATGAAAACCTACCATTCGGTTGGCGATTCGGCGAGTGGCTTCGGTTTTGAAAATGAAATTATACGCCCACGGAGCAATCGAGGCCAGTTTCATTTGCTTGGTAAAAGTACCAATGAGTTTAGAGCGGAACGGAACGCCTTTCGTATCATACGTTTTCTGCAAAAACTCTGCTTTCATCTTGCCCACATCCACACTCGAAGGGCATTCTGATTTGCAACCTTTGCACGACAAACACAAATCAAGCACTTCTTTTACACTTTCCTGCGTAATAGACTGCTCATTGGTGTAATATTGCCTCAAAACATTAGCTCTGGCACGAGTCGTATCTTTTTCACTGCGAGTGGCCATATAACTTGGGCACATGGTTCCGCCCGTAATTTCAGTTTTTCGACAATCGCCCGAACCGCTACATTTTTCGGCAAGGCGTAGAATACTTTCTTGTTTCGAGAAATCAAAAATGGTTTGATGTTTTGGCGTTGGTTGGTCGGCCTCGTAACGCAAAAACTCATTCATTGGCGGAGAATCTATGATTTTGCCTTGATTGAAAATGCCTTTTTCGTCAAACATTTGCTTTACTTCTCTGAAAAGTGCGTAGTTTTTTTCACCCATCATAAACGGAATAAATTCTCCACGCAAACGCCCATCACCATGCTCGCCCGAAAGTGAACCGCCATATTTTTTCACCAAAACAGCCGTTTCGGCTAAAATTGTTCGAAAAAGCTGTCGCCCCTCAGAAGTTTTCAGATTCACCATTGGTTCTACGTGCAACTCACCCGCCCCTGCGTGGGCATACATTGAATATTGCACATTGAGTTTTTTCAGTAAAACCTCCAAATCTTCGATGTAGGCTGGTAAATCTTGTGGGTCAACGGCACAATCTTCAATTAAGTTTACACACTGAGTATCACCTTCGAGGTTTCGGAGTAAGCCTAAGCCACCTTTTCGTACTTCCCAAGCCTTTTTGGAGTCATCACCGAGCAAAATTGGGTGAGCGTAGCCCAAATTCTTTTCTTTGAGAGCTTTTATTAAGTTTTCGGCTTTTTGCAGTAGGCCTTCTTTAGTTTCATCAAAAAATTCAACCATCAAAATGGCTTTAGGCTCGCCTTCGATGAAAAATCTGTTTTTAGCCTGTTCGATATTGGTTTTGGTAAATTCTAAGATAAAATCATCGACCAACTCAGAGGCTGAACAATTGTGTTCAAGAGCCACTAAATTGACCAAAAGCGATTCGTTGAGCGTATGCGTATGCACAGCTACCATACCTACTTCTTTCGGTGGAAGGTCGAAAAGTTTCAGTTTTGCTTCAGTAACAAAGCAAAGCGTACCTTCTGAACCTGCAATTAGTTTGGATAAATTCAGTTGCTCAACATTTAGTAAGGCATCCAAAGCATAGCCTGTATTTCGGCGTTTTACGTTGGCTTTCGGGAAGCCTTGTTTTATGGCTGTTTGATTTTCAGGATTGTTGATGAGTTTATCAAGACTTTGATAAATTTTACCTTCAAGGGTTTCTAATTTACATTTTTCTTGAAAAGATTTTTGGTCTAAATCACCGAAAACAACCTCGCTACCATCTGATAATAAAGCTTTTACCTCCAAAAGATTATCACGGGTTGCTCCCCAAATAATTGAGTGAAGTCCGCACGAATTATTGCCAATCATGCCTCCAATCATGGCTCGGCTCGATGTCGAGGTTTCGGGACCAAACATTAGTCCGAAGGGTTTCAGATAAGCGTTGAGGTCGTCACGAATGACACCTGGCTGCACTCTTACCCATTTTTCGGCTTGGTTTACTTCGAGGATATTGATGAAGTTTTTTGAAATATCAACCACCAGCCCATTTCCGACCACCTGCCCAGCCAGAGAAGTACCCGCAGCACGGGGAATAAGTGTAATTTGCTCATTATCAGCAAATTTGATGAGTTTTTTTATATCATTTACAGTCTTGGGAATGGCCACAGCCAAGGGTTCTTCTTGATAAACCGAGGCATCGGTCGAATAGACTTTCTTTAGGGCTTTGTGGGTAGTGGTATTTTTGAAGTAGAGTTCGCCTTCAAATTCGCTCTGCAACGCATCAAACATATAATCAGTATTTTTTACCCCAAAATTGGGGAAGAAAAAGTAGATTTGCTATGAATTGAGGGAGAAAAAAGTAGATTAGTTTTGACACCTGATTTTGCGTTAGAAACTATAATAAATTAGTATATTCACTAAAATAATTTAATTTGTTAATATGAAATGGCATTATTAGATAACCTATTAGCAGAAATAACACCCGAAGAGCAAGCTCGTACCGACCGTAAAATGCGTATTGCTTCAATTATTGCCGATACACTTGTAGAAAAGGGTATGGCAAAGAAAGATTTTGCCCAAAAAGTAGGTAGAAAACCTTCTGAAATAACAAAGTGGTTGAGCGGTAGGCATAATTTTACGCTTGATACCCTCACCGATATTGAGCAAGTCCTAAAAATCAAATTAATAACAGATAAACGTAAGGCAGCAGCACAAAAACAGGTTTTGGGTGGCTTGAGGGCGTAAACGACTAAAAACAAAAAAGGAAGACTTATGAGGTCTTCCTTTGTAGCGGGAACAGGACTCGAACCTGTGACCTTTGGGTTATGAGCCCAACGAGCTGCCAACTGCTCCATCCCGCGATGTTGTTCCGTAATTGGACTGCAAAGGTACGAGAAGTTTTCACAATAAAAAACTATCTTTGTAAAAATTTTCAAAAAACACGATTTTTTTTCGTCGTGGCTATAAAACAATGATGGAAGATAATATTTCGCCCGACCATAAGGCTGGGTTTATAAGCATAGTAGGAAAACCCAATGTCGGAAAATCGACCTTGATGAATATCTTGGTTGGCGAACGCCTTTCGATTATCACCTCGAAGGCCCAAACAACTCGCCACCGCATCATGGGCATTGTGAATGGTGTGCAAAATGGCACCGATTTTCAATTGGTTTACTCCGATACCCCGGGCATCATCAAGCCAGTTTATGAATTGCATAAATCAATGATGCACTTTGTACATGGCTCGCTCGAAGATGCCGATGTGATTTTATTTGTGACTGATATTTTCGAAAAGCATGATGAAGATGATGTAATCGAAAAACTCCAACACGCCAATATTCCGATATTGCTGATAATCAACAAGATTGACTTAGCCACGCCTGAGCAAATCGAAGAAAAAATCAATTATTGGAAAGAAAACTTTAAGGCTTTAGAGATTATTCCAATTTCAGCACTTCAGCAGCAAAACGTTGAGGGACTTTTGCCTAAAATTGTAGATTTACTACCAGTTCATTACCCGTACTTCCCGAAAGATGAACTCACTGATAAGCCTGAGCGTTTTTTTGCTGCTGAGATTATCCGTGAAAAAATCTTTACTAACTATACCAAAGAAGTTCCTTATAGCTGCGAAGTAGTAATTTCTAGTTTCAAGGAAAAAGAGGATATGATTGTGGTGAGTTCTGAGATTTACGTTGAACGCACCACCCAACGTGCCATCTTGTTGGGGCATAAAGGAGAACGTATCAAAAAAGTAGGAATTGAGGCTCGCCAAGAAATGGAAAAGTTTTTTGGAAAAAAGATTTTCTTGGAACAGTATATCAAAGTTGAGCCAGATTGGCGAAATAAACGTCAGAAATTGGAGCGATTCGGCTATGAATGATATTTCTTTACCACGGAGGCACGAACGGTTCTCGGTGGCAAATAACGCTTAATAAAAATACATAACTATCAAGAAATCATGTTTTATTTAATATTAAGTATCATATTTTCAGTTTTGCTACTTACAAACTTCCGTTTGTATCCAAAATATAACATTAGCACTTTTCAGGCAATTGCGTTTAATTACCCAATTTGCTTTCTGACAGGGCTGGCTTTAATGCCCAAGGAGCAAAGTTTTGAATTAAATTTTGCCGAAAACTGGACATTCTACGCTTTGATACTGGGCGTTGGTTTTATCATAACATTCTTATTATCAGGCTATTCCACTCAACGAATGGGCATGACGGCCACTTCTTTGGCCAATAATATTTCGTTGGTGATTCCTGTACTTTGTAGTTTGCTTATTTTCAAAACGCAAGGGCGTGCCTTTGATGAGCTCAATTATCTTGGTTTGGCTTTGGCGTTGGGAGCTGTTGCACTCAGTACATTCAAAAAAAGCGATGAAAAAGTTTCGGGCAAAGGCTTCGATTTTCTTTTGCCAGTGGCCGTTTTTTTGATGTATGGTGTTACGAATACTTCTATTAACTACTTGAATATCAACTTTATCAAATCGGCCGATAGAACTGTTCCTGTAACTTTGGTAATGGTTTTAGGGGCAATTATTGCAGGATTAGTAGTTTTGGCCATTCGAGTGATTCGTGGACAAGAAAAAATTGAAATGAGAAATGTTTTGGCCAGTATCACGCTTGGTGTACCTAATTTTCTTTCGTTTTATTTCTTGATTTTGGCTCTTACGGCCTACGGCAATAGTGGAGCTTTTGTGTATCCGCTTTATAATATTGGGGTTATTTTGGTTTCGGCTTTGGTGGCGTTTATTTTCTTCAAGGAAAAGCTAACTACGCTGAATAAAATCGGACTTTTATTGGCTATTTTAGCCATTGGACTGATTTCTTGGCAAGATATTGCTGGACTTTTTAATTGATTTCTTCCAATAACAGAAACTCAGATACTTTAGAGTCAAATCAACTTACTGATAATCAATAGGTTTCTGAGTTTTTTATTCGTATCTTTGCACCCCTTTTAGGAGAGTGTCAGGTTTGACTCGTGAAAGTAAACCCTTTGGGCACTTTTGGGGTTTCCTACTCTTCCTGAATGGTTTTTAATTATTTTTTCACAGTTCTTTCGAGACTTTTTATTGAAAGATTTTTATTAAAGCGTTAGCCTACATACACTAATTCTTTGGTAAATTAAGCATCGAAAGAATCACTGGATTTACCGCTTTTGAAAGAAAGCGATAATTTTGATTAATGATATGGCAAACATTGTTGCAATTGTGGGTCGACCGAATGTCGGCAAATCTACTCTTTTTAACCGCCTGATTGAGAGCCGTGTGGCTATCACCGATAATATGCCGGGCGTAACGCGTGACCGCCACTATGGACACGCTGTTTGGACTGAAAAATACTTCACTGTTATTGATACTGGTGGCTACGTAGTTGGCTCAGAAGATACATTTGAAGGAGCTATCCGTGAGCAAGTTGAGATTGCGATTGATGAATCTTCAGTTGTACTTTTTGTAGTTGACACCATGACTGGTTTGACCGATTTAGACAAAGAATTTGCAAACATTCTTCGTCGTTCGAAAAAACCTGTTTTTGTAGCAGCTAATAAAGCCGAAACGTTTGAACGCCATCAGACTGCTGCCGAATTTTATGAATTAGGTTTAGGTGATGAGGTTTTTCCTATTTCGGGTGCTGATGGAAGTGGTACTGGAGAGTTGCTTGATGCAATCGTTGCGAAATTTCCGGATAGTGGCGAAGAAAACCCAAATGAGGGTATTCCAAGAATTGCCATTTTAGGTCGCCCTAACGTAGGAAAATCTTCATTTTTGAATGCTCTCACTGGAAAAGATAGAAGTATCGTAACTAATATCGCAGGTACTACTCGTGATGCTATTGATACCCATTACAGACTTTACGGTAAAGACTTTATTTTAACCGATACGGCAGGAATCCGTAAAAAGGCGAAGGTACACGATAACATTGAGTTTTACTCAACGCTTCGTTCAATCAAAGCCTTAGAAAATTCTGATATTTGTGTGGTATTGTTAGATGCTTCACAAGGCTTAGAATCTCAAGATGTGAGTATTATCGCTCACGCACACAATGCAAAAAAAGGTATTGTATTGATGATTAATAAGTGGGATTTGGTGGAGAAAGACTCTAAAACTGCCGATAAAATGAAGAAGGAGATTCTTGAAAGATTAGCTCCGATGAATTATATGCCTGTAGTTTTTGCTTCGGTTTTAGAAAAACAACGTATTTTCCAAGTAATCGAAAAGGTGATGGAGGTTTATGAAAATAAAACCAAGAAAATCACTACTTCGAAGCTTAACGAAACTATGTTGCCGATTATCGAAAACACGCCCCCTCCGATGCTGAAAGGTAAGCAAATTAAGATTAAATATTGTGTGCAAGTACCTACACCCTCACCAACGTTTATCTTCTTCTGTAATCTGCCGCAGTATGTGCAAGACTCATACGCTCGTTTCTTACAAAATAAACTTCGTGAAAACTTTGGTTTTGAAGGCCTTCCAATTACGGTATTCTTTAGAACTAAGTAAGATTGGTTAATGATTAATGGGAAAAAATTTTTATTAGTGGGAATGGTTCGATTGGATAAAAAAAATCCTCGTTTCGGCGAGGATTTTTTTTGTATCAAGCTTCGTTATTTATTAACCAATAACCAGTTTACCAGTAACTAATACACTGGTAACCAATATCAAATTGTCTTAATATCAAACTTGAATTTATCTTTGTTTGGCACGCACTTACCATCTTTAGTTGTACAAGTTTGGCACTCGATTTTTCCTTCGATGATTGGATTTGCCTTCGTAATTTTCACTTTTTGAATAAATTTGGCTTCGTGCTCAAAATACTGCACTTTTCCTCCCCAAATATCATCATATTTTTCTTTGGGTTTTACAGGCATTAATTTCCCAACTACCTGATAACCTTCTGTTTTAGTAAAGTTTACCGAAGTTGGTAATGGACCCTCTACTTTGAGTTGAGAAGAATACATATACCAATTATCGTCGATTTTAGCGGTGAAAACTAAATCAATTGTTTCTCCCACTTTTGCCGATGTTTTTGATGGAGTGAATGTCCACTTTGCTGGTTTGATAATTTGAGCTGAAACCGCAAAAGATGAGGCAATAAATAATAAAACAAGTATTTTTTTCATTTTTAGAATATAAATTAATTATAAGATTGGCGAGGTTCGAACCTTGCCGACCTTGATGAAACTACAAAATTACTTCAATATTTTCTTCTTCTATTAACGCACAATTATTCATTTTCATATATAGTTGCGTTAAAACTACAACATCGGCGGCACAATATCGTTCGATTTTTGCCCTATCTTTTTCTACGTGATAAACGTGGTTTACTTGGTCGCCACTAATTTCGTTCTTACTACTCGGAATATTAAAAATGGCGGCCAATAAATCGAGTCCCGTAAAGTGCTTATAATCACCAAACTTCCAAAGGTCAAGTGTATCTAAATGGTTAATTTCCCAAGGCTTTTTACCCGATATCTGCAAAACTCTCGGCAGTATAATGCCATTAACCAACATTCTTCGACAAATATACGCAAAATCAAACTCTCGGCCATTGTGTGCACAAAGCATCAGATTATTGCCTGCTTTATGTTTTTCGAGAATTTTCTTGAATGATAATAATACATCAACTTCATCATCGCCGCCAATCATTTTTACTCGAAGTGAAGGCTTATTTTCATCATCAAAAACTATACCTCCTACGCCAATGCATAAGATTTTGCCAAATTCGGAATAAATTCCAGCCTTTTTTAAGTAAAAGTCAGCGTCAGAAAGGTTTTCTTCATTATTGAGAAACACGGCTTTTTTGAGCCATAATTTCTGTAAACGTTCATTGAGCATTTCAAAATCAGGCACTTGCGAAACCGTTTCGATATCAATAAACAAAACATTTTTTAGGTGCTTGACAAACACGTCGTCAATCACAGCAGTTGGTGTTTTAGCCATGTGTTTAATTTTTATATTTCAGCAAAAGTTATAAGCAATGTGGGGCGAACCGAGCAACAGCAAAATCTTGTTCGGTGTTGAATCTTACATTGAACTTGTTTAGGATTAACTTTTATATTTAATTTTTCGTAAAAAACGAACTGAGAATGCCAATAAATTTAAAGCCACCCAGTTAATTGCTTTCGTTTCAAACCTGACAAGTAATGCTTTGAAACTATCCATCCAAGCATTAGCGTGCTCAATGAGTACTCGTCGTTTGTATAACTCTTCATCAAAATGCTGATATTCAGTAGATTGATTTTCTATTTTGTTATTTCGAGAATTAACATCAATATTGGCTTCAATTTCTTTATTTTTACAAATTTGACGAAATTCTTTGCTATCGAATCCAGCATCAGCATTTAGAAAAAGGCCTCTGAGATTAATTCCTGCTTTTATGAGCATTTGACACAGTTCTTCAAAGAGTTCCTGAATATTATAAAGGTCGTTGTGTTTTCCTTCTTGTGGGCTGGCACATGCCAACATTTGTCCCTGATTATCAGCTAAAAAGAGCAAATTAGTTGTTTTTGATGCTTTTCGACCTTGATACCCAACAGCTTCACCTCCACGTTTGGCAAGTGTATGACTACCATCAAGTTGGATACAAGATAAGTCTAAATATGAATAGTTTGATGCTAAAATATTTATCCAAACTTTTGTCCAAGAGCCGTCCTTGACCCATTCATTAAAGTGATAATAGACTCCTTGCCATGTTAAAACCTTATTATTAAAAAATTGCTTTACTGGCAGTTGACGCCATTGACAACCTGTTTTCAAACGATATAAAATTGCTGAAACAATAGCTGTCAACTGTTCTATTTCACACTCTTTTCCACGTAAACCAATACTTAAATTTGGTAATATATATTGTTCAATCGTATTTTTACTCAAGATTTCCACTGTAGGTCTTTTTGATGATTCGCACCACAAAATTCAACCTATTTTGGGAATCTTTTTATAATACTAAACAACCTCATTATAACAAACCGAATGTTCGCACCACAAAAAATACAATCAACCAATATAAAGGAATCAGTACAATCATTAAGCCAATCGTGATAGAATCGAAAAAGACCGTTCCTTTGGTGAGTTTTTTTGATATAAACGTGGCCAATCCAATTGCAGGGAAATGTAAAATATAACCCAACGTAAAAAATGGCGTTTGCAAAGGTGATAATTTCGGAAAATTCCAGTTTAAACTCTGATTGAGTTTTTCGCTTAAAATTTCGTTGAATCTACGCAAAAACACACCATCTTCAGTCGGATTTGGTAATTCAGCCTTCGGAATAGCTTCGCCAAAACTTAGATTTATTATTTTCCCGAACGATTTAAAGTTATTATAAGTAATGGCAACTGGTATAACTTTCAGGTCTAAGCCATCAAGCCATGCTTGCTGAGCCAAACGTCCTGTGCCTTTTTTTAGTGGTAAAAGCTTAGTTTGATTCGTGCAAAGTCCTTCTGAAAAAATCAATACTATTTCGCCTTGTTTAAAAAGCTCAATACATTTCTTGAAAGTATCATCATTATTTCCTAAATGCTCTTTCCCTTCCGAAAGGCGATGCACTGGCATCATAAAAAGACTTGAAAGGGCTTTTTTTGCCAAGTTTTTCTTGAAAACATCGCCACGTGCCAGCGACCAAACGCGGCGGTCGAGTGTACAACACAACAATACGGCATCAAAAAACGAATTGGCGTGTGTACTAGCCAACATCACTGCCCCAGTTTTGGGAATATTTTCAATACCTGTAATTTTAATTCGTTTGATAAAAAACTTTAGCAGAAACGTAACGTAGGGGCGTAAGATATAATAAAGCAACTGTTTAGAATTTTAGGTGAAAGTTTTTAGTATTTCAAAAATCAGAATAAAAATCTAACTGACCAAATAGATTTTTGTTTTTTGGCACTTGTTTGACATTAAATTGTAGTTTTTCGTCCAATATTTCAAAAAATCCAAATTCTGTTTGGTTTTGCTATTGAGGGATGTAATTTCGTTTGTGTTTTACAACAAAACCGTTTGATTCTAAAGTAAAAGCATGGAAATCCTACAAGAAAAAATCACGGCTATCTTTCCAGAAGTTAGTCAAATTCCTGAACAATTTCAGATTCAGCCACTCCACCAAAAAGAGTATTTGGTAGGCGGTGAAATGCGTCAATGGGCGGGTGCCACACAAGATGTTTATTCTCCGATTTTTGTAAAAAACGGCGATAAATTTGAAAGCGTACACATAGGTAGTTATCCAATTACCTCCGAAAAAGAAGCAATGGAAGCACTCGAGGCAGCCCTAAAAGCCTACGATAATGGTCGTGGCGAATGGCCAACCATGAGTGTGAGCGAGCGTATTGCGTGCATGGAGCATTTTATCAAGAAAATGTTAGAGAAAAAAACCGAAATCGTGAATTTGTTGATGTATGAAATTGGCAAGTCATTGGCCGATTCTATCAAAGAATTCGACCGAACGGTAGAATATATTTACGATACGATTGATTGTTTGAAAGATATCGACCGTAATTCTTCTCGTTTCAAAATTGAGCAAGGTATTATTGGTCAAATTCGTCGCTCGCCATTTGGCGTAGTCCTTTGTATGGGGCCTTTTAATTATCCTCTCAACGAAACCTACACGACGCTTATTCCAGCGATTTTAATGGGAAATACCATTCTCTTCAAGCCACCAAAACACGGAACGCTTTTGCATTACCCAATGCTTGAGGCATTTAAAGAATGTTTCCCTAAAGGTGTTGTAAATACCATCTATGGTCGTGGAGCAAATGTAGTTCCACCATTGATGCAAACAGGTAAAATCAATGTACTTACGCTCATTGGTTCGAGCAAAGTAGCCAATGATTTGAAAAAAATGCACCCAAAACTCAATCGTTTGAGAGCCGTTTTAGGTCTTGACGCCAAAAATGCGGGCATCATATTGAAAAATGCGGATGTAGAATTGGCTGTAAAAGAATGTATTTTAGGTTCACTTTCATTTAATGGACAGCGTTGTACGGCCATCAAAATCATTTGGGTTCATCGCTCAATTGCGAAGAAATTCTTGAATCGTTTTACAGAAGAGTTAGAAAAACTAAAATTTGGCATGCCCTGGGAAACGGGCGTAAATCTCACGCCATTACCAGAGCCTAATAAGCCAGCTTATTTAGCTGAGTGTATTGCTGATGCAAAAGCCAATGGAGCAGAAGTAATCAATCAAGGCGGTGGAACAACCGTTAATTCATTTGTGTATCCAGCAGTATTATATCCTGTGAATAGCAAAATGAAAGTTTACAGCGAAGAACAATTCGGTCCAATCGTACCAATCGTGCCATTCGATGATGTGGAAGAGCCTATTCAATTCATCATTGATTCATCGCACGGACAACAAGTGAGTATTTTTGGTTCAAATCCTGACCAAATTGCTCATTTGATTGACCCGCTCGTGAATCAAGTTAGCCGTGTAAATATCAACGCTCAGTGCCAACGTGGACCCGATACTTTCCCATTTACGGGAAGAAAGGATTCGGCCGAAGGCACACTTTCGGTAGAAGATGCACTCCGAGCATTTTCGATTCGTACTGTGGTAGCCACCAAAGATACCGATGCCAATAAGAAAATTTTCAATGAGATTGTCGAAGAGCATAGCTCGCACTTCCTTTCTACGAAATACGTTTTCTAAAAAACACAATCCCCTTCGGTTTAAATCGAAGGGGATTTTTTTGTTTAACATTGCCTTGAAAACTTGCTTATGAAGCGTTCAAAACTCAAAAAACTGTTTAAATTTGTGTATAAATATTCAGAAAATGACTAAAGAAGTAAATCCAAAGTTGATTTTGAACAAACCTACTCGTAAATATACGCTTGAAGAATATTTACGAAAAGAAGCAAACTCAATCCACAAACACGAATTTATAAACGGCGAAATAATCAAAATGCCAAACGCAAGATACAACCACAACTTGATAGCAATGAATATTGCTATTGATTTATCTTACCAAACAGAAAATTCAGACAAGAACTATCAAATATTAGGTTCTGACCAAAAAGTTTATTTCCCAAGTCTTGATGAAGGTGTCTATGCCGATGCTTTGGCCGTTTGCGAAAAACCACTTTTTTGGGATAATGACGATTTACTTTTAATTAACCCCATTTTGGTAGTAGAAGTATTATCGAAAAGCACACAAAAATATGACCGTACAGGCAAATTTGATAAATACAAAACTCTTGAATCATTTAAAGAATATGTTATGATACGCCAAGATATATGTTACGCCGAAGTTTGGTATAGAGAACGCCCTGGTCTTTGGCACGAAACCATCGTAACGAATATTGAAGGAAAATTACCTCTGCAATCGCTCGGAGTAGAAATTTCGATGAAGCGGATTTATAAGAATGTGAGTTTTTGAAAAACAATATTGATTATCTTAGAATGCTTCCCCTCAAAAACAAAAACTTTTGAGGGGTTTTTCGTTTCTATGTAGCAATACCGTAACTTTGCACAATAATTTTTGAATACTAAAGAAGATATGACCGAAACTCAGCAAAAATATACTGTTACGGCCGCTTTGATTTATGCCAATGGGCCAATCCACATTGGGCATTTAGCGGGCTGCTACATTCCTGCCGATATTTATGTGCGTTACCTCCGCTCAAAAGGGGCTGATGTGGCGTTTATCAGCGGTACTGACGAACACGGTGTGCCAATCACAGTAAAAGCACGCAAAGAAGGCAAAACACCGCAACAAGTAGTTGATTTTTACTACGAACAAATCAAAAAATCTTTCACTGATTTTGGTATTTCGTTCGATATTTATTCTCGTACTTCCAACCAGTCGCACCACAAGGTTTCGCAAGAAATCTTTACTACGATGTATAATAAGGGCTATTTTGATGAGGAAGTAAGTGAACAATATTTCGATGAAGTAGCTCAACAGTTTCTGGCCGATAGATACATCGTAGGAGAATGTCCGACGTGTGCGAACCCTAATGCTTACGGCGACCAATGCGAAAAATGTGGTTCGACGCTCTCGCCAACGGAATTGAAAAATCCTCGTTCGACACTCTCAGGTTCAAAACCAGTGATGAAAAGTACCAAGAACTGGTATTTGCCACTAGACCGTATGCAGCCCGAAATCGAGAAATATGTAAATAGCCACAAAGAATGGAAAACCAACGTGTTTGGTCAGTGCCAGTCATGGTTAAAAGATGGCCTCAGACCTCGTGCAATGACTCGTGATTTAGATTGGGGAATCAGTGTGCCACTTCCAGATACCGATGGAAAGGTTTTATACGTTTGGTTCGACGCCCCGATTGGCTATATTACTTTTACGCAAGAATGGGCCGCACAAAATGGCAAAAATTGGGAAGATTATTGGAAAAACGAAGATACTAAGTTAGTTCACTTCATAGGAAAAGATAATATTGTATTCCACTGTATTATCTTCCCTGCGATGTTGATGGCCGAAGGAAGCTATATTTTGCCAGATAATGTGCCTGCACAGGAGTTTATGAACTTAGAAGGCGATAAAATTTCGACTTCAAGAAACTGGGCGGTTTGGTTACACGAATATTTGGAAGAATTCCCTAATAAACAAGATGTATTGCGTTATGCCCTTTCGGCCAATATGCCAGAGTCGAAAGATAATGACTTTACTTGGAAAGACTTCCAAACCAAAAATAATAGTGAGTTAGTTGCCATTTACGGAAACTTCGTGAATCGTGCCGTAGTTCTTACGCATAAATTCTTTGAAGGGAAAGTACCAGCACGAGGAGAATTGACTGATTACGATAAAGAAACGTTAGCTACTTTGGCAGAATTTCCATCAAAAATTGGTGATTCAGTTGAGAATTATCGTTTTCGTGAGGCATTGGCGAACATGATGGATTTAGCACGCTTAGGCAATAAATATTTAGCAGAAACCGAGCCGTGGAAGGTAATCAAAGAAGACCCAGCTCGTGTTGAAACTATTATGAATATTGCTTTGCAAATTGCTGCTAATTTAGCCATTTTATCAGAGCCATTTTTACCATTTACCTCAGAGAAACTTCGTACGCAATTAGGCGTAAGCAGTGTTACTTGGAGTGAGGCTGGTGGTGCTGATTTATTGGCAACTGGCACTCAAATCGGAGAAGCAAGTTTACTATTTGAGAAAATTGAAGATGATGTAATTGAAAAGCAAGTAAAGAAATTGCAAGAATCGAAACGTTTGAATGAGTTAGAAAACATGAAGGTTCCTGCATTGAAAGAGAATATACAGTTTGATGACTTTGCTAAATTAGATATTCGAATCGGTACAATCTTAGAAGCAGAAAAATTACCAAAGAGTGATAAGCTTTTGAAGTTCTTAATTGATGATGGCTTCGAGAAACGCATCATTTTAAGTGGTATTGCGAAGCATTATTCGCCCGAAGAAATGATTGGCAAGCAAGTTACATTTATTGCGAACTTGGCTCCTCGTAAAATGATGGGCATAGAATCTAATGGTATGATTCTGATGGCCGAAGATCGTGATGGTAGTTTGGCACTCCTCCAACCTAATAAAAAAGTGTGGAATGGCGGAACGGTGAGTTAATTTTTAATAATAGAAATCGTGAATGAAAGGTATTCTTTCATTCACGATTTCTAATTTGCTTTGCTCTTAAAGTAAATTATCTATCTTTCTAATTTAAAATTCTTATCAGTGGCTGGTCTTTTTGGTGCATTGGCTACTTTCCAACCAGTTCGGTACATCCAGTCGGCCATTTTCTTTAGCTTAGGGAAATTAATATTCTCTACATTATCCTGTGGGGTATGATAATCGGGGTGCAAAAGGGTAGTGTACATAAGTGCAGGAATACCCAAACGTGCATAAGGTAGGTGATCGCTTCTGAAATACCAGCCTTCAATATGCTTTACGTCGTCCCAAGAATAATCTAACTTAAAATTCGGGCCTTCTTTATTAGCCTCTAAAGTCATGTTAATTAATTCTTCCGAGTTTCTATGTGGCGGTATTGACCCAAGAACAGTTGCACTATCAATATGATTTCTTCCAATCATATCTCCATTTAAAACAGCTACAATCTTGCCAATAGGCACGGTCGGATGGGCAGAATAATATCTTGAACCGAGGAGACCTCTTTCTTCTGCTCCATGAATCACAAATAATACAGAACGTTTCGCTGGATTTTTTACAAATGCTTTTGCATTGCTGAGCATGGCTACATTTACGCTACCATTGTCATCGGCACCGTAGCATATCGAATCGCCTTTGATTTCATTCCGAATGCCATGAGCATCTGTGTGGCCGCTATAAAGCAAATATTCCGATTTCAACTTAGGATCTGTTCCGTCAATTTTACCAATAATATTTACCGAAGGATAAGCATATTTCGACACCACAATATTGGCTTTCAGAGTTGCTAAGTTTCCTTCTAAATCTTTCTTAGAGCCTTTGTGCAACCATAAAACTGGCACTGTTGTGGTTAGGTTGGCGTTTGCCCCACCATCAATATCATAATTACCTCTTTTAAAATTTTCATTCGCATCTTTCCATGCGTTTTCGGCGGTATTGTCAGCAATAAATATGATGGCAGCTACTCCTCTTCTGACCAAAGCTGCACCGTATTTTGTATAAATATATCGACTATAACGCCAAGTAGGTAACGAAACATTGAGGTTAATACCTTTGGCGTTAGCTTCAAGAGCAACAATTTTTCCTTTTACATCCAGGGAATTAGTATCTAAATCGGTGACGTTACCCAAATAGGTAATTGTTCCATTCAAAGCAGTATTAGCCATTTGAGCAATAGAAATATCTTGCCAAAGTGTCAGTTTTTTGTTATTCAGCTCGATACTTGTTTGTTCAGAAATTTGGTTTCGCCACAGTGTAAAAAACTGAAAATACGTACCATCATCACCCGCTGGTTTTAGGCCAATGGCTCGGTATTTTTCTCCCAACCACATGGCAGCTTTTAGTTCGTCGAGTGTGCCAGCCGAACGACCTTTAAAATTAACACCAGCCAATGCTTCTAAATCATTTTTTAAATCTAATTCTTTGATTTGATTGAGAGCAGGCGGAAGATTCTGAGCAAAAAGTTGACTGCTTACAATAAGAAATGCCCAAAATAAAATTTTGTTTTGCATAATAAATAGAGATAGAGTTTATCGATGTGAAAAGATATTTGATAAAATTTCAAACCACTAAATATACAAAACTGTTGCGGATTCAAGATTACAAAACGACACAAACTAATTTTGTTCGAAAATTACAGCTGTCACATCAGATGCTTTTAGCATCACGGAATGCGACTTTAATTTCTAAAATCATACTCGTAAAAAAAGCCCTTCCTAAAATCAAAGAAGGGCCAATAAATGTGTAGAGGTTATTCTATTACACTCCCGCTTTCACAAAAGGCAATTTCGTAACTACACCTTTTAGCAGTTTATCTCTTACTTTGATATAAACTTCCGTTCCAATTTTAGAAAAAGCAGTAGGTACATGCCCCATTGCTATTCCTTTCTGCAAAGTCGGCGATTGCGTTCCTGAAGTAACCTCACCTAACTTATTCCCCTCTGCATCACAAATTTCGTAATGACTACGAGGAATACCACGGTCAATCATTTCAATACCAACCAATTTTCGCTTCAAACCAGCCTCTTTTTGTGCTTTTAGGTTTTCTGAGTTAATGAAGTTTTTCGTAAACTTAGTTACCCATCCTAAACCAGCTTCTAATGGAGAATCAGTATCGTTTAGTTCGTGGCCATACAAACAATAACCCATTTCCAAACGAAGTGTATCTCTCGCTCCTAAGCCAATTGGTTTAATATCAAACTCTGCTCCTGCTTCAAAAATGGCATTCCACATTTTTTCTGCATCTTTATTCCAAACATAAATCTCAAATCCACCTGCACCTGTGTAGCCCGTTGCCGACACGATTACGTCATCAATACCAGCAACTGAACCAGCCTTGAATGTATAATAATCCATTGATGATAAATCAATATCGGTAAGTTTCTGAATCGTGGCTAAAGCTTTTGGCCCTTGCACGGCAAACAAACAAAGATTATCAGAAATATTTTCGAGTTCTACACCAAAAGAATTGTTTTGATTTACCCAATTCCAGTCTTTTTCGATGTTTGAGGCATTTACTACTAAATAATATTCGTTTTCATTCCAACGATAAACCAATAAATCATCTACTACCCCACCCTCATTGTTTGGGAAATAAGCATATTGAACTTTGCCATCGAAAAGTGCAGATACATCATTTGAAACAATGTATTGAAGAAACTCCGTTGCACGTTCACCACGAACCACAAACTCTCCCATGTGCGATACATCGAAAACACCTACTCCATTACGCACGCAATTGTGTTCTTCATTATCTGACGAATAACGAACTGGCATCATAAATCCACCGAAAGGCACCATTTTTCCGCCAAGTTTTTCGTGCAAATCATTGAGTGGTATTCTTTTATTTTCTGTTTCCATTAAATTTTGTTGATTTATTGATGAAAAATATTCTTTCTAAATTTTATTAGATTTTTGGCACACCTTTGAGGTGTGTCAAAAAAAACAATGGGTAGAATATTAAATGACAGATTACAAATCTGTCCTACATTTTATTCGCCAAAAGCCTCTTTCAATACTTCTTTATCATCGAAATGATGTTTAACACCTTTGATTTCTTGATAGGTTTCGTGGCCTTTGCCTGCTACCAAAATAATATCTTCGGGTTTTGCCATTTTTACTGCGATTAAAATTGCTTCGTGGCGGTCTTCGATAGTCTGTGTTTTTTTGAAATGAAGCGGAGGTACACCTTTTTGCATTTGGCCTAAAATATCCATTGGGTCTTCATTTCTTGGATTATCTGACGTGAGAATAACCTTATCACTCAATTTACAAGCAATTTCGGCCATAATCGGGCGTTTAGCGGCATCCCTATTTCCTCCACAACCCACAACCGTAATTATCTGCTGATTGCCTTCTCGCAAATCAACGATGGTTTCTAACACGTTTTTCAGAGCATCTGGTGTATGAGCATAATCAACGATTCCGACGATGTTATTTTTTGAAACAACTTGTTCAAAACGCCCAGCAGGTGGCTGAATATCAGATAATTGCATCAAAACCTCTTCTGAGTTTTCGCCCAATAAAACAGCCGCTCCATAAACACCCAACAAATTGTAAGCATTGAATGAACCTATCAGTTTAAACCAAACTTCTTTATTATCAATTTCCATTTGAAGGCCAAAAAGGCTACATGCCAATACCTTTCCTTTGAAAGTACCGATGTTTTTCAAAGAATAAGTTTCTTTACGAGCTACCGTATTTTGGAGCATTATTTTTCCGTTTTTGTCATCGGTATTAACCAAGGCAAAAGCAGAAGCAGGAAGTTGGTCAAAAAAACCTTTCTTAGCTTTTAGGTAATTATCGAATGTCCCATGAAAATCGAGGTGGTCATGGGTTATATTTGTAAAAATTCCACCAGCAAAATACAAACCCGCAATACGCTCCTGCACAACCGAATGCGAACTTACCTCCATGAAACAGTAGGTTACTCCTTTCTGAAGCATATCGGCCAAAAGTTCGTTGATTTTTACAGAATCTGGCGTTGTATGAGTTGAAGGAATAATATCATCGTCTATTTGGTTTTGAACTGTTGAAAGCAAACCACAACGATAACCTAATTTACGGAATAAACGGAAAAGTAGCGTAACTGTAGAAGTTTTACCGTTTGTACCTGTTACCCCTACTAGCTTTAGTTTTTGTGAAGGATTTCCATAAAAATTGGCCGCTGCAAAACCCATTGCTCGTGCCGAATTTTCGACTTGTACGTAGGTGATATTTTCATTCAAATTTTCGGGCATTCGCTCGCATAAAATTGCCGAAGCACCGAGTTCAATCGCTTTCTCAATAAAGTTATGTCCATCTACCTGCGTTCCGCCGATAGCAACGAATAAACTTCCCTTTTTTACTTGACGGGAATCGAATATAATGTCTTTTATTTCTATATCTGTCTTCCCAGAAACTGCCTGAAGAGAGACTTTGTAAAGAACTTCGCTTAATACCATTTTAATTGCTGTTTATTAAGTGGCTTTGTGTTGATGTTTGTTGATTATGCACTAAAACACTATATTTTAGGCTGTTCAGAAGTGTATTACTCTAATTGACGGCAAGTTATTCAAAAAAACGTTTATCATCAAACTCGTCTTATATTAAGGTTCAATGTCTTCCCAAATTCTAAATTTTTATTGGTAATTTAACCCTCCATTTCATATCATACAAAATTCATGAATCAAACACTGCAATCTCGGGCAGATATGCCCCAAGGAGCCAATAAAGTGCTCGACCGTCGCAACATCGAGAATAGTTATTCGAGCCTACTCGAACTACTTCACGATGGTATGATGGTACTCGATGTTGGGTGTGGTTCAGGAGCAATCACAGCAGATATTGCTCAGAAAGTAGGCAAAAATGGAAGAGTAATAGGCATTGATTATAGTGAACATTTAATAGAATTAGCTAAAATAAATTATTCATCTATAGAGAATTTAAGTTTTGAAGTTGCCAATATTCACGATTATGTTTCGGCCGAAAAATTTGATTTAGTTATTGCCGCTAGAACTCTACAATGGGTAAGTGAACCTACTTCGGTTGTGGAAAAGATGTTGAATTTGTTGAAAAGTGGGGGCAAAATTTCAATCAATGATTATAACCACACGAAAATTGTTTGGAATCCGAGCCCTCCGCAGTCTATGTTAGGTTTTTATGAAGCATTCCTTCGGTGGAGAAAAGAGGCTGGTTTTGATAATGAAATTGCAGATAACTTATCGGGAATTTATAAAGCAATCGGTTTATCGAATATACAAATAATTCCACAGCACGAAATCAACAATAGAAACGATGCTGACTTTAAGGCAACTGCAAGAATTTGGAGTATCGTAGCCGAAACACGTGGTAAACAAGTAGTAAGCGATGGTTATTGTTCGGAAGAGTTACGCTTACAAGCTATTGAAGAATATGACGCTTGGATTGCAAACGAAGCCCAAAGTATGACGCTTTATTTACTGGCGGTAGAAGGGCATAATGTATAATGAAAAAATTTAAAATGGAGAATGAAGAGAAAAACACCTTCTTCACTCTCCATTTTTACATATAATTATAAAAATCGGTGGCTGAGCGGAGTCGAAGCCCAGACTTTTATAATTATGCACTTGCCAAAACCTTTTTCAAAGCATCTAAGAAAATATCTGCTTCTTGAGTTGTTACGGCCAAGCTTGGCAATAGACGCATCGTATGATTCCCCGCTACACCTGTAAAGATTTTATGGTCGAATAACAAAGAATTTCTGATTGGGCCAACTGGTTTTTCAAATTCAATTCCTATCATTAAGCCTTGTCCACGCAATTCTTTTATTCCTGGTATTCCTTTAAGATTTTCGAAGAAATAATCCCCAACATTGGCTGCATTTTGAATCAACTTTTCTTTCTTAATAATATCCAATACAGCGTTTGCGGCCGTACAAGCCAAGTGATTTCCGCCAAAAGTTGTACCCAACATTCCGTGTTTCGCTTGGAATTTAGGAGAAATCAAAACTCCACCAATCGGAAAACCATTACCCATACCTTTGGCGGTTGAGATAATATCAGGTTTTACGCCACTGTGTTGGAAAGTAAAGAATTTACCCGAACGGCCATATCCACATTGCACAGAATCATGAATGAAGATTGCTCCTGTTTTGTCACAAGCTTTACGAATGGCTTTCATAAATTCATCCGTCGCAACATTGATTCCGCCTACACCTTGAATACCTTCTACAATTACCGCACAAGTTTCATTATCAACTGCTTTTTTAACTGCTTCTACATCGTTATATGGCAAAATCTGTACGTAGTCAGCAAAGTTAATCGGTGCTTGAATTGATGGATTATCAGTTACAGCTACCGCTGCCGAAGTACGTCCGTGAAATCCTTTTGAAAAAGCAATTACTTTTTTTCTTCCATTGTGGAAAGAAGCCAATTTTAAAGCATTTTCATTAGCTTCAGCACCAGAGTTCACTAAAAATAAATAGTAATCTTTCAAGCCTGAAATTTTACCTAATTTATCGGCTAATTCTTCTTGCGAAGGTATTTTTACCGAATTTGAGTAAAATCCTATATTTTTTAGCTGCTGCGTAACTTTTCGTACATAATATGGGTGAGTATGCCCTACCGAAATCACGGCATGACCACCATAAAGGTCGAGATATTGTTGTCCATTCTTATCCCAAAGATAAGAACCTTGAGCCTTTACTGGCTCGATATCATAAAGCGGATATACGTTAAAAAGAGTCATTATTTATATTCAATGTTCAATTAAGAGAGGCATAACGCCTAATAATTGATAGTTTAAAAAGATATAAAGTTCAATAAACTTTTATGGAAAGATTTATTTGAGTTCTCCAGCTAATTTATTGATATTGTTTTCAATCGATACAACCACGTTTTTCAAATTAGGGTCGGTTACTTTAGCTTTTGCGGCTATTATGCTGGTTTGAGCAGCGGCAAGGTCTTTTTTCGCATTGGCTAAGTCACCTGATTTTTTGTATAAACGTGCTGATTCATAATTAAGATTCGCTATCTCTTGCTCTGATTTTAACTGTGGGCGAGCAGACGATAGCCAACTTCGGACTTCAGGAGCGAATTGTCCATCAGGAAAAGTATTGTTGTAAAATGTAACGTAATAAACTAAAAGTTGTGGTTGTGTTTGAGCTTTTATTAATCCTTTCAAAAAATTAAATGCAACATCTTTTCCTTGTTCACGGAGTAATGCTGGACACTCAATCTGCCATGTATTGGCAGTTGCGTATTGCCCTACACCTAAGAGGTTCATATATTGTTTGAGTTGCTTTACTTTTGCTAACGAATAAGTATTTGCCTGTGGTGAAAAAATTTCTAACTGAAGTAATCTTCCGAGAGCGTTTCCTTCTTGCCCAGGATGACCTTCGTCGGCTTCGTATTTGGCTCCAATGGCAATATTATTTAGCCAAAATTGAGAAAAACCATTGTATAAGTCCATAATACATTTTTTCATGATTGCCCAACTAGTTTTATCACCTAACTGATTTTTAGGATAAACTGAGTATAAATCATTGGCAACTTGCTTATTTCGAATGGTATCTTGCTTGATACGAAGAAAATAAGCCAAACTTACCATCATATTAATATCTCTATCACCTGCTTGATACTTTTTCCAAAAACCAGCTACCTGCTGATTAGGGTCGAGAGCTGTCTGAGCCTGTTTTATTAAATCTTTTGGTGTATTGATAGGGTCTGTACTATGTAGTAAATTTTGGTTACTATCAAAAAAGAAAAACAGAGGAAAACCTGGTAGGAAAATTTTCTTTTTATTCAAAAAAGCTACTTGTTTGGCATCTTCTACATTGAGCTTATAGTTCACAAAGTTTTGGTTGTAAAACTTACCTACTTCTGCATTTTTGAGGGTTGGTTCTAAGCCCATACAAATGGGGCAGTGCGGCGAATAGCACTCTACAAAAACCATCTTTCCAGAGGCCTTTGCTTTTTGAAATGCTGCCTCAATAGTTGATTCAAAAGTAATACCTTGTGAAAAAGCAGTACTAATGAGTAGTAAGAAATAGCCAAGCAAAAATGTTTTTTTCATATTTTATTGATGTTTTGAACAGCAAATTAGTCGATTTTAATAAAAAATCATGAAAAATCACTATTCTTTAACAAGTTATTAACAGCCATTCATGTAGGACAGATTTGCAATCTGTCACTCTAATGCCGATTTGTATTGAATTCGAAATCTGAACCTCATACACAGCGAACAGGATGTTTGCCCCAAAAATTAGTTATTCAACTTCACAAATCCGCCATCAATTAAATAATCACAGCCAGTAATGAAGCCAGCTTCATCAGAACAAAGATAAACCGCTAATGACCCAATTTCTTCAGGCTTTGCCATACGCCCGATTGGTTGGGTCTTTGAAAGTTTATCATACATTTCTTTCTCTTTTCCTGGATACGTTTTTTTCAAAAATCCATCAACGAAAGGTGTATGAACACGTGCTGGAGAAATGCTATTACAACGAATATTATACTTCAAATAATCTTTGGCTACTTGCAAGGTCATGGTATAAACTGCTCCTTTCGACATCGAGTAGGCAAATCTATCAGGAATCCCAACTGTCGCGGCAATTGAAGCAACATTTAAGATTACGCCTCCTCGCTCTTTCATATATGGAATAACTGAGTGTAAACAGTTGTAAGTTCCTTTTACGTTTACATTAAAAACTCGGTCTAAATCCTCTTCGCTTGTCGATTCTACCGTACCGATATGAGCAATTCCAGCATTATTTACTAAAATATCAATGGCATTTTCTTTAGCTATTTTTTCAACTATCTTCTTAACCTCTTTTTGCTTCGAAACATCTACTTTATGAAAGTATGCCTCTCCTCCGTTAGCATTAATTAAATCAGCTTCACGCTCGGCTTGGTCAACATTTAATTCCAAGATATGAACTACGGCTCCTTGCTGGGCAAAAAGTCTGGAAATAGCTAAACCAATGCCACTGGCACCACCCGTGATGATAGCAACTTTATTATCGAGACGAAACATTTTTGACTATGATTAAAATAGATTAATGATGATTTTTTGTCTAGAATAGCTTTTTTTACAAAATTAGTTTTTGTGAAAAATGACTTAATTCTAATATTTTTTTGATATTTAGGCCTAAAATGCCACTTTTACCCTTCAAAATTACTCGTCAATTCTGGAACAAAAAATAAATCTGACTTACATTTGCTAAAATAATTATTCAACCTATAATATTGGGGGCCTGACTCTTCTATGCATACCGTTCTAAAACTACATAAAAACGACAACGTAATAGTAGCCTTGCAAAATTTAAAAGCAGGGGAAGTCATTAATTACGAAGGAATTGATTACGAAATTCAACATGATATTGAGGCCAAACATAAGTTTGTCACCGAAGATATTGCCATTGGTGAACACGTAACCATGTATGGCGTGTTGGTAGGAAAAGCTATACAACCTATCAAACGTGGGGCTCAGATTACTACTTTCAATCTCAAACACGAATCAGAACAGTATTCAGTAGAAAAACGTCAACCCGCCGCTCCATGGACACCCCTCAACGTTGATGCTTGGAAAGATAAAACTTTCAACGGCTATCACCGAACTGATGGTAGCGTAGGCACACGAAATTATTGGCTGGTTGTTCCTTTGGTATTTTGCGAAAATCGCAATATTATGATTATGAAAGATGCGTTTGAGCGTGAACTTGGGTATGCTCAACCCGAAATCTATCGTAATCAAGTACGTGAGCTACTTTCAGCCTATAACTCTGGTGATGCAGCTGCTTTTGATGCTATCAAATTAGGTGACCCTAACAGCGAAAATATTAAGATTTCGCCATCGCATATTTTCTCAAATGTCGATGGAATTAAGTTTCTAACCCACGAAACTGGTTGTGGCGGTACCAACCAAGATACCGACGCCCTCTGTGATTTATTCGCAGGAATGATTGTAAACCCGAACGTAGCGGGGGTAACTGTCTTGAGTTTAGGCTGTCAGAAATCGCAAATTGATTATTTGAAAAAGGCCATTTTAGAACGCTGCCCAAGTTTCGATCGTCCAATTTTGTATTTCGACCAACAAACTTATGGCACCGAACACGCCATGATGTCGGATGCGATTCGTGAAACTTTCAAAGGAATTGTAGAGATGAATAAGCAAACTCGTAAGCCAGCCCCAATAAGCAAATTAACTATTGGCTTAAAATGTGGAGGCTCTGATGGTTTCTCTGGTATCTCAGCAAACCCTGCCATTGGTCATCTCTCAGATATCATGGTTAGTTTAGGAGGCACTACTCTCCTCGCTGAGTTTCCTGAACTTTGTGGCGTTGAGCAAGAACTCATTAATCGTTGTGTTGATGAAGCAAAGGCACAGAAATTTGCCGATTTAATGAAAGAATATTCTGACCAAGCGGCTGCCGTAGGGGCAACCTTCGACATGAACCCCTCGGTTGGAAATATCAAAGATGGTCTCATTACTGATGCTATTAAGTCGGCTGGTGCTGCCAAAAAGGGAGGTAATGCCCCAGTAGCTGGTGTGTTAAATTATACCGAACAACCAACCCACGCAGGTTTACATTTACTTTGCACGCCAGGAAATGACGTGTTGGCCACAACTGGTATGGCGGCCTCGAGTGCAACCCTTATATTATTTACAACTGGCCTCGGCACGCCAACAGGCAATCCGGTTACACCTACTGTAAAGATTTCAACTAATAATAAATTGGCCGAAAAAATGCCTGATATTATTGATTTTAGCTGTGGTAAAATCATTACGGGAGAAGAAACCATTGAGCAAAATGCCGAATCTTTATTAAATTGGTTGATTGGCCTTGCGAACGGAGATTATTTAACAAAAGCCGAACTTTTAGGTCAAGATGATTTCATTCCGTGGAGACGTGGTGTGAATTTGTAGATTTTTCTCAGATTAAACATAAAAGAGCCTCACCAATACATTGATGAGGCTCTTTGTTTTATGGCTGAACTCCTAATTTAATTAGGTTTTCGCGAGCATCTTTATAATTGGGATTTCGTTTCATTACTTCCTTCAAATCTTTAATTGCTCCTTGTTTATCGCCCATGCTATACCTTGCTACTGCACGGTCATTGTAGGCTGTATCTACCGCAATACCCAAATTAATCATAGTAGAATAATCATCATACGCCTCCTGAAATTTATTAGCTTTTAAATTGGCAAAGGCTCTAAATGGTAGATAAGTATTTCTATTTTGTCCAAGTTCCATAGCCTTCGTGAAATCAGCAGCAGATTGGGCATAGTTACCAGCATCACGATTGGCAATTCCACGGTTATAATAAGCTACAAATTTTCTATGCTCAGGCGAATTATCAATACTTTTTTGGTAAAGTTCGAGTGCTTTGGGCATATTTCCTTTTAAATAATACGCATTCGCCAAAGCACCCATCAGTGCATACGATTGAACTCCTTTTGAAACAGCATACTCGCCATAACGAATTACTTGGTCGATTTCTCCTGAACGACCAAAATGATTCGCTAAATTTTCATTTACAACTGGCGATTCTGGTTCGTATTTATAGGAATTAGAAAATAATGTGCCTGTATCTTTATAGGTAAGTGTTTGTTTATAAGTTAAATATATAAACACAGGGGCTAAAAGTAATCCTCCGTAGAATAAAAGTTTTTTTGACGAAATTTTCTGATAAAGTCCATAAAAAACCAAGAATATAATTCCAAAATAAGGTATGTAAGTATAACGCTCCGCCAATATAGCACCACCTACCGATAGAAATTGAAGCACTAAAACAATCGTGAAAAAGAAAAACATTATTCCAAAAAATACTTCCTTTTTTCGACGATAGAAAAACACCGTTCCCCCCAAAATAATCAATGCCCAAATTGGGGCCGTCACATACTGAATTGCTCCATATTTATCTGGGCTTGGATAGGCATAAAAATTATGTTGGCGAATTGGGATGAACAACTTAAAGATATATACCAAGAAACCATAAAAGCCAAACTTAATTCTATCGCCCAAAGTGAGAGCATCACTTAAAGCTACATCTAAAGTCATTTTTTCAAGTTTGCCTCCTAAATTTCCTCCACCTTGCACATGAACAGCTAATGCACCAAACAATAAAGCCACAATGAAGAATGGTATTTTTTGAGTTAAATTCTTTACAGTTAAGAAACCTTTATCGAACCAATAATCAATTAGCATTAAAACTAATGGTAATACCACCGCCATTGCTTTCGATAAGCAAGAAAGAATAAATAAAATGAAGCAATAAATAAGTAGTTTACGCTCATTTTTTTCCAAATACTTTACATATTGAATACATGCTAAAAAGAAAAACATTGTGTAGAGCACATCTTTTCGCTCAGAAATCCATGTAACCGACTCGACGTGCATTGGATGAATACCCCAAAAAAGAGCCACCAAAAAGCTCACTAAGGTATTATTTCGACTCAGTTGTTGCGTAAACTTAAAAACAAGAAATGTATTTATAATGTGAATGAGTGTATTGGTAACGATAAAAGAAGTAGAGCCTTGACCAAATAATGCCGAATTAAACCAGAGCGTTACAAGCGTGAGTGGATGGTAGTTTAAGGCACATTCTACCGTAAGCAAACGAATAAGATTTGCAAAGGTTGGCTTTTGAATCATCGTATTTTCAGTGGCATACATTTGGTCATCCCAATTGACGAAACCATTTGAGAAGCCTCCAACAAAGGCCAGTAACACAGCAATTCCTAAAATGATATAGGCCGTAGTTGGGCTCAATGAAAAACCTTCTTTGAGAGGGGCTTGTTGAACTACCACCCGAGAATTTATTGAAGTATGTGGGGTTTGATTTTGTTTGGTTGTGTATTTGTTTTTTGCCATTTTTTTATGAGTTTGAGTTCTCAATTAGCGAATATAGCAATTTCTTTGCCAACCAAAAAAATAAAAAGAGAAGCCTATAATAGGCTTCTCTTTCTCAACTATGGATTTATAATTACTCAAAACCATCTTTTTCATCTTCTGGCTTTTTCTTTTTATCCTCTTTCTTTTGTGCCTCATCTTTTGGTACATCGGCCAATTTCTTAGCATCTGTTGGTTTTGCACCAGCTGCTTTCGGTTTTTCCTTAATTCCTCTATAAGTTTCTAAGAAGCTCTTTCTAAAAAGCATTGCTTCCGCAAAATCAACCGCAATTACTTGGTAATCTTTCCCTTTCTTTTTATCAGCTTTGGCTGTAATAGCATTAAAAGAATCATCTGAAGAAATTAAGCCCATTTGTCCATCTTTATAACCCATATAATACCAGTTTTCGCCCGAAAGCTCCAAGAAAATATACATTTCATCGCCATCAATTGGGTTTTTACGAATTTCAACGTATCCATTTACTTTGGCGTTAATATCTGTTTCTCCAATATTTGAGATAGCTAATTTTCCTACACTTCTATATGAGTTGTATTTAGGCGACCAAAGTAATTTTAAATCACTAAATACGATTGTATTGATAAATTTCGGTGAAAACTTAAACAATGGCACATATTCTCTTGCCGACTTTGCCTTGTACTCATCAATATCTTTATCGCCCACAAACTTGGCTATTTTACTAATTAATTCAGGTGAATTTAATTCAATGGCAGCCTCATTTACACCTAAATCAAGGTTCGTTTTCACAATTTTCTCGGCCATATTCGCCAACAAAGGCTGAGCAATTGGGAAGTTGACGAGCATCATCGTATTAAATTCGTGATTGGCAGTATCTAATCTAATTTTTGCAAAACCAGATGTTTGAACATACTGTGCAAGTTTCTCATTTAAGAGATTAAACTTACCTTCTAAATAAATTATACCTTTCTCGTCTAAAAGCTCATATTTGTTTGCCATCAGGGAGCGTCCTTCTTCAGGAATAATGTTGAAAAGCTTATTCGGCTCATCTCTTCTAAAAACGCCACTCGCTAAAAATACATCTTGGTCTTCATCAACTTCTTTGGCAGAGAGGAAAGTTGGGTATAATCCATTAGAAGAAGTTGTCGTTCGGAAATGTAGTCCAGCAAAAATAGGAGTATCTCCACTTTTTAAGTTTTTATCAACGTTAATCCGAATTTCTTCCGATTTATCTCCTTTGTAGGTTATCCAGTAGCCACCCAGTTTTGGATATTTTTTAAGTTCTGGAATAATATAACCATCAAGAGAGAGGTTTTTAATTGGTGCAAGCATGGTTATTTCACCTTTGTAAAGCATTTTTGGCGAAAGGTACACACCATCACGCTCTGTTACCATTGCTCGAGCCATTGTCGAAAACCCTGTATTTTTGCCTTTCCTAGCAGCTTCTCCCTCCATTGCCATTTCACTCAATTCGAAATTGCCCATTTTAATATTGAAGGTATCCTTTCTTACATTCACAAATTGATAAGTAGCATCACCTGTAAACTTATTTCTTGAAACTATCTGAATATTTCCATTGATTAAATTATGATACCCATTTAAGGTATCAATTGTCAAACGAGCATTTTTGAATGGTAACATATCAGCATCTCTACGAATGGCCACTTGTCCTTTATTAGGAATAATTTTAGCATCGGCTGATTTAATAAATGGTACACCACCAATGTTCAAGGTCATTTGGTCGATATCATAAACAGCCGAGTTTCCATTAAATGCCAATCCTTGTTGCAAGGCATTCATTGAAGTAAAGACAGAAGTCTCGACATCTCCCTTCATGCTAATTTTTTTGGCTTTAATATTCCATTCTGCCCTATCAATGTTGGTTCGGTATGCCGCATAAGGAAATTCAAGAGTAGAGCCTGTGCTATCATTAAAATTACCTTGATTTGTGGCGATATTAACGATACTATTAATGACATTGAACTTCACATCTACATTCTTACCCAAAAGAACCGATTTTGCTGTTGCTTGAGTAGATTTTACATTAAACTGCGACTTATCGGCGATGAACCCTTCCTTATTAAATTTAAACTGGTCTGAAGCCGTTTCGGAGTCAGTACGAGTAAGTTTACCAATACCAAACAAACCCCCAGCACGGACGACTATTTTACCTTTCAATGAAGAAGTTCCTGTATAGAAATTAAATCCAGCTTTAGAAGCAATTATCATGCTATCTGCCTTTGGTTTCCATTTGAGAGTATAATCATTAATATCAACTTGTGGGAAATAAGCCCCTTTCAACACACCCTCATTTACTTTTCCTAGCTGCCCTGAAGCTATTAAAGAATCAGTCATAAAACGAATCTCTTTGGCTGTAATGCTTGCTGCTAAGTGGTTGATACTTCCTTCGGCATGTAAACCTTTGCTATCCATAGCCAATACAGAAGAAAATTTCACAGAGGTCTCATTACCAAACACATTATACTTTCCATTAGGTACTTTATGCATAAAACCCAATGTAGTATCTGGCATAATTCGTAGAACTTCCTTAAATGGTTTGAAGATATTTCCAGAATAAAAAGTACCCTCAAATTCAATGTCTTTGACAGACAAGCTATCAAAATCGACTTTGGGTATTTCAAATCTCACGTCTCTGGCATATTTGCGTTCACCACGAGCTGGCTCATCGAAATATACCACTAGACCTTCATCAATTTTTAACCTTGGATATTGTGGTAAATATAACTTCCCTGATTTATTATCTGGGCGATTCAGAAATAATGTACCTGGTTTTAAGAAATTGATATGCCCTCCTATTTCTATTTTTCCACCTTTTCGATAAACATCTTGAGGTATAAAAGTAATAGAGTCTATTTTATTGAAAGCTAGGGCGAATTTCTCATAATCAAATTGCAAATCTTTTCCTGAGAAACGATAATTTTTAGTCTTAAACTGCCCACTAAACGTAAATGCTCGATTTTTGTATATCTTAACAATTCTGTCGTATGGTAAAACATAGGCTTTCAGCGAATCACTTAAATTAAATCTACGAACACCTCTGATTATCAATGATTTGTCATTCAAATTTAAGGTTGCATTTGAGGTTGAATCTTTACTATTACCATAAATTGAAGGAATCAAGAAATCATCGAAATCACGTTTTCCCGCAAAAGCTTGTAAATAATGTTGCCCTTTATTCGTAAGCTTAAATATATCATCAGAAGGGTTATAATCTACAAATCCTTGTTGAACCGCTACCATTAGGCCACCCCTAATACTTTTCCCTTGAACCTTATTATAAGCAGCAATTTCATCGAGTGTAAAAACTACTTTATTATTTTTCTGCGTAAAGTTTCCAACCATCAATAGTGGGTTGAAACCTGCACTACTATTCAATGCCGTTACACGCCCTACATCATAAAAATCAAATGATTCAAATACCGCAGGCACTTGAGTTTTAGCAGAAACGATATAGAAATCCATTCTGCCTTCATTCAAATTCCAACGCATCGCATCTGATTTGATATTCATTTGGTGGTAAGTATCTGAAAAAGTGCTCTCTTTAAACCCACCTACATCAATTTTATTTAAACGTAGAAGGTAATTTTTCTGATTATAACTGAATTTAACGGCTGGATGATAAATCGAATCTTTTTCAATAAACGCAACAAAGCTGGTTAATTGTGAGGTAATCAAGGAGTCGCTTAATTCAAAGCGAGTACTACTTGCTTTAAAAAACAGCTTGCCATCTTTCTTGACCGTAATATTAGAATAACGATTTTGTACTGAAGATGAAAAAATCCTGCTCCCTACCATTGAGAATCCACCTCGATATTCAATAGTTTTATCAATATTTTTAATCAGAGCATCACTCTGATACGACATAAACCTAGGATATGTTGGTGGAATATTCTTGTTTCGTTTTTCACTTTTATATTCGAAAACACCTTTAATAGGAGCTATCAAACGGTCTGTATAAGTTAAAGTTACCTCCTCCGCCGAAAATTTAGGATTCCGAATATCAAAGGCAAAATCAGTAAAAACCACTGAAATTTGTGGTAATTTGGCACTTTCAAATGTAAATGCACCCTCTTTCCCAACATAAATTCCATCTTTAAGAGAAACCGCCCCCGTTGTTTTTCTTATGGCAACCGAATCGCTGGCTGTGGCCATTACCAAATCAACATTATTAAGTAAAATTGCCAAACCACTAAGTGTGGGCATTGGTTTCTTATCTGAATTAAAGTTAAGATTAGCCGAAGGAATAACCGTTTCGGACGTAGGCGGGGTATCCCAGTCATCAAAGTATTTACTTTCTGCTAATGTGGCATCTCCTGCTTGCCCACTTTGAGGATTAGCAGGGGCATTGGTTGGAGTGGTTGTATCTGCTTTTTTATCTAAAAACTTAATTTCAAATGTTCCTCCGAAAGCATATAACCTATTAAAGTTTGAGACATAAAGGCGGCGTTTTTCAAGAAAATCCTTCAGCAACTCCAACATTTTAGTTGAAGTTTTTAGGTCATAGCTATCGACATACTTTTGCGTAGTTTCAATAAAGCCACTTATTTTTTCATCTGAAAATTTTTCTTGCTCTATTAATTTTTCTAAGATATTGAAGAAAAAGTAAAATTGAGCCATTTTATGGCCACGCGTTCCCATAGTTCTACACGTGGTAATCAAGGCTTTTTTCTGTTCTGCACTAAACCTATTATTCCAATAAGTTTCAAATTTTTTACCAGTAGCAATGGCAATTGAATTATTATCAATGGCCATTACATTCTGAATATCAGTGATAAAAGTTTCAGGTTTTTCTGAAAGCCTAATTAATTGTGCATTTGATACAAATGGTAACAAACTAATGAATATTGACCATACAATTTTAAATTGCCTCATACGATTAGGGAGAAATCAGCGATTTTACAAAATTTGTCTAACTTTTAAAAACGACTGAAGCCCATTGGTTCTTGCTTAACTGACCTACTTTTTTTAAACCAGCTTTTTCAGCAACCACTTGAATATCAGCAATATCTGACTCGTAAAATCCGCTTATCACCAACGATGCTCCTTCCGACATAAAAGTTGCATAGATAGGAATTTGTTGTAAAAGAATATTTCGGTTGATATTTGCCAGTACGATATCATATTTATCCTTAGGCTCGTCTTCTATTGTGCCTAATCTAACTTCAATTTTGTTGGTATTGTTTAGACCGATATTTTCTGTTGTATTTTCTACCGACCATTCATCAATATCGAAAGCACTTACATAGCTAGCTCCTAGTTTTTCGGCCAAAACTGCCAAAATACCTGTACCTGTACCTACATCAAGTACTTTTTTATTTTCGTGGGGAATATTCAATTGGTGTTCCATCACCATTGAAGTCGTTTCGTGATGGCCTGTACCAAACGACATTTTTGGCGTAATAATAATTTCATAACGATAGCCAAACTGTGGTTCATGGAAATCGGCACGGACATAAATATCCTTTCCTATCGAAATAGGTTGAAAATTTTTCTCCCATTCTTCATTCCAATTTTGCTTAGCCATTTGCTTGAAAGAATAAGAAATGGCAGTACGTTCGGCGTAAGTTTCGATTAGATTTTTTACAGCTAAATCATCAAAAATATCTTCTTGAATATAAGCCTCTAGGCCATCCTCTGTTTCGATGAATGATTCGAATCCAAGTTCGGCTAACTCGGCCATCATGATTTCAGCAAAATCGAGGTCAATTTGTAGTGAGAGTTCGATGTATGACACTTTTTACGGATTTTTTGTTTATACAGTTAAACCGTAAAGTTCGGAATTTCTTTGCTACGAACAACAAAAATTATTCATTGCATTACTTATGTAAGTGTTTTTTGAAGGAGAATGTACTAATATCAAATACTAATGTATTATTATCACAGAAATCGTTATAATTAAGATTCTCGAAAATTCGATGATTGACCGCTTTTATGACACAGGCGTACGGTTGCGTTTTTTCATCGAAATAATCAACTGTAATCAAATCATTAGGCTCTGCAAAGGGGTCAAACACATCAACTTTCAAAAACTTTTCCTGTAATTCATGAATAAGATTTGGAACCAAAGAGCCTTTAATACTTGGTGTATTGGGCTTATAACTTATACCCAGTATCAATACTCGCAAATTTTCATTGGGTAGTTTTTGTTTAATGATGCTAGCTATTTTGCTTGGCATCGAATCATTGATTTCACGTGCCGCCGATAAGATATTATTCTTTTCAAGCGAAAGAAAATTGATATAACTAGAAGCTAAAGGTAGGCAATCTCCACCAACAAGACCCGTTGAAAATTTCATAAAATTCCACTTCGTACTACTGGCTTTCCAGACTTCATCAAAAGGAATATTTTTTTCGGTAAGAATCACCGCCACATTATTGATGAAGGCAATATTTATATCTCTTTGAGCATTTTCAAGGATTTTTGATGCTTCAGCAACTTTTATTGAAGGGGCTAAGTATGTACCCACATTCACAATCGAACGATAGAGTTGGTCAACTCTTTGTGCTACTTCGGGTGTAGAGCCAGAGGTTATTTTAATTGTATTTGAGAGCACATGAAGATTATCAGCGGTATTGATACGTTCGGGAGAGTATCCTACGGAGAAGTCCTTATTAAACGTCAAACCACTTTTTTCTAAGATTGGTACACAAACTTCTTCGGTACACCCAGCATAAACTGTAGATTCAAAAATGACTAAATCACCTGTTTTTAAGATTTTAGCTACCGCCGTTGTGGCTGCTTTGAGTGCATCTAATTGGGGTTCGTAACTTTCTGTAACAAACGTAGCCACTGCAATAATGTAGATATTGCAATGGCTAATATTATTAATAGTATCGGTAAAAGATAGATTTTCGTTAGAATGGCTATCCGAAAGAGACGCTATCTTTCTTGAATCAATATCAAATCCAATTGTTGTAAATTTTTTAGAAAATTCAGTTGCTAAAGGCAAACCAACATTTCCTAAACCAATAACTGCAATGGTATTTTCTGATAAATAATTACTAATTTCTTCCAAATCAAGCTATGAGATTTAATAAATATGAGCCATAGCCACTTTTAACCAAAGGTTTTGCAACCTCTGCTAATTGCTTGGCATCAATAAAGCCCATTCGGTATGCTACTTCTTCTATACAACCTACTTTAAGACCCTGACGCTCTTCTATTACTTGTACAAATTGGCCAGCTTGCATTAATGATTGAAAAGTTCCTGTATCAAGCCATGCAGTCCCACGATTCATGATACCTACTTGTAACTTCCCTTTTTCTAAATATACTCGATTAATATCGGTTATTTCAAGCTCTCCACGAGGAGAAGGTTTAATATTTTTAGCAATTTCTACAACCTTATTATCATAGAAGTATAAACCAGGAACAGCATAATTCGATTTAGGTTTTTGAGGTTTTTCTTCAATCGATATTGCTTTTTGGTTTTCATCGAACTCAACCACTCCGTATCTTTCGGGGTCATGTACTTGATAGGCAAAAACAACTCCTCCATCAGGATCGGTACTACTTTGTAAAAGCTTACTTAAGCCACTTCCATAAAAAATATTGTCGCCTAAAACTAAGGCTACGCTGTCATTACCGATAAAATCTGCTCCAATAATAAATGCCTGTGCTAAACCATCTGGACTTGGTTGTTCGGCATAGCTAAAACTACACCCTATTCTCGAACCATCACCTAATAACTTTTTAAAGTGAGGGAGGTCATGGGGTGTAGAAATAATCAATATTTCTCTTATCCCTGCTAACATTAATATTGAAAGAGGATAATATATCATGGGTTTATCATATACTGGCATTAATTGTTTACTTACTGCCAACGTGAGTGGGTGCAACCTTGTACCCGAGCCTCCTGCTAGTATTATTCCTTTCATGGTGTCTATTAATGTTAACTTATGAATAATTTATAATTTTTCTTTCTAACTAGGCTAACTATCATTCCAAAAACTATGCCTAAAATCGCAGAAATTAGCACAATTATCACTCGTTTAGGCTCTGTCTTTTTATTAGGTACGACAGGAGGTTCTAAAACCTTTATTACAGGTGTTTCTTGCTGAAGTTTTAACTTCGCTTCTTCGTACTTTTGTAACAGCGTATTATAAAATGTAGAAGAGATTCTATACTCAGATTCTATTCTTTCTCTTTGTAAATCAGCTGTTTGTAACTTCATCATAGAAAGCTGGTATTGGTCACTATATTGTGCTTTTTTGGCTTGATTATTATAGTATTTTCCCTTAGCGGCATCAAGTCTTTCTGCTAAAAAGTTTAAATCTCTTTTTGCTTTTTCCGTACGATAATTAGTGATGTACTGGGTCAGATAATTCATACTATAATTCGTAACCAAAGTTGCCACCACAGGGTCGGGAAATTTAGCATTTACTGTTATCAAACCAGTTTTTTTATCGTACACAGCATTAATTCTTCTTCTTAGATCAACTATATTCTTTTCGGTCTGGTAACTTAAGGTAATATACTCATTGCTTTGAGGGTACTGAATTTTAGTATTTTCTTGTTTTATTTTATTTTTCAAAACAAAAGTATCATAAAACTGGGCAAATGGTATTTCTTGGTTATCTTTTGTTTTAACTTTCACCTTGAATAGACTCAAAAAAAACGGTGTACTTTTCAGTACGTCAGGGTATAAATCTGGTCTTACTGCATCTATTCCACTTCCAGAAGCACCACCAATATCAAAACCAGCCAAACTAGCTAGTCCAGCTAATTGACCAAGATTACCTGTTTTTGATTGCATTTCAGGCAATATTTTACCTGAAGCTTCAAACTCTTCTCTTGCCAATAAGGCATAAGTAACGCCACCCGATGTAAAGATTAAAGTCGCTAATATAATTATTAAAATCTCTTTTTTGAAAACCGATAGTAGGGCACCGAAGTTAATATTTATCAGATCATCTTTTTCCTCTTCCATATTATTTTAATAATTATAATGTTCTCAAAACTGTTACTAAAATTGTCGCAATTGATACCATGGCCGAACTTACTGCAATACGTTCTGCTGGTGTCCACTTATATTTTTTTCTTGCCGGAACAAATATTTCTGAGCCATTTTCAATTTTAGGGTATGATTTTATAAACAAGAAACTTTTGGTACGGTCCATTCTACCATTTCCGTATCTCACATACGTTCTTTTTACAAATGCACTGTCAGTTACCCCACCCGCATAATCTAAATATTTCTTTAGTTTTAGCCCCTCTCTAAAAGGTACAGATGTTGGATTATACACTTGCCCATTAATTGTAATCGTTTCTTTCTTTCGAGGTATTTCTAGCATATCACCTGAATTTAAGACAAGATTATTTGCATCATTTCTATCCTTCAAGACTTTCAGAAGGTCAACACCTATGGTTTTTCCTCCTCTTATAAACTTAGCACTACCCAAGTCAGCCTCGCTTTTCATACCTCCAGCTTTGTAAATAAGGTCTGAAATTTTTTCTGTCTTATCTCTTAGAGCATACGGGCCGGGATAAAATACCTCTCCAACAATGGAAACATTTTTTTGTTCTTCATAACGTGGTAAGGTTCGTACGTATATTCTATCAAATGGTTTTAGCATTAGTTTTTTACTTTCTTTGCCTATCAGGTTTCTATCAATATCTATTGTTTCAATTTTTATTGATTGCTCTTTAGACACACCAGTGGTATCGCCTTTTATTCTTCGGGCAATTTCAATTTTTGAGGCCGAAGCACCATCTGAAAAACCTCCGGCTATCATTATCAAATCAGAAACTGTCATGTTATCTACAAACTCATAAACCCCTGCTTTATTAACAGCTCCACTGATTGAAACTGTCAAACGCTCACGTAAATCTTTATACGATTTAATGAAAACGGTATCTCTAAGTTTAAGACTAATATCTTCTTTTTTACCTAGTAAAATTTCAGATAAATTTACATTGATTATTTCAGGTTCAAGATTTTCTCTTTCTCTTTTTAGTAGAACTCGCTCTTTAAATGCATCTTCTTTTAACCCTTCAGCAATATTGATTAATTGCTTAAGTGTCATGCCTTTTTCCAACTCATAATTTCCCTCTCTATAAACTGCTCCCTTTATTGTAACCACATTTTCAAGACGATTCAAAACTTTTCCAACTGTATATATATCTCCCTTTTGGGGTATAAAAGATGCTATTTCATTCTGAACAATTGTAATAATTCTTTTTTCTGTAGGTGTAACTCTCTCTAAAGAGATACTCTTTGTATAAGCTAACTCTTTAAAACCACCTGCAAATGCGAATATATCTTTTAGGGTTTCACCTTGTTTTATCTCAAATATTTTTGGATTTCTAATCTCACCTAACAATGACACTTGCCCTCCTACGTAGGGTATGTGTATAATATCTTGGTCTTGAAGAATAATATTATCTTTTTGGTCGCCACGAAGAAGAAAATCATACACATCCAATGTTCTGATCAATTTTCCATTTCTAAAAACCTCAATATTTCTCATTGATCCAATCTCCGATGGCCCACCGCAAGCGTAAAGAACATTAAAAACATTAGCTAATGATGGCACTGTAAAGGTTCCAGGCTGAACAGCTTCACCAATAACTGTTACCGATATACTTCTAATGTTACCTAAGGTCACATCTGCATACAAACCACCTCCTGTACTATTCAAACCAGCAAATCGGCTTTTGAGACGACTAATAATTCGCTCACGTGCCTGTTCTATTGTTAAACCACTCACATAAATAGGGCTAAGAATATCTATCTGGATTGTACCCTCAGGCGAAACCTTTGCTTTATAATTCTGAACCGCAAAGCCCGTAATTGAAATATTGAGTTCATCGTCTGTGCCTAAAATATAATTTTTAGGAGTTGGAATTCTGAGATTAGGCTCAAATACAATTTTTTTATTAGTAAATAAATTCAGTCCAAAATACTTTTCTCGTCTGATGACACTGCTATCTTCTTTAATTGTTGTGCTCTTCAATTTCTGAAAATTTAATGTATCGTTTAGTTTACGTTCCGTATTGGTTGTATTTACATTTCCTACCCCTTTCTTATCAGCCTGTAAACGCATCATTCTTTCTTTAAACTTGGCAATATCAGCAGAGCCAAATCCTTTGGCTGCCGCTGCCGCCATCAGTTGTTCTTCAGTCATACCACTTTCTTGGGCTTGCTTCATGAATTGTTGGATTTGTTCATCGGATATTTCATCTACGTTTTGAGCAAAAACTGAAGAAATACCACAGAAACCGAAGATTGCAATAAAATTAAGTTTAAGAATAAATCGTATGAGCTGTTTCTTTAGATTCATTTTGTAGTTGCCTAAGTATTTTAAATGGGCGTTTATTAAAAACGCAAATCTAATTATTATGTAGCAAAATTGATGTATTTAGTATTGTTAATTTATCTTTTGGTAATTCATAATACTATTTTGACCATAAAAAAAGGGGCTTTAAGCCCCTTTTTTGTGCAAATAATGGATTTTTATGCATTTGGAATTACCCTTTTAGCATTCGAATAACGCTTTTGTACAGCGTCCCAATCTACCACATTCCAGAATGAATCAATGTAATCTGGGCGTTTGTTTTGGAATTTCAAATAGTATGCATGTTCCCAAACATCTAAACCTAATACTGGAATACCTTTCTTCTCAGCTACATCCATTAAAGGATTATCTTGGTTTGGAGTAGAAGTGATAAACAATTTTTCTTGGTCATCAACACAAAGCCATGCCCAACCAGAACCGAAACGGCCAATAGCTGCTTTTTTGAACTCATCTTTAAATGCATCGAATGAACCCCAAGTTTCGTCAATAGCTGCACCTAAAGTACTTGCAGGAGCACCACCACCATTTGGTGAAAGGATATTCCAAAATAAATCATGGTTGAAATGGCCACCACCGTTATTACGAACTGGTGCTGGATATTTGCTAATATTTGCTAATAACTCTTTCAATGATAAGCTTTCCATTTCTGTACCAGCAATAGCATTGTTAAGGTTTGTTACATATGCTTGATGATGACGGTCATGGTGAATTTCCATGGTTGCTTTATCGAAGTGTGGCTCTAAAGCATCACTTGCGTAAGGCAGTGGGTCGAGTGTGTATGCCATTTTTTGAAACAAATTTTAAATATTAGAACTTATTTTATAGTGTCGATTGTACGAACTGTGTTATGCCTTTAACGCTAAGTTTGAATTTTATGTTCGCAAATCTTTGAAAAAATTCTTTAATAATATTTCACAGTCTTTTTCTAAAACGCCCTTTACAACACTCGTTTTAGGATGAAGTATATTCGGAGTAACTCTCGAAAAACCTCGCTTAGTATCTGAAGCTCCATAAACTATGCGTTCGATTTGTGCCCAATGCAATGCTCCTGCACACATCACGCAGGGTTCGAGTGTAACGTATAGCGTACACTCTTTTAAATATTTTGCTCCTAAACTTTGACTTGCTGCCGTGATGGCAATTATCTCGGCATGAGCAGTAACATCAGACAATTGCTCAGTCTGGTTACTTCCTTTACCAATTATTTTGCTTCCCCCTGCTACAACAATAGCTCCAACTGGAATTTCACCTGCCTCACCCGCTTTTATGGCTAAATCAAGTGCTTTTGCCATAAAGTATTCATGAGAATATAAAGGATAATTTTTCACCTTATTTTGATTTTTTCACAAAGATAGTTCTTTATCATACCCTTCAAAGTTCTGAGAAACACTTGCCTAATAAAAGCAAACGAGTTTTATGCTGAAAATCAGTTTTTTATATCAAAAAAAGGCTTCAAAAATATTGTTTTTGCGAAAAAATCAGTACCTTTGCACTCCTTTTTGCAAAAACAAATTTTATCTATAACCATTTTCAACCGATTTAGCCCGATTGGTTGATGTATAAAGGGCTAATTTTCAATAAATTATGGCAGCACAAATTGCAGATTTTGACTGGGATAAGGTCACCAAAAGAGGTATTGGCGGAGGCTATTCAGCAACCGAAAAAGCTCAATTAGAAGCACTCTATAGCGAGACGCTTGCTAATGTAACTGAAAAAGATGTAGTAACAGCAACGGTAGTAGGTATCACTGACCGTGAAGTATTGCTTAACATCGGTTTTAAATCAGATGGTTTAGTTTCGATTTCTGAATTCCGTGACCTTCCAAACCTTGCCGTTGGTGACAAAGTGGAGGTTTTCATCGAGAAACAAGAAGATGCAATGGGCCAATTAGTTATCTCTCGCAAAAAAGCAAGAGTATTGACTGCTTGGAGTAACATCGAAAAATCATTTACTGAAGACGCTATCATCGACGCCTTGGTTAAACGCCGTACAAAAGGTGGTTTGATTGTAGATATTTATGGAATTGAGGCATTCTTGCCAGGTTCACAAATTGATGTGAAACCAATTCGTGACTTCGACATTTTCGTTGGTAAGAAAATGGAAGTTAAAGTTGTGAAAATCAACCATACAAACGATAACGTGGTTGTATCTCACAAAGTTCTTATCGAGAAAGACCTCGAAACTCAACGCCAAGTTATCCTTACTAACCTTGAAAAAGGACAGGTATTGGAAGGTGTTGTTAAGAACATCACTAACTTCGGTGTATTCATCGACCTTGGTGGCGTAGATGGTTTACTACACATCACTGATATCTCTTGGGGTCGTATCAACCACCCTAACGAATTATTGAAACTTGACCAAAGAATTAAAGTTGTAGTTTTAGACTTTGACGAAGACAAAAAACGTATCTCGTTGGGTATGAAGCAATTAGAGTCTCATCCTTGGGATTCTTTAGCAGCTGAACTTTCTGTAGGTTCGAAAGTTAAAGGTAAAATCGTTAACATCGCTGATTACGGTGCTTTCTTAGAATTGAAACCAGGTGTTGAAGGTTTAATTCACGTTTCTGAAATGTCATGGTCACAACACTTACGTAACCCATCTGATTTCTTGAAAATCGGTGACGAAATCGAAGCAGTTGTATTGACTCTTGACCGCGACGAACGTAAAATGTCATTGGGTATTAAGCAATTAACTGAAGACCCTTGGACTAAACCAGACCTTATCAACAAGTATGCAGTGAATACAAAACACACTGGTACTGTACGTAACATGACTAACTTCGGTATCTTCTTAGAATTAGAAGAAGGAATCGATGGTTTAGTACACGTATCTGATTTGTCTTGGACTAAGAAAATCAAACACCCATCAGATTTCGTTAAAGTTGGTGAGCCACTTGAAGTAATGGTATTAGAACTTGACGTTGAAAACCGTCGTTTAGCTCTTAGCCACAAACACCTTGAAGAAAATCCTTGGGATACATTCGAGCATATCTTCACTGTAGGTTCTGACCAAGAGTGTACTATTATCTCTAAAAACGATAAACAAGCTACCCTTGAGCTTCCATACGGTATCGAAGGATACGCATTATTGAAGCACTTAGCAAAAGCTGACGGTTCGGTAGCTGAAGTTGGTGAGAAATTGACATTCCAAGTATTGGAATTCCACAAAGAAGAGAAGAAAATCATGCTTTCTCACTCAAAAACTTGGGAAGCTCCAAAAGAAGAAGTGAAAGAAGCTAAGAAAAAAGGTGGAAAAGAAGTAGCTGCATCAGCTCCTGAAGAAAAATCAACTCTTGGTGACCTTTCAGCTCTTTCAGCATTGAAAGATGCAATGGTAGAAGGTGAGAAAAAGAAACTTTCTAAGAAGAAAGATTCTGAAGAGTAATTAGCTATCATTTCTCGAAAGAGATAATATATCTTAGGCCGTAGTAACTTTCGTTACTACGGCTTTTTTGTTGATACGTTTTCAATCAACCCTTTTAATTCTTAGCAACTTTACTCATTTTTACTTCAACCGAAAAATCAAATATGATTAATTTTATTCACCTCTTTTTTCTATTTGATATTTTAAAGCAAATTCAATTTTAAAAACTATTTTGACAGTTTTTTTTGTAAAAAAATCACTTACTTGCATGTCAACTCAATCCATCTAAAGAACTGGGGTACTATGAAAATACAATTTTTTGGAGCTGCACAGAGGGTAACTGGCAGCAAACACCTTATTACAACCAACAGAGGCACTAAGGTATTACTAGATTGTGGCCTTTTTCAAGGTATTGGCACAACAGAACTCAACCTTCAATTTGGCTTTGACCCCAAAGAAGTAGATTTTCTCATTTTAAGCCATGCACATATTGACCATACTGGTCTCGTACCAAGATTAGTCAGAAAAGGCTTCAAAGGCACTATCTACTGCACGCCCGCAACCAAAGACTTGTGCGAGATAATGCTCATGGATTCAGCACATATTCAAGAGAAAGACCTTGAACGCATCAATCAACGACGAATCAAACGTGACCAAGCACCATTTGAAGTGCTCTATGAAGAAGCAGATGTTGAAGAAGCCTTAAAACTATTCAAAACAGTTGATTATCATACTCCTTTTTATATAGAAGAAGGTCTAAGAGTAGAGTTTTATGATGCTGGGCACCTATTAGGTAGTGCCGGTATCTATCTAACATTCGAAGACCCTCATCATGATAAAACTCTTTTCTTCACTGGTGATATTGGTCGACCTGACGATAAGATTCTACGAAGCCCTGAACCTTTTCCTCAGGCCGATTATATAATTTGTGAATCGACTTATGGTAGTAGAACCCATGAGTCAGAGATTGATGTGAAATCACATCTGCTCAAAATTGTTTATAAAACATGTATCGAGAAGCGAGGAAAACTTCTAATTCCTGCTTTTTCGGTTGATAGAACACAAGAATTAATTTATGCCCTTGACCAATTGGCTCACGAAGGTCTTTTGCCTAAAATTCCCGTGTATATAGATAGTCCCTTATCGGTAAAAGCTACTATGGTTATGAAAAATAATGAGGAGTGTTTTAATCCAGAAATATTAGCCTACATTAAGCATGATGGAGATGCCTTTGCCTTTGAAAACTTACACTACATAAGTGATGTCATGGACTCAAAGGCTTTGAATGATAGTAAAGAACCATGTATTATTATTTCGGCATCAGGAATGGCAGAAGCTGGACGAATCAAACACCATATCAAAAATAATATTGAGAAACCCTCAACCACAATCCTTATGGTCGGGTACTGTTCACCCGGAAGCTTAGGTGCTATTTTAAAAACCCGACCGCCAGAGGTAAGAATTTTCGGTGAAACTTTTAAGGTTAGAGCAGATATCCAAATAATGGATTCATTTTCAGCTCACGCCGATTATAAAGAAATGATGAAACACCTTTCTTGCCAAGACACTTCAAAAGTGAAAAAACTTTTCTTAGTACATGGCGAAATAGATACGCAGTTAATATTTAAAAATCATCTACAAAAAATAGGTTTTGAAAATATCCAAATTCCTGCACAAGGCGATAGTGTAGAATTATAAGAGATGCTTTATTAAAATATAAAATTAAAAAGAAACCACAGTTTAGTGTTTAAGAATTTAGTTTTTGAGTAAACCATTTGTATTTTTGCCACAAAATTAAGTATTTGCCTCAAATACAAATTCTACTCAAAAACTCCCTCTTAGGGGCGGGGGAGCGATTTTCAAATGAAAATAGCTATTCACGGCCGAAAATTTAGCGTTGATTCTGTTAATTACATTCAACAGGTTTTTGATGGGCTACAACAACATAAGATAGATATTCAGGTTTCAGATACTTTCAAACGAATTTTATTACAGTCTGGTATTCGTGTAGATAGCAAGGCTATTTATGCTAGCCCTGATGAAATCTTTGATGCAGACCTTGCTTTTAGTCTTGGCGGTGATGGAACTTTTCTCGAAACACTTGCACATGTTGGTAAGCGAGAGATTCCAATTCTTGGTTTCAATTTTGGCCGATTGGGCTTCTTGGCTTCTATTGCTCCTGAAAAAATTCAACGAACAATCTATCAACTCATTAATGGCTATTATAGTATCGATGAGCGAACCATGATTTCGGCAGAATCTCAGTCAGAACTTTTTGAGGAAGGCACGAATTTTGCCCTCAATGAAATAGCTATTTCAAAGACAGATACCTCCTCAATGATTGTAGTTCACGCCTACATCAATGGTGAGTTTTTAAACACTTATTGGGCAGATGGCTTGATGGTTGCCACTGCTACTGGCTCGACAGGCTATTCGCTCAGTTGTGGGGGGCCGTTGGTTATGCCCCACTCGGCCAACTTTATTATTACACCTATTTGTCCGCATAATTTGTTTGTACGGCCAATGATTGTCTCCGATGATAGTGTGATTTCTTTAAAAGTAGAAAGTAGAAGTAATAACTTTTTAGCTTCGATGGATTCCAGAGCAAAAATCATTGGCACCGACGATGAAGCTACCATCACCATAAAGAAAGAAAACTTTAAAGCTAAGATGGTGAAAATGGAAGGCGATGATTTTCTGAGTACTTTAAGAAATAAACTAAAATGGGGTATAGACTCCAGAAACTAACAATATTTTATTTTAAGATTACGTTAAATAATTTGACAAACCTTACTAATACCGTATGAAATTGTTAAAACCTAAGAGATTAATGTATAGTATCCTATTGTGTTTTTCGGTAGTGATTTTATTCACACAAGAAAATTTCGCACAATCAGGTATTTTTAGTAAGAAAAATAAACTTAATCAATATTCTACTGTTGGTATCGGAGGAGGAACTTCGCACTATTTTGGAGATTTATCGCCCTATGGATACTTTTATTATGGTCTAATCACCAACGTACGTTGGAATGCTACCATCAATTATACACGTCAATTCTCATCACAAGTTGGCGTTCGTGCCTCTTTCTCATGGGTAAGAATCTTAGGTGATGATTATACTTATTCACAGCATAATCTTGCAAAATTCTATCAGCCTTTTTTGCGTAACCTACATTTCAGAAATGATATAAAAGAATTTACGCTTACAGGTGTGTATAATCTTTTACCACAATATAGCAAAGGCCCTCAGGGTAGAAGTGCCCTTATGCCTTATGCATTTTTAGGTTTGGGTTTCTATGGGCATGCTCCTAAGGCTAAAGTAGAAGACCCTGCGAATCCTGGGGTTGTTAAGTGGACTACCTTAAAAGACAAACAAACTTCAGGGCAGGGTGTTAGCCCCAATGCTCCAAAAACATATTCTTTAATTCAGCCCGTTGTGCCTGTTGGTTTAGGTTTAAAAGTAAAAATCAATGAAAAATTTGATTTGAACTTCGAAGGCGGGCTAAGAATTACACCTTTCGATTATTTAGATGACGTGGGTAAAGCTCCTTTTCCAGACCTAACCACACTTGCTGGTGTATCTCCACTAGGGGCTATTCTATCGAACCGAGCAGGCGAGGACTTTACTGCCCGTACGGGGGCAAATCGTATAGCTGATTTTCAATATGTTTCTACCAATATCCTATTCCGTACGCCAGCAGGTACGCCATCTTCAGATGGTATAGCTGCATTTGGATACCCTAATTATGATAGAGGAACTGGCCGCTGGGATTCTTATTTTGTCACACAAATTACCCTTAGCTACGTTATTACTAGCCAAATAAAATGCCCGCCTATTAAATAACACTACTTTAATATTTTAAATTTAAGTATTAAACTAATCCTTAATGATTATTTATAAGTTGGTAATAAGTAGAATTTTATGGGTGGGAATTCTATTAATATTGTCACTCAACCTATTGGCACAAAAATGGGAAGTTGGAGGAAGTATTGGTGTAAATCAATATAAAGGAGATGTCGTACCTAAATTTAAGCCATTGATTGCTCGTCCTGCAGGAAGTGGGTTTGTAAGAATGAATCTCAGTCGAGCAGTATCAATTAAAGCTCAGGCTATGTATGGTAGTGTTATAGGAGATGACCGATTCATGAGCTCTGACCCTTATCATCAAGCACGTGAATACCATTTTAAGGCTGATCTGGCCGAAGGAAGTGCACAAATTGAATACAATTTCTTGAATTTTCGTACTAACGCTTCGCGAATTGTCAATAACTGGACCCCCTACGTATTTGGAGGCTACGGAGCTACTTATATTCAATCAAAGGCTTTTTTGAAAACTGATATTAATCCAACCGTTTTTACGCCTTATAGCACTCGAAAAGCTGAACAAGTCGCAATTTTAGGTATTGGTTTTAAAAAGCAGTGGAAAGATAGATGGAATTGGGGTGTAGAATTTGGAGCAAGGCATACCACTAGCGATTATATTGATAATCTTGGTTATTCTGACGGAAAGTTTCAAATTCTTCTTCCTGCTGGTGTCGTTCCAAGCAACCCTAAATTTCAGTATTTATTAAAATACCAAATTCCAGGCACTAAGGCAAAAGACATTTATTACTACACCAATTTTTCAATTAGCTACATAATTTACAAAGTTTATTGTCCAAGACCTCGTAGATAAGCGTTTTTTGTACAAATACAAGGGCTTAGATAAAGTTTTTTAGATTAGTATCTTCATAATCAACTACAAATCAATAAAATCTTAACAAACAACATACTTTTTTCCTACCTTTGCAGTCCTTTTTGCACATTTTACACAGGTGTGTGTTGATATTTGTAAATGATAATTGATTTACCAGTGAAAGAAAACATTGATTTGGGCAATTTGCCATCTCATATAGCCGTTATAATGGATGGCAACGGTCGTTGGGCAAAACAACAGGGTGCTTTACGTATTTTTGGGCATCATCATGGCGTAAAATCTGTTCGCGATACCGTAGAAGCATGCGTAGAATTAGGCATTAAGTATTTAACTCTTTATACTTTTTCTACCGAAAACTGGAATCGTCCCAAACTTGAAGTAGATGGTATCATGCAACTTCTAGTAAAAACTATTGGTGAAGAAGTACCAGATTTACACAAAAACAATGTAAGGCTTAAAACCATTGGTGAATTTAGTTCTTTACCTAAATCAGCACGTAAGAAATTAGAGGATTCGATTGAGCTTACTAAAAATAATACTGGTCTGACGCTTATTTTGGCATTAAGCTACAGTGGAAAATGGGAGATTGTACAAGCAACCAAGCAACTTGCAGCAAGAGTAAAGGCTGGAGAATTAGCCGTTGAACAAATTACGGAAGAGGCATTTGCCAAATGTTTAGCAACTGAAGATGCCCCCGATGTAGATTTAATGATTCGTACTGGTGGAGACCACCGTATTAGTAATTATCTACTTTGGCAATTAGCTTATGCCGAATTATATTTTATCGACGATTTGTTTTGGCCAGAATTCCGTAAACAGCATCTTTTTGAAGCAGTTGCCTCTTATCAACAAAGAGAGCGTAGATTTGGTAAAACAAGCGAACAAATAAAGTAACAATTATACTCTATAACTAACATAACCCGATTAACCCAAGCCCCAAAAATGGCTTGTTCGTTAAACTGACTATTTTGATATTCTAAATATATTATGCGTATCCTGAAGTTACTTTCCTTTTTTGTTTTATCACTCATTACTACAAATCTTATGGCTCAGTTTCCACTGGGTCTTGGTCGTAAATATGACCAGCCGAAAGAAGCAGCCATAAGTTATGAGCGTCCGAAAGAGTACGTTATCTCAAAAATTACTGTTAGCGGTGTAAAGTTTTTAGACCCTAATACCCTTATTTCTGTTTCGGGTCTAAATGTCAATGACAAGGTTAGTATTCCTGGCGAACGGATTAGTACAGCTATTCGCAGATTAATGGAACAAGGTATTATTGAAGATGTATCTATCAATGTTACTAAAATCGAAGTCGATAAAGTTGAATTGGACATCCATCTACGAGAACGCCCTCGTTTGAATAAATTTGTGTTTAAGGGTATCCGAAAAGGAGAAATTGATGGAGTAAGTGAAAAAGTAAAAACCAATAAAGGGAAGGTAATTACTGATGCATTAATCAAGAATATCCAACTTACTATTAAGCGTATTTACATAGAAAAGGGCTTTTTGAATACAACTGTTCAGATTAAGCAGGTTTCTGATACCATCAGAGCCAATAATGCTGCCCTAATGGTATATATTGATAAAAAGAAAAAGGTAAAAATCGAAGATATTCAGTTGAATGGTGTCAAAGAAATGCCTGATTACAAAGTTCTTTCTAAAATGAAAGCAACTAAAATCAAAGCACCACTTCGTATTTTTACTCCTTCAAAATTTATTCCTAAAAAGTTTGAAGAAGATAAGCAAAAGCTTGTTGAATACTATAATAAAAAAGGATATCGTGATGCTCAAGTTACTTCTGACTCAACCATCACATTACCTAATGGAAATATCAAATTAGTTTTGAATGTCAACGAAGGAAATCGTTTTTATTATAGAAACATCACTTGGACAGGTAATTACCTTCGTAAAACCAAGGATTTAGAAACTATTTTAGCCATCAAAAAAGGTGATGTCTATAATCCTGAAGAATTAAATAAAAAAATTAATGGTATTCCACAAGGCGACGTAAGCTCTGCCTATATGGACGATGGTTATTTATTCTTCCAATGTGAGCCCGTAGAAGTGGCTGTCGATGGTGACTCTATTGATATTGAGATGCGTATCCGTGAAGGTAAACAAGCTACCATAAACCGCATTATCTTAAACGGAAATACCAAAACCAGCGACCACGTAGTAATGCGTGAATTATTGACTCGTCCTGGACAAAAATTCAGTAAAACTGACCTCATCGAAACGCAACAAACGCTTTCGAGATTAGGATATTTCGACCCACAAAAAATCGAACCAAAACCAATTCCACAAGCCGATGGTACAGTGGATATTGAATATAATGTAGAAGAAAAACCAAGCGATAATATCGAGCTCTCAGGAGGTTGGGGAGGTTTACAAGGTTTTGTAGGTACTTTTGGGGTTGTATTTAATAACTTTTCGGCAAGAAATATTGGAAATTTAGATAAATGGAAACCACTTCCTGCGGGCGATGGACAACGTCTAGCCTTACGTTTGCAAGCTAGTGGACGTTTCTACCAAACCTATTCACTTTCTTTTACAGAACCGTGGTTAGGTGGTAAAAAACCGAATTCATTTGCTGTAAGTATTTTCCATACTTCATCTGATAATAGAGGTTACCAAAGAGCTTTAGAACGCCAATATGGTTCGGCTTATGCCTCACTCTATGGTGGAAGTGCAGGTATTTACTCGGGGTATTTCAAAAACACTGGTGGTTCTATTACCTACGGAAAACGCCTCAATTGGCCTGACCGTAACTTTAGTTTCAATGCTTCATTATCTTACCAAAGATATAATGTTGATAACAGTTACTTCATCCCTGGTTTCCAAAAAGGTGTAGCTAACGACCTCTCAATGGCTTTTGTAGTATCAAGATATAGCTTAGATAACCCACAGTTTACGCGTTCGGGTTCTCAGTTTACATTGAGTGCCACATTCAACCCACCATACTCTTTGTTTAGAGACGCTCCAGTAGTCGACAAATTTAAATGGGTAGAAGGCCACAAATGGATGTTCGATGGCGACTGGTACGTGCCAGTTGTTGGAAAGCTAGTCTTGCATGCGAAAGCAAATATGGGCTTCTTGGGTAAATATAGTGCTAAATCAGACTTCAGTCCGTTTGGTCGCTTTATCTTAGGGGGTGCGGGTATGGGTATGCAAAATGCCTATAACGTTGGTGCAGATTTGATTGGTCTAAGAGGCTATGATGAAGGTGTTGTACACGAATTATCATTGGCTGAAGCTGAAAAGTTACGTACAAGCGATGGAACTGTAACACTCAGCCGTATGGGTGGAATTGTGTATAGCAAGTATGCTACCGAGCTTCGTTACCCAGTATCACTTAATCCACAAGCAACTATCTTTATCTTGGGCTTTGCCGAAGCGGGTAATAGTTGGGGGAGTTATAAAGATTTCAACCCATTCAAATTACGTCGTACAGCAGGGGTTGGAGCCAGAATCTTTATGCCAGCATTTGGTATGATTGGTCTTGACTTTGGTAAAGGTTTTGACCCAATTCCGGGTATTACGAATCGCGGTTTGAAATCGTTTACGTTTAGTATTGGTCAGCAAATTCGATAAAAATACACCATTAATAGTTATTTGTTAAAATCTGTTAATGATGTAATAATTAAATATATTTTGTGCGTTTTTAGCTCAGAGTAATCGAAACAGAAATTTAATCTATGCAGCCACTTAATAAAAACATTCAACAATTCACGCATTGAAAATTTATTTTTGAATGAAAAAGACAATATTTTTACTATTTTTGGCTCTTCTTTCAGCACAAAGCTTTGCACAAAAGTTCGGGTACATTGATTCTGAATTTATTACAAGCAAGATGCCTGCGTATAAAAAGGCCCAAGAAGATATGGATAAATATTCTGAAAAATGGGTAAATGATATTCAAGGGAAATATGCCGAAATAGAAAAAATGCGTCAACAATTTCAGCAAGAAGAAATTTTGCTAACTGCTGAAATGAAACGTGAGCGGCAGAAAATAATTGATGAAAAAGAAGCAGAATTGAAAGAACTCAATAACAAGGTCTTTGGCATGAACGGAATGATTTTCACAAAAAAGAAGGAAATCATGAAACCCATACTCGACGATATCAATAAAGCCTGTGAGAAAGTAGCACGTCAGAAACAATTGATGTTTATTTTCGATAAAGCCTCAGATATGAGTATGATTTACACCGACCCACGCCACGATTACACAGATTATGTAATGGAGGCTTTAGGAATTTCACTCAAAGAAGAGAAAACTCAAAATAACCAAGTAACCAAACCAAAAAAATAAGTATAAACAAATGAAGACAAAATTTTTCGCCGCAATTATCACGGCATTTATGTTTGTAAGCATGGCTAATGCCCAAACAACAAAAATCGGATATACAAATGTTGACTATATCCTTAATAACCTTCCGGACGCAAAAGACATCGAAAATAAATTAAAAACTGAAAAAGCTCAATACGATAAACTTTTGCAAGATAAGATTACTGCGTTCCAAACAAAGTATGAAGATTATCAAAAAAATGGAGCTACGATGTCAGCAGTAATCAGAGCTGACCGTGAAAAAGAATTGCAAAGTGCTCAAACAGCTATTCAAGAGTTCCAACAAAACTCTGAGTCAGCTTTACAACAAAAACAACAACAATTGTTGGCTCCAGTTTTAGAGAAAATCGACAAAACTGTGAAAGATGTTGCTAAAGAAAATGGCTATGTATATGTATTTAACACTGATGCTGGCCCTGGTACAACTCCAATTCTTTTGGTTGCTCCAGATGCAGATAATATCTCTGATTTAGTATTCAAAAAATTAGGCGTAACTCCTCCTGCAAAAGCAGCGGCTCAAACAACACCAGCAGCTCCAGCAGCAGCACCTAAGAAATAAGCAATATTTTGTTTAGACCATAAAAAAACGCAAGTGAAAATACACTTGCGTTTTTTTATGGTCTAACTTATACTTTAGCTATTCTAGCGTTACGACAAAAATGAGTTTTCCCGAATCCTGAGATAAAAGGGTCTTTTTAAAGTTCAGAACGACCCATGTATTTCTCAAAATATTTTATTTTTTCAACTCTCCATCTACTAATCTCCAAATTTCTAGAGGATTACTTTCTTTTAATTCATCAATCAAAAGACTATCTGGAAAGTTCTGATAACACACTGGGCGAGTAAATCTTGTGATGGCCATTGTTCCAACCGAAGTACTTCTCGAATCTGTTGTTGCAGGGAATGGCCCACCATGCACCATTGCATGAGAAACCTCAACTCCTGTTGGAAAACCATTGATTAGAATCCTACCTACCTTTTGTTCTAAAATTTCAATCAATTCAGCATATTCTTCTAAATCTTCAGGTGTTCCATGAACGGTGGCTGTAAGATGCCCCGTCATACTTTGAGCAGCAGCTAAAATTTCATCCTTTGAATTTGCTTCAACAACTAAACTGGTTGGCCCAAAAATTTCTTCACTTAAATGCGGATTTTGTATAAACTCCTCAATATTAGTATGAAAAAATACAGGCTCAACGGCAGTAAATCCATCAGAAGCCTTTCCAACACCTATTACTTTAGTATAATTTTTTGCATGTTCTATTCCTCTCACATAGGCATCACGAATACCTGATGTAAGCATTACACCACCCTGACTATTACTTGTATGATGTTCGAGCGTTTCAATAAATGCGTCATTTTTTTCAATCAGAAGCATTCCCGGATTAGTACAAAACTGTCCCACGCCAAGTGTCACTGAATTGATGAAGTTTTGGGCAATAGAAGCACCATTCGCTTCAAGTATTCGCGGTAGCACGAATACTGGGTTTACGCTTCCCATTTCAGCATAAACAGGAATTGGCTCTGGTCTAGCAGCAGCAGCATCGAAAAGGGCTTTTCCTCCACGATAAGAACCTGTAAAACCAACGGCCTTTATAGCTGGGTGTGTAACTAATGCTAAACCTATTTCATGTCCATCATCAAATAATAAGGAAAATACGCCATCAGGCATTCCAGTAGCTTCAGCGGCTTTTTGTATCGCTTTACCTACGAGTTCTGAAGTACCTAAATGTGCAGGGTGTGCTTTAAAAATAACGGGGCAACCAGCAGCTAATGCCGAAGCGGTATCGCCGCCTGCCACAGAAAATGCTAAAGGGAAATTACTTGCTCCAAAAACACCCACTACTCCAATAGCACGCTCAACCGAACGAATATCTGGTCGAGGAAGTGGTTGGCGGTCTGGCAATGCAGTATCAATTCTTGCATTCACCCAAGAACCTTCTTTCAATAATTGAGCGAATAATCTAAGTTGACCCGTTGTACGGCCTCTTTCCCCTACTGCACGTCCTTGAGGCAAACCCGATTCAGCAATGTATCGCTCGGTGAGAAGGTCGCCTAAATTTTCTATTTCTTCTGCAATTTTCTCCAAAAATTCTGCTTTTTTCTTACCCGAAGTCTTTCTATATATTTGAAAAGCCTTCTCTGCCTTTTCGGTAGCAAGATTTAATTCTTGAATGGTGGCTTTGTAGAATAATGGAGCGAGGGTTTCGCCCGTCGCTGGATTAATGGCCTGAATTGCTACAGTACCTTCTGAGAAAGTTTCGAAGCCAATAATATTTCTTCCTGTAATTTGCATTACTCTTTATAATGGTAGTTTATATGGTAAATTTGATAAAATCTTAGGTACATTATTTCATTTCAACAGTATTGACGAGTGTACCAATACCATCTATTGTAATTTTTACTACATCACCTACTTCGAGTGTAAAATCATCGTGCGGCACTATCCCTGTACCTGTCATTAAAAAACAACCATTAGGAAAGGACATTTCTCTGAATAAATACTCAACCAAATCACTGTGCTTGCGTTTCATTCGATTAATTTCGATGGAATCACTAAACATTGGAATATCAAATCGAAGAATTTCGAGATTTATTTTAGTGTTCTCATCAATTGTTGAATCAAAAACGGCAATCCCCGGCCCAATTGCAGCACTTTTATCGTAAGTTTTTGCTTGAGGTAAATAAAGTGGATTTTCCCCCTCAATATCTCTTGAACTCATATCATTCCCTACTGTATAGCCAGAAATTTGTCCTTTCGAATTAATAAATAAAGTCAATTCTGGTTCGGGTACATTCCATTTTGAGTCTTTTCTAATTCTTACTGCTTGACCAGACCCCACTACTCTTTGTGGAGTAGATTTAAAAAATAACTCTGGGCGTTCGGCATCATAAACTCTATCATAAAAATTATCCCCTCCGGCACCCTTCGACTCTTCCATGCGAGCGTTACGGCTACGTAGATACGTAACCCCCGACGCCCAAACCTCCTGCGATTGAATCGGAGCCAGTAAACCATTGTCAATTAAGGATTTATATTCGGCAGCGGCTGGCAAAAGTTGAATTTCTCGCTGTAGCTCGAAAAACAAGTCTTCTCGATTGATGAATGTGTCCCAATCAGTGTGTCTTGAAATATAATAATACCCTTCGTGTTCGATTACGAATCCTTGTAATGTCTTGTAGATTTTCATTAGGATAAATAATGTGGTTTGCGATACTCAATATTAGACAAAAAGAAACAAAAAAGATATTTTTTAAAGAAAAACTTATGCAAAGAAAGGGAGTCTTGAAATTTTTCAAAAAAATATTTGGATTTATAAATGAAAGTAGATTCATTTGTAATGAAAATGATTCGCATTCAGCGAATATTCGCAATAAGAGAATCTTTATCAATATGATATATACCAGTTTAGTTGTCCTCATCATTATTATTCTACTCGTCTAAACGGGTAGAAGAGGGCTCGCTATGCTTTAAAATAGAAGACCTTCTTCACCCACAGTGAAGAAGGTTTTTTTCTGTAAATATTCTAAGTATTTATAACTACGTTTACAACAAAAGATTAACCAATGGCATCATTAAACAAATTCAGCCGCACCCTTACACAAGAGATTCACAATCCTGCTGCAAAAGCAATGCTTTATGGCGTTGGCTTAACCGATGAAGACATGAACAAACCTCAAATTGGTATCGCAAGTACTGGATATGAGGGAAATACGTGTAATATGCACTTAAATGGTTTGTCAGTACACGTAAAAAAAGGCATTCAAGAAAACGGAATGGTGGGACTAATCTTCCACACAATTGGGGTTTCTGATGGCATGACTAACGGTAATAATGGAATGAGTTTTTCTTTACCAAGCCGCGATATCATTGCCGATTCAATCGAAGATGTTGTACAAGCCCAATGGTATGACGGTGTAATTGCTGTTGTTGGTTGTGATAAAAACATGCCGGGTGCTATGATGGCTATTGCTCGCCTCAATCGCCCAGCAATGTTGGTTTATGGGGGAACTATCCGTACTGGACAATACAAAGGAAAGAAACTCGATATTGTATCTGCCTTCGAAGCATTAGGGCAAAAATTTGCTGGAACAATTTCTGACGAAGATTATAACGGAGTTATTAAAAATGCCATTCCAGGAGCAGGTGCTTGTGGGGGTATGTACACTGCCAATACAATGGCTTCTTCAATGGAAGCAATGGGTCTTACGCTTCCAAACTCTTCTAGCTATCCAGCTACTCATGAAGGCAAGAAAGCAGAGTGTTTGGCTATCGGAGCAGCAATGAAGAATATGTTAGAGAAAAATATCTGCCCACGTGATATTATGACTCGCAAAGCATTTGAAAATGCAATGACAATTGTAATGGCGATGGGTGGCTCTACTAATGCGGTTTTACACTATTTAGCAATTGCAAGTTCGGCGGGTGTTGAATTTACACTCAAAGATATTCAAGATATTTCTGACCGCACTCCGCTCATTGGCGACTTAAAACCATCTGGCAAATACTACATGGAAGATATGTTAGCCATTGGTGGAGTACCAGCATTAATGAAGTATTTACTTAAAAAAGGCCTAATTCACGGTGATTGTATGACCATTACAGGAAAAACAATCGCTGAAAACTTGGCTGATGTTCCAGATTTAGATTTCGAAGAACAAAAAATCATTCATCCAATCGAATCGCCAATCAAAGCATCGGGACACTTACAAGTCCTTTACGGAAACCTTGCATCTGGTGGTGCTGTAGCTAAAATTACAGGTAAAGAAGGTGAAAAGTTTGAAGGAATCGCTAAAGTTTGTGAAAGAGAAGAGGAAGTAATCGAATACTTAGAAAAAGGCGAAATCAAACCAGGACACGTCATTGTCATTCGCAATGAAGGCCCTAAAGGTGGCCCAGGTATGCCAGAAATGCTCAAGCCAACTTCAGCAGTAATGGGTGCAGGCTTAGGAAATAGCGTAGCCATGATTACTGATGGCCGTTTTTCGGGCGGAACCCACGGATTTGTCGTAGGTCACGTTACTCCAGAAGCTTTTGATGGCGGAACTATTGCCTTAGTGAAAGATGGGGATAAAATTACAATTGATGCTGTAGATAATAAGCTCATCCTTCATGTATCAGATGAAGAATTGGCTGTTCGTCGAGCAGCTTGGAAACAAATTCCATCAGAGCATACAAGAGGAGTTCTTCGTAAATATATCAAAAACGTAAGTTCGGCAAGCGAAGGCTGCGTAACTGACTTATAAGACGGAGTACAACAAACCAAATAAAAACTTTATCCTAAAATATCTAAACGATATGGGAAATTTATTAGAAATTGAATTAAAGCAAGAAGCCGCTTCTGCTCCAATTGCAAAGAATGAAGAAAAAACAATTCTTTCTGGTGCACAAGCCATGATGGAGTGTTTACTTGCTGAAGGTGTAGATAATATCTTTGGATATCCGGGCGGAGCCATTATGCCAACCTACGATGCCCTCTATGACTACATGGATAGACTCCACCATACTTTGGTTCGTCATGAACAAGGTGCGGGTCATGCTGCTCAAGGCTATGCACGTGTAAGTGGGCGTACAGGTGTATGTTTGGTAACTTCAGGCCCTGGTGGAACAAACATGGTTACACCCATTGCCGATGCTATCATTGATTGCACGCCAATGGTTTGTATCGTAGGACAAGTGAAATCAACCTTGCTCGGCACTGATGCCTTCCAAGAAACTGATATGATAGGTGTAACAACACCTGTTTGCAAATGGAATTATCAGATTACCGACCCAGACGAAGTGCCAGAGGTAATGGCCAAAGCATTTTTTATTGCTAAATCTGGTAAGCCAGGCCCAGTAGTTATTGATTTTGCACGAGATGCTCAAGTAGCTAAAATGACAAAACCATTCTCTTACAAAAAAATTGAGAAAATGGTTAGCTACAACCCACGTGTAGTGCCCAAACAAGAACAAATCGAGCGAGCAGCCGAATTAATCAATAAAGCCAAACGTCCTTATGTTCTATTTGGTCATGGAGTCTTGATTGCTGATGCTGTTCAAGAATTAATCGAATTCATCGAGAAAACCGATATGCCTTGTGCGAGTACTTTACTTGGCCTTTCGGCAATGCCTAATAATCACCCGAATTACATGGGCTGGTTAGGAATGCACGGAATGTATTCACCCAATGTGATGACCGATGAATGTGATGTTTTGATTGCAATAGGTATGCGTTTTGATGACCGTGTAACGGGTGATGCAACCAAATTTGCCAAACAAGCAAAAATTATTCATATCGAAATCGACCCTTCGGAAGTAGAGAAAATCAAGAAAACCGAAGCTCCAGTAATTGGCGACGCCAAAGAAGCACTTAAAATGTTGCTTCCTCTTGTAAAAAAAGGAGACTTTACTGGTTGGAAAAACGAATTCCGTAAGCTTGATGCGAAAGAATACGAAAAAGTAACACTACGTGATTTAAGCCAAGAAGGTAAAATCAAAATGGCTGAAGTGGTTGCCTTACTTTCTGATAAGACAAACGGCGAAGCTTGTATTGTAGTAGATGTAGGCCAGCACCAAATGGTAACGGCACGCTATTATCAATTCCGCAAACCCAATTCATATATTGCTTCGGGTGGACTGGGTACTATGGGCTTTGCTATACCCGCCTCTTTTGGTGCAAAAGTAGGAGCTCCAGACCGTGAAGTAGTGGGTGTTATCGGTGATGGTTGTTTCCAAATGACTATTCAGGAACTTGGTACAATTGCCCAGAGTGGTTTGGCGGTAAAGATGATTATCCTTAACAACAATTTCTTAGGAATGGTACGCCAATGGCAGCAGTTATTCTTCGATAATCGCTATTCATTCGTAGAACTTCAAAACCCTGATTTCATTACCATTGCTAAGGGATTCGGAATTGCAGGACATACTTGTTCAGATAGAGAAAACCTAAGCGATTCATTGGATACATTATTAGCGTCTAAAAAAGCCTATTTACTAGAGGTAATCGTAGAAAAAGAAGAAAACGTATTCCCTATGGTTCCTGCTGGAACAAGCGTAAGCGAGATTCGCTTGGAGTAGCACCTAAACCCCGATGGGGGTACAAAGAGGTACATTTCTCGCTTTTATAAATTTATTTTTTATTCCCCACTGGGGGTTAGGGGCTGTTATGACAACATACACTATTTGCGTATTTACCGAAAATAGCATCGGACTACTCAACAAAATCACAATTATATTTACCCGCCGAAGAATCAATATTGAATCTTTGACGGTATCGGAAACTGAGCGTAAGGGTATTTCTCGATTCACAATCGTAATTAAACATGAACGACGTGAAGAAGTAGAAAAACTCGTACGTCAGATTCGAAAAATTATCGAAGTTTTGGCGGTATTCGGTTACCTAAACGAAGATATTGTTTATAATGAAATTGCGTTATTTAAAGTTTCTACGCCTTTGAATGGTAAATCTATTGATGTTGAAACAGTCAATAAAGTTTATAAAGCATGGGTTGTTTATTGGGGGCTTGATTATGTAGTTATCGAAAAAACAGGTACAGAAACTGAAATTTTTGAGTTCTTTAAATACATTAAACCCCACGGTATTATTGAGTTTGTTCGTTCGGGCCGAGTTGCAGTAGGCAAAACTCCAAAAGGATTAATCGAATATCTTCCAGAAGAAATCACCGAATGGGAGTATTATTTGTAATCAACATATTTTTATTTAGTCGCATTAAACCAAAAACAAATCAATAAAAATGGCAAAATTAAATTTCGGCGGTGTTGAAGAGGAAGTTGTAACCCGCGAAGAGTACCCACTCGAAAAAGCAAGAGAGTTTTTGAAAGGTCAAACAATCGCTGTGATTGGCTATGGTGTACAAGGCCCTGGTCAAGCTATGAACATGCGTGACAATGGTTTCAACGTAATCGTTGGCCAACGACCTGGTAAAACTTATGATAAAGCTGTTGCTGACGGTTGGGTTCCAGGAAAAACTCTTTTCAGCATCGAAGACGCATTACAAAAAGGTACAATTATTTGTTTCCTTTTATCTGATGCAGCTCAAATTGCCTTATGGCCAACAGTGAAACAATACCTTAAAAAAGGTAAAACTTTATATTTCTCTCACGGATTCGGTATCACTTACAGCAAAAAAACTGGTATCAAACCTCCGAAAAATGTTGACGTTATCTTGGTTGCTCCTAAAGGTTCAGGTACTTCTCTTCGTCGTTTGTTCGTTGAAGGAAAAGGTCTTAACTCTTCATTTGCTGTTTATCAAGATGCTACAGGACAAGCTCGCGAAAAAGCAATTGCAATGGGTATCGGTGTAGGTTCGGGCTACTTATTCGAAACTGATTTCTACCGCGAAGTAACATCTGACCTTACAGGTGAGCGTGGTACTTTGATGGGTGCTATCCAAGGTATTTTCGCTGCTCAATATGAAGTATTGCGTGAAAATGGTCACTCTCCATCAGAAGCTTTCAACGAAACAGTTGAAGAATTAACACAATCGTTGATGCCTTTAGTTGCTGAAAACGGTATGGATTGGATGTACGCAAACTGTTCTACAACTGCTCAACGTGGTGCGTTAGACTGGTGGAAACCTTTCCATGATGCTACTAAGCCAGTTTTCAAAAAGCTTTACAATAGCGTAAAAACACAAAAAGAAGCTGCTCAATCTATCGAGCGTAACTCACAACCTGATTACCGTGAGAAATTAGAGGTAGAATTAGCAGAACTTCGTGAATCTGAAATGTGGCAAGCAGGTAAAACTGTTCGTAGCTTACGTCCAGAAAGAAACTAATTCCTACAAGGAAGGTTTCACCTTGAGCGAAGTCTTTTTTTAATATAACAGAAGAAGCACAGAGGCAAAATCTCTGTGCTTTTTATATATTTGAATTTGTTTGTGAAACATCAGCAAATTATTTAACTATGGCATCAACAAAAACAAAATCTGAACTGACCTTCCCAGATTTAGATAATATCTATCTTGCCGCCGAACGCCTACAAGGTGTGGCCACCCACACACCATTGATGCATAATTTAAACTTATCTGAGCATTATGGTGCCAATATTCATCTTAAACGAGAAGATTTACAGGTTGTCCGCTCTTATAAAATAAGAGGAGCTTACAATAAAATGGCCACATTACCTAAAGACCAACTTTCTAAGGGCGTTGTATGTGCCAGTGCGGGTAATCATGCTCAAGGGCTTGCTTATGCTTGCCGAAAAATGCAGGTAAATGGCACTATCTTTATGCCAACTACCACACCTGCTCAAAAAATAAAACAAGTAGGGATGTTTGGCAAGGAATTCGTGAAAATTGAATTGGTGGGAGATACTTATGATGATGCCTATTATGCCGCCAAAAAATATTGTGAAGAACAAAACGCCACTTTTGTACATCCGTTTGATGATTTACAAGTAATGGAGGGACAAGGCACTGTTGGGCTAGAAATATTCAAAGATGCCAACTTTAAGATTGATTACCTTATTTTTGCCATCGGTGGCGGTGGATTAGCTTCTGGGGTTTCTACGGTCTTTAAGCAACTTTCACCCAAAACCAAACTCGTAGCGGTTGAACCGTTAGGTTCGCCCACTATGAAAACAGCTATCGAATTGGGTGAAGTTGTGACACTGGAGGAAATTGATAAGTTTGTTGATGGGGCGGCTGTCAAACGAGCAGGTGATTTAACCTTTCAAGTTTGTAGAGAAAACCTCAATCATGAAATTCTATTAATCCCTGAAGGAAAGGTTTGCTCAGCTATCTTACAACTCTACAACGAAGAAGCCATTGTAGCTGAACCTGCGGGGGCATTATCGGTAGCGGCTTTAGATTTTATTAAAGACGAGATTAAAGGGAAAAACGTCGTTTGTATTATCGGTGGAGGTAATAATGATATTACACGCACGGAAGAAATCAAAGAACGCTCACTACTCTACGAAGGCCTCAAGCATTATTTTATCATTCGTTTTCCACAACGTGCGGGGGCTTTTAAAACATTTTTAAACGATGTATTAAGCCCTACCGACAATATTGTATTTTTTGAGTACTCTAAAAAGACAGCTCGTGAACGAGGGCCTGCATTAGTAGGAATCGAGCTCAAACAACAGTCTGATTTTCAACCGCTTATCGAGCGAATGAATGCCAACAATGTGCAATTTGAATATATCAACGACAAACCAGAACTTTTTGAGTTTTTGATATAGTTTTGCATAAAATATGTCTTTTAAAATGGCTTTCACTATCTTTGCATCTTGAAAGCCTTTTTTTGACTCAATGCATCTACTTTTCATACTTTTATTTCTTGGCTTTTTCTGGCAAATTCACCGAAATACTACGTATATCTCTGAAAATCTCAGCGATTATGCTATAAAATTCTTTTTAGGATTAGTTTCGTGTATCATCCCAACAGGATACCTACTTTCTGAATTCAACCAAATAGGGCAAGCAGTTTTTTGGGGCATTAGCGTTAATGTTTTTGCAATTATATTGTATTTTATTTTCCAAAAACTTACTAATAGGCAATCTTTTTCACTCAAAAGAAGCCTTATAAACTTACCAAAAGAACTATCAAACTTGTGGTACCAACAAGGTTCAACAGGGAAAGTTATACTATCTATTTTATCCATTGGCCTTTTTATAGTAACTGTTCTTAATCTAATTATTTTCTTATTCTCCTACCCCAACGAATGGGATAGTATGACAGGACATTTGGTAAAATGTGCTTATTACTTGCAAAACGGAAATATGAACCGAATGCAAGGTACAACTTGGACTATTGATTATTACCCGAACTCTTTGCCTACTTTACAGATGTTTTTTTATCATCTATTGGGCGAACAAGGCTTTAAAATTATTCATTATTTAAGCTACTGGATGTTTTCCATTTCGGCTTACGGAATTAGCCTAAAAATTACAAACAATAAAACGGCTTCGGTTTTTGTATTCTTAGTTTCAGCACTTTTACCAACAGCTTTAGTGCAGGCAACAACCACCGAAACTGATATTGTCCTTTCGGCTTATTTAGGTTCTCTTACTTACTTTATGTTTGCCTTTAAAGCCTCTCCTACCCGCCTTAATCTTGGCCTTATTGCCCTCGTGGCGGGAATTTGGATAGGCCACAAAGTTACGTTCTTACTTATTGCTCCTGCGGCAGTAGTTGTGGCATTTCATACGATTCTTCTAAAGAAAGAGTTTTATACACACATTAAGTTATTCGTAATAGCATTTGTTTTAGCAGTAGGTATTTATGCTTTACCAACTGGCTATATTGGAAATATTAAAGAAGCTAAAAAGTTTAGTTTAGGAAGCCTTTCTGCTCCCGAAATGGTAATGAACTGGCACGGTATTGAGCATTATTCTGGCGAAGATAAAGTCGACAATTTTTTACTCAATATTGCTCGTTATTCTTCCGATTTCCTAAACCTTGATGGCTTTCGTAGCTCGCCAACAGGTAAGAAAATCAATGAAAAATTTAGAGTATTACCTAATAAACTTTTAAGTCCATTACCACTCGAAGGTAACAGATTTACGGTTGTTTCATACTTTTCGTTCGAACACCCAGTCCGTTTTTATTTAGAACGCCCATTTTGGGGAGTCATTGGCTTTGCACTGATTCTACCAATTATATTGTTTTTAGTATGGCAATTAATTAGAAATCCTAAAAAGCTTTCAATGGCAGAAAATAGTTTTCTAATATTGATACTTGCCGCCATTTTACACTTTCTATCACTCAGCTATTCTGCCCCCTACGACCCCATCAAGGCTCGTTATTTCCTAAATATGGCTGTATGGTGTATGCCCTTATTAAGTATTGTTTTCATTTCTTGGCAAAAACGTAAACTTTTTATCAAAGATATTTATCTAAAAATCGTTAGTTTATTGATAGTAGTTTCGGCCATTCCAACCATACTTTATATACGCATACACCCTATTTTTGCTGAAAAGAATATATTTAATATGACTCGCTTAGAGCAGCTCTTAGTTGCTCGCCCCAATATCTATGAAGCCTACCATAAATTTGATGAAATAGTACCTAAAGATGCCATCGTTGCTCTCGGAACTCAGCAAGAACACGAAGATTTTGAATATCCACTTTGGGGAGAAGATTTTAAGCGAAAGCTTATTCCAATTCATCCATTTAGAAGTGCTGTAAAGCCAATTCCTGCTGAAGCACAGTATCTATTTTATTCGAAAGGTGTCATTCCGTTTCAAGAGGGAGACATACAACTCAACGCTATCAAAAGTAAGCCTAATATGCCTGTACACGATAGTGAGTTTTTCTTGAGAAAATTAACCCCCAATCGCTAAAGGATTGTAATAATGATGGAAGAGACACTAAAGATAGAAAACGAGCCTAAACGTGTATTGGGAATCATGCAGCCTTATGTTTTCCCTTATATTGGTTATTTCCAGCTTATCAAGCGAGTAGATAAATTTGTTATTTATGATGATGTGGCATTTATCAACAAGGGTTGGATAAACAGAAATAATATTCTGATGAACGGAAAAGCCTCAATGTTTACGATTCCGCTCATTGGAGCCAGTCAGAATAAACTCATCAGAGAAATTGAAATTGACAATTTAGCAGCTTGGAGTAAGAAATTTTTCAAAACCCTTGAACAATCTTATAAAAAAGCTCCGTTTTATAAAGAGGCTTTTGGTTTGATAGAACAAGTTTTTAATTCCCCTGCCGAGAATATTTCCGCATTGGCCGTAAATAGCTTGAAAGAAACTTGCAAGTATTTAAAAATAGAGACAGAAATTATAGAAAGCTCGGTCATTTACCAAAATCAAGAGCTAAAAGCCCAAAATCGAATTTTGGATATCTGCAAACAAGAAAACGCCAACCACTACATCAACCCGATTGGTGGGATGGCTATCTACGACAAACAACTTTTTGCGGATAACAAAATCTTACTTAATTTTATCAAATCGAATGCCATTCAATACACTCAATTTAAAAATGAATTTGTGCCCTGGCTTTCGATAATTGATTTATTGATGTTTTGCTCGGTAGAAGAAATCAACGAACACTTAAATAAATTTGAATTAGTATAAAAACCTCAAAATATGGCAAAAGTTGTAGTTTTCGGTACAGAATTGGTGGCAGAATTGGCACACTATTACCTTACAAACGATTCAGAACATGAAATTGTGGCGTTTACGGTCAATAAAGAATATATCAAAGAAGATACTTTCTGTGGTTTACCAATCGTACCATTTGAAGACGTAACAACACTTTACCCGCCTACCGAATACAAATTTTTTGCTCCTTTGAGCGAACGAAAAATGAATCAAATTCGTGCAAAAGTTTATGCCGAAGCTAAAGAGAAAGGATATTCTTTTATTTCATATATCAGCTCGAAAGCAACAGTATTAACTGACCAAATTGGAGAAAATTGCTTCATTTTAGAAGACAATACCATTCAACCATTCGTGAAAATTGGCAATAATGTAGTGCTTTGGAGTGGCAACCACATTGGCCACCACGGCGAAATTAAAGACCACGTTTACTTTACGTCACACGTTGTACTTTCGGGCCGATGTGTGGTAGGTGAATATTCGTTTTTTGGTGTAAATGCTACTATTAGAGATGGTTGTACACTTGGCGAAGGCACATTAATTGCCATGGGTGCGAATCTTACAAAAACAAAAACCGAACCTTGGAGCATTTGGAAGGGAAATCCTGCCGTAAAAGCTGAGGTTTCGAGCAAAGATATTAATTTATAATTACCTTATTCTTGATAGATTCCGAACAACGTTTTTCAGGCACGACTTCGTAAACTTGTTAAATCTTTTCAAAAAAATACTTCTCATTTAAGAAAAACATTAGATAATGAATCAATTTTTTGACCAACTGATTTGCCCAAAAACACATACAAAACTTGTTTTATCGGCCGATGGCAAGACACTCAATAATACTTCAACCGAAGAACCCGTAAGCTACGATGTTAACGACATCGTTGATTTAGTTTACCCTCGCGAACTTTTCGAACAAGACCGCAAAGAACAAGTAGCTTATAATGATGCTCATGCTCGCTATGACCGTGGTGTTTCGTGGGTATTCGAATCACTTTACGCTAATGAAGCAGCTACTCGTAAACAAATGATTAGCCTCCTAAAGTTGAAACCCGGCATGAAAGTACTTGAGGTTGGTGCAGGTACAGGAAAAGATTCAGCTTATATCATTGATAAAGTTACGCCTGGTGGTCATGCTGTTTTATCAGATTTATCGCCAGCCATGCTAAGCCATGCGAAGGAAAAATTCGCCGATAAAAAAGATGTAACTATTGATTATTTTATTGGTAATGGTTCATATTTACCATTTGAAGATAACACTTTCGATGCCCTTTTTCATTTTGGTGGTATCAATACTTTTTCAGAAAGAGCCAAAGCTTTCGAAGAATTTAACCGTGTTGTAAAAGTTGGCGGACGAATCGTAGTAGGTGATGAAAGCGTTGGTGCATGGCTACGTGACCAAAAAACTTATCAAATCTTGATGGATGCCAACCCAATGTTTGCCGACCAAGTTCCGCTTCAAGATTTACCTAAAAATATCAAAGATGTAAAACTCCAATGGATTTTCGGAAATGGCTATTATGTACTTGATTTCCGCAAAACCAAAAAGGCTCCAAAGGTAAATGTAAACCTTCAAATTCCAGGAAAAGACTTCAAGGATAACTGGAAAATCAGAGCTGAACGCAATCGTAAGAATAAGTGATGGCTCGCATCTTATTGGGAGTTTTAAGCAAACAACACAGTAAAAATATGAGTAATATAAATAGTAATGAATTGGTAAATACTAGAGGCATTTGGCAAAAGAAAGGCCTAGTTTATAAACCAGATGGTAGCTTATCGCATAGTCGTTCGCATGCACAAGTGCCATACGCCTATAAACATGAAGACTTTCTGAGAGTTTATTTTTCTTCAAGAGATGATAGTGGCTACTCACGCCCAACTTTCATTGATGTAGATTACAATGACCCAAGCAAAATTCTTTACATCCACGATAATTTTGTTTTAGATTTAGGTGGCCCCGGCGAATATGATGAAACAGGAGCCATGCCTTCATGGTTTGTTCCACAAGCCAACGGAGATATTTGGCTGTATTACACAGGTTGGAATCGTACGCACAACTCGTATCGCCTTTCAATGGGCTTAGCCGTAAGTACTGACGGTGGCCTAAATTTCAAAAAAATGTTCCGTGGCCCAATCATGGACCGTTCTATTCATAACCCAATTTGGGCAGCACAACCTTCAGTCATGTATGTCAATGGTCAATGGATGATGTGGCATATTTCTGGTCAAAAATGTGAATACATTCATGGATACCCCGAACCATTCTATGATTGTAGAGTGGCTATTTCTGATGATGGTATTAACTGGAAATCTACAGGAGATGTAGCACTTCCTTTCGATGATTTCTTGCATGCGGTAGGTCGCCCGAGCGTTTTCCACGAAGATGGTATTTTCAAAATGTATTATTCTTATCGCCATACCCGTGACTACCGTACAGACCGTAATCAAAGCTACCGTTTGGGCTATGCTGAATCAGTAGATGGATTTAAGTGGGAACGAAAAGATGACTTGGTAGGCATTCATAAATCTGAAAACCCAGCAGATTTCGACTACCAAATGATAAATTATGCTCATTGCTATGAACATAATGGCAAGAAATATTTGTTATATAATGGTAATGGTTTCGGAGCGGCTGGTTTTGGCTATGCTGTTTTAGAAAAATAAATGCAAATAGCTGACCGATGTCATTCTTTCGAGAAAACATCAAAGGCTAATTTTGTAGCACCAAAAAGCAATATTTATCATGAGAGAACAATTCAATAAAGACGGTTATATCATTATCAAGAATTTCTTTTCAAAAGAGGAAATCAACAGAATTTATACTGAAGCTCGTAGCCTTTTTGCATTGCAAATTGAACGTGTTTTGGGTAAAAAAGTAGATATTAATGACCGTGATACTTTCGAACAAGCGATGTTCGATTTATTTGAAGCCGATTTCAATACTTTTGTAAATACTGGAAAACAAGCCCAACATCTTATTTCGTTGCACCACTTAGGCACAGACCCTAAGATTATCAATGTTCTGAAAGATTTAGGCTATGAATTCCCTAGCATCGGAGTTCGTCCAGCCATGCAATTCAATAGCCGTTATTTATCAAAAGGTGGTAGCCACTGGAAATTAGGTGCACACCAAGACTGGCGTACAGGTCAAGGCTCACTAGATAGTGTGGTTATGTGGTTTCCAATGGTTGATTGTGCAGCAGATTTAGGTGCTTTGCAAATCGTACCAGCCAGCCACAAAGATGGCCTTTTGAAAGCAGATACTTCTGGCTATTTAGGTAGTATTCAAGAAGCTATTCCAGAAGAAGACTACGTACAAACACAATTTGAAGTAGGCGATTTATTGGTTTTCTCGGCATTCTTAGTACACCGCTCAGGTGATAATATTACTAGAAATATCCGTTGGTCTATTCAACTTCGTTATAACAATATGGCTGAGCCTACTTTCCAAGAAAGAGGTTTCCCAATGCCTTATATCTATAAGCCAGAAGCAGAATTAGTTACACCCGATTTTCCGAAAAAAGAACAGCTCGAAGAGGTTTTTGCATAAACCCTTTCAGACAATTCTTTTAAAATAAGCAAAGCGTATCAAATCAAGACTAAAAGCATTATTTTATCTTGACTTGATACGCTTTTTGTGTATCTTCGCCATTATTGTTTCGAAAATTTATTGTGCACAATTAAAAAAATATTTTTTAATAAATTAAATTATAATAAATTTTTATATCTTTCAGCCTAAAATATGATGTTCGGAAATAAATAATTTTTACCTTTGTGAAATAATTTATTTTAGCGAACCAAACCTAAAACTACGACCAATAATGGAGCAACAGATTATTACAACTGACCCTATTGCTTACGAGAAGATTCCGACCAAAATTTTCAAAGACTCAAAAGAGGCCTCAAAAGCTGTGGCTGTTGAAATTGCCGACCTAATCAGAGAGCGTCAACGCCAAAACCGCAGCTGTGTGTTAGGTTTGGCAACAGGTTCTTCGCCAAAATCAGTTTATGCTGAACTCATTCGTATGCACCGTGAAGAAGGTTTGAGCTTCAAAAATGTAATCTCGTTTAACTTAGACGAATATTACCCCATGGAGCCTGATTCTTTGCAGAGCTACGTGCGATTCATGAAAGAGCAACTTTTTGACCATGTAGATATTCCAAAAGAAAATTATTTCATTCCAGACGGTACTGTACCACTCAGTAAAGTAAAAGACTTTAGTGAAGAATACGAAAGAAAAATTGATGCTGTTGGTGGATTAGATTTTCAATTATTAGGTATCGGAGCCAACGGACACATCGGCTTTAATGAACCAGGTTCTTTAGTAAACTCACGTACTCGCTTGATGATGCTCGACCACTCTACTCGTGTAGCGGCCGCATCTGACTTCGGGGGTAGTTTAGTAAAAGTACCGAAGAAAGCCATTACCATGGGCGTTTCGAAGATTTTGAGTGCTAAAAGAGTCGTTCTATTAGCTTGGGGCGAAAGAAAAGCACCTGTTATTGCCGAAGCCGTTGAAGGACGTGTAACCGAAACTATACCTGCTTCTTATCTGCAAACACATCCTAATGCAATGTTTGTCATTGACGAGCGTGCTGCCCATGAGCTTACTCGTATGAAAACACCATGGCTCGTTGAAGATGTGGAGTGGTCAAGCAAGATGGTAAAAAAAGCAGTAACCAATTTAGCCTTATCGCTTGGTAAACCAATCTTAAAACTTACTAACAAAGATTATAACGATAACGGCCTAAGCGATTTATTGGCCCGTCATGGACAAGCTTATGACCTAAACATTGATGTTTTCAACCAATTACAACACAGTATTTCTGGTTGGCCGGGTGGAAAACCAAATGCCGATGATACAAATCGCCCAGAGAGAGCATTGCCCGTACAAAAACGTGTAATTATCTTTAGTCCACACCCAGATGATGATATTATTTCAATGGGTGGTACTTTCCAACGTTTAGTTGACCAAGGGCATGATGTGCACATCGGTTATCAAACTTCGGGTAATATTGCCGTAGCCGATGATGAAGCCATCCGTTTTATTGATTTCGTAGTTGATTTTAACGAAAAATTTGGCATTGATAACAAAGAAACGCAGAAGCTTTTTGCTGATGCGAAAGAATTCTTGAAAAACAAAAAAGATAGTGATGTTGACACCGATGCGGTAAGATATGTAAAAGGCTTAATTCGTAGAGGTGAAGCGAAAGCAACTTGTCGTTTCGTTGGAATTCCGGAAGAAAATGTTCACTTCATGGATATGCCATTCTACGAAACAGGCCGAATTGAGAAAAAACCTTTAGGTGCAGAAGATATTGCGATTGTAGCTGATTTGATTGAATCAATCAAACCACACCAAGTATATGCCGCTGGCGATTTAGCTGACCCACATGGCACACACAAAGTTTGTTTAGATGCCATCTTTGCAGCCATCGAGCAACTCAAACACAAAAATTTCATGAAAGATTGTTGGGTTTGGTTGTACCGTGGAGCTTGGGCTGAGTGGGATATCCACGAAATTGAAATGGCCGTTCCGATGTCGCCTGACCAAGTATTGCAAAAACGTATGGGTATCTTCAAACACCAATCTCAAAAAGATGGTGTGGTATTCCAAGGAACTGATGCCCGTGAATTCTGGCAACGTGCTGAAGAACGTAACAGTGGAACAGCCCAACTTTACAATAAGCTCGGTTTGGCCGAATATGAAGCCATGGAAGCATTTGTAAGATGGAAATTTTAAGCTAAACCATTATTTTTCCTAAGTACTAATTTTCATTTGTCTATAAAAAAAGCCTCTACGTCAGAGGCTTTTTTGTTTTATTGGTTTTTCTACATTTCTTTGTTTGAAATATATAAACTTCTCGACATGAAAAAAAATTATATTCTCTACCTATTATTCGCTCTATTACTTGTCAATCAAGCCTTTAGTCAGGTTGCTGATAGCTATTATTTACCTCAAAATGTTAGCTATGACCCAAAAATTCCAACACCACAAAAATTCTTGGGTTATCAGGTGGGCGAACAACACGTAACGCCTTACGAAACAGTAAGCTACATGAAAGAGTTGGCTCGATTAACCAACCGCTTTAAAATTGAATCTTACGCTCGTACTTTCGAAAACCGTGAGTTAATCCTAATCACTGTTACTTCGCCTGAGAATCATGCACGTATCGACCAAATTAAGGCCGAGCACCAAAAATTGGTTAATCCTGCTCAATCTGGTAGTTTAGACATTCAAAAAATGCCAATCGTGGTTTGGATGGGCTATTCAGTACACGGCAATGAAGCCAGTGGAACAAACTCAAACCTAATGTCGGCATACTATTTAGCCGCTGCACAAGGAGCAAGTGTTGATTCTCTGCTCAATGAGGCAGTAATTCTTATCGACCCTGTTATAAATGCTGATGGTGGAAATCGTTTTGCCACTTGGGTTAATATTAATCGTAGTACCAATTTAGTGAGTGATATCAACAGCCGTGAATTTAGTGAAACATGGCCAGGAGGACGCTCAAATCACTATTGGTTCGACCTTAATCGTGACTGGCTTTACCAACAAATGCCTGAAAGTAAGGGCCGTTTAACTAAATTTTATGATTGGAGACCTAATATTCTGACCGACCACCACGAAATGGGTTCGGCTTCAACGTTTTTCTTCCAACCCGGTATTCCTGCACGTACGCACCCACTTACGCCAAAGAAAAATATTGATTTGACTATTAAATTTGGCAAATTTCAAGCTGCGGGACTCGACAAAATTGGTTCCGCGTACTACACGCAAGAAAATTACGACGATTTTTACTACGGAAAGGGCTCTACATTACCCGATGTAAATGGCTCAGTGGGCATTTTGTTTGAGCAAGCCTCTTCTCGTGGACATTTGCAAGAAACTGCTAATGGTGTTTTGAGCTTCCCATTTACTGTTCGTAATCAGGTAACAGCAACTTTCTCAACACTACGTGCCGCACGTGAAATGCGAGTGGAATTGCTCGAACACATGAGAAATTTCTACAAAGAAGCTTCTACTGATGCTGTAAAAGCCTACGTTTTTGGTGGAGGAAATGATGCTGTAAAAACTTGGGAGATGGTTAATATGCTTAAACGAAATCAGATTGATGTCTATCATTTAGCAAAAGACGAAACCCAAGATGGTATTACGTTTGGCAAAGGAAACTCATTCGCTGTACCAATGAATCAACCACAACATCGCTTGATTAAGTCGATGTTTGAGAAGCGTACGAAATTTGAAGATAGTTTATTCTATGATATTTCAGCTTGGTCTCTACAATACTGTATGAATGTGCCAACTGCTGAAGCAAAAACTGCAATTTCATTAGGAGAAAAAGTAGAAAAGAATGAATTTCCGAAAGGAAAAGTCTACGGAAAAAGCTCGTATGCATATCTTTTCGAATGGAACAGTTACTACGCTCCACGTGCTGCTTACGAATTATTGAAGAAAGGTTATAATTTGAAAGTAGCAACCGAACCTCTTTCGGCAGTTGTAGAAGGCAAAGAGCGTTCGTTCGATTACGGAACGATTCAAATTTTCAGTAATGGCTCTGACCCATCGGCACTTCTACAAACACTTGCCGAACGTGATGGTGTAGATTTCTACGCTGTTCCGACCGGTCTTACACCGCAAGGTATTGATTTCGGTAGTGAGAAATTCCGCAAAGTGCGATTACCTAAAGTATTAATGTTAGGTGGTGCTGGTGTACAATCAACGGATGCTGGTGAAATTTGGCACTTACTCGACCAACGCATCAATATTCCTTTAACAATTGCTGATATCGAAACAGCTAATCGTACTGGCTTAGAGAAATACACGCATATCGTATTGGCTGGTGGAAATTACAACGCACTTTCAGACGAAAAAATTAAACGTTTTGTACAAGGTGGTGGTGTTTTGGTAGCCATGACTGATGCTGTTGAGTGGGTTTCTGCTAAAAAAATAGCTAATATCACTATTAAAGAAAAACCAGACAATAATGGTAATGGCGAAAAACGCCCGTATAACCTCCAAGAAAAATATACGGGAGCTTTAGAAACGGCAGGAACTATCTTTGAAGCTAAAATAGACCCTACACACCCACTCTGTTTTGGATATCAACAAGGCAAATTGGCTCTTTTTAAAGATAATAATATCTTCATGGAAGACACCAAAAACCCTTATAATACACCAATGGTATTTACGGCGAATCCTCTATTGGCTGGTTATGTTCATCCGAAAAACGAAAAACTAATCAAAAACTCACCTGCGGCAATTACATTAAATGTGGGTTCGGGTAAAGTAATTGCATTATCAGAAAACCCTAATTTTAGAGCATTTTGGTACGGCACAAACAAATTGTTTTTGAATACGCTTTTCTTTGGAAACCTCATAGGCGGCGGACGCTTCGGCGGTGAAGAGGAATAAGTTTTAGTTTTGATTCTTTAATAAAATGGTTAAACTCGTTGGTCTCGACTTCGCTCAACCATCAAGTTTAACCATTTTAATTGGTCAATTTTTGAATTTATTTTTAATATTCACGAAAATTAGACTAATTTCCCAATAACAAAATACTAATAACTAAAACGAGATGTCTGATTTTTTGAAAATTGGTGAGTTAAAAGAAAACCTTATTAAACTCATCGAAGCAAAGTTTGAATTGACCAAACTCAACGTTCAAGATAAAATTGAGGGCATAGTAGTCAAAGCTGTTTACGCCCTTATGACTTTTATATTAGGTATCGTCGTGCTTATCTTTTTAAGTATTCTTCTTGCACTCGGCCTCAATCACTTACTTCATACCACATGGTTAGGTTTTCTGATTATGTTTGGCGTTTATGCCCTAATCCTATCTATCTTCATTTTTGCTAAAGATTCAGTTCAGCATACTATCAAAAAACGCGTAGAAGAAATAGTTGATGAACATCTGTAGGACAGGTTTTCAACCTGTCAAAAGTATAGAATTTGATTTATAATTTAACCACACAAATTGACAGGTTGCAAACCTGTCCTACAACAAAATATGGATGAGTTTCATGAGAGGCATCTCCCTCATTTTCAGCCACTTGGAGGTTTGTTTTTTGTAACTTTCAATCTTTATGGGTGTATCCCCAAAGAAATTTATCAACAATGGGAACATGAATTTCAAGTGGAAAAAGAAAAAATAATGCTATTTTCGAAAAGTAAAAATGAAGATTTAGAGCGATTGAACAAAATAGCTTTTGCCAAAAAAGATAAATTTCTTGATACCTATTCTGGCGGAAAACATTTTCTTAAAAGTGAAACTTTAGCAAAAATTGTAGCAGATGCTCTGCATTTCTGGGATGGTAAACGCTTTGAACTTTTTGCCTACTGCATTATGTCAAATCATGTACATGTAGTGCTAAGGCTATTCAATGATACAGAAATATCTACCCCACCATATCTCCAAGAAATCATGCACTCAATCAAACGATTTTCTGCCCGTGAATGTAACAAGCTATTAGGAGAAACAGGTAAGTTCTGGCAAGATGAAAGTTATGATAGATTGATTCGTAATGATGAAGAATTACATAAAATTTTAGTGTATGTTTTAAATAACCCTGTAAAAGCTGGTCTTTGCCAACAAATGAAAGATTGGAAATGGTCGTACATCAAAGACGTTTACAATCATATCATGTAGGACAGGTTTTCAACCTGTCAAGGGCGTAGAAAATGCTTATTCCCAAAGATATTGGCAAGTTTTCAAGCTGTCAAATGTGTAAAATGTGTTTATTTCCAAAATTATTGACAGGTTACAAACCTGTCCTACAGTTTTTTCGACTAAAAACCATAAATTTGTACATTATAAAGAATACAGTTTTCTAAATGGCATTTATTTGCCATTCCATAGATAAAAATCCTTCATGAAATACGAAATTGTCATTGGCTTAGAAGTACACTGCCAACTTGCAACAGAGAGTAAGATATTTGCTTCAGATACCAATAAGTTTGGTAGCGAACCCAATACTAATATTAGTGTAATTACGCTCGGACACCCTGGTGTCTTACCAAAATTGAATAAGAAAGCAGTCGAATACGCCATCAAAATGGGTTTGGCTTGTGGCTGCGAAATCAACCGCAATAATTATTTCGACCGCAAAAACTATTTTTACCCAGACCTTCCAAAAGGTTATCAGGTTTCTCAAGATAAATATCCAATTTGTAAAGGAGGAGCTATCAAAATTCGCCTTAAAGAAGGCAAAACTTTTAAAGAAAGAGCATTAGAGCTTCACCATATTCACCTTGAAGAAGATGCAGGAAAATCAGTACATGATGGTAGCGATACTTTCACACTACTCGACTATAACCGTGCGGGAACGCCACTCGTGGAAATTGTTTCGGAGCCATGTATGCGTAGCCCAGAAGAAGCTGGTGCCTATCTGAACGAAATTCGTAAAATTGTACGTTATTTAGGTATCTGCGATGGTAATATGGAAGAAGGCTCAATGCGTGCCGACTTAAATATTTCAATTCGTGAAGAAGGTACAACAGAATTTGGAACAAAAGTTGAGATTAAGAATATGAATTCGATTCGTAATCTTCAACACGCCGCCGAATACGAGTATAAACGCCAAGTAGCATTATTAGAGTCGGGTGGGAAAATTATTCAAGAAACACGTATGTTCGATGCTGATAAAGGACAAACCTATAGCATGCGTGTAAAAGAAACCATGAACGATTATCGTTATTTCCCAGAGCCCGATTTAGCACCAATTCGAATCTCGGATGAATGGATGAACGATATTCAATCAAAAATGCCAGCCCTTCCGAGTGAATTATTTGAGAAATTCACGAAAGAATTTGGTATTCTTGAAGAACATGCCGTGACGATTACAGATAGCAAGGAAATGGCTGATTACTTTGTAGAAGCTTGTAAATACTCAGAAAACTACAAAGCAATATCGAATTGGCTTACCTCTACAATCAGAGGATACCTAAACGAAACTGGCATAGAAATTACTGAATTTAGCCTCAAGCCAAGTCAGTTAGCGGAAATTATCGCTTTGGTAGATGCCAATAAGATTAGTAGTTCGGCAGCCGCTCAAAAGCTTTTCCCCCTGATGCTCGAAAACCCAACGGCTTCAGCATTAGCTTTAGCAGAAAGCAATAATTTGATTCAAGAAAGCAATACTGACACACTTCAAGCGTTAATCAACGAAGTTCTAGCAGCCAATGAAGCTAAAGTAAAAGAGTATAAAAATGGCAAAAAAGGCTTATTGGGTATGTTTGTAGGCGAAGTAATGAAGAAATCAAAAGGTTCAGCTGACCCAAAACGCACCAATGAATTATTGATGAAAGCCCTACAATAAATCAATGAAAAACTATATAATTATTATATTCATGAAAAACATCATCATCGCTACGTGCTTGATTATCAGCGGAATGGCTTGCCAATCGCAACCTCAAGCTAATAAGCCTACTGGTACCGAAAGTACTTATAGCATTAGTGGCAAGATAAAATCAGTTGTAAGTGGTAAGGTTTATTTAGAAAGAATGAACGACCGAAATATTGCTTTGAAAATTGACTCGGTTGCAGTTTCTCCTGATAATAGTTTTTCATTTAAAGGAAAAATGACCGAACCGGGTATCTATCAGCTAAACATTGCCAATCAACAAATTATTGGTTTAATTTTAGATGGTGGCGAAACCCTAAACATTGTAGCGGATGGCTTCAATACGCCCGATAAACCTGGCACTTTTTCAGTAGATGGTTCACCTACCATGGCTAAGTTTAATCAGGTAGTGAGTGAATCACAGAAGTTTCGTCAGACTCAGATGGATTTACAAAACCAGTTTGATGTAGCGACTCAGAAAAAAGATGAGAAAAAGAAGAAAGATATTCAATTCAAATATCAAGCAGAAGAAGATAAATATAATGCCACCATCAAGCCAATTATTACTGAATTAGGGACTTCATTGGCTGGCTTAATTGCTATCAACAATTTCTTAAATCCTGAAAAAGATTTTGAAATTTTTGCTAATGCCGCAAATCAATTAGAAAAAGAAGGCAAAAACCATTTCTTCGCCAAACTTTTTATTCAAGATGTAAAGCGTAGAAGTGCTGGCTCTGTTGGTGCAGATGCTCCCGATTTCTCATTGGTTGATTTAGATGGAAAAACCGTAAAGCTTTCTGATTTAAGAGGCAAAGTAGTCGTACTTGATTTTTGGGCAACTTGGTGCGGTCCTTGTATTATGTCGTTTCCAGGCATGAAAATGTCGATGGATAAATTCAAAGATAATCCGAATGTGAAGTTCTTGTTTGTGAATACGTATGAGCGTGTAAGCACAGAACAATGGAAATCTACAGTTGCTAATTTTGTTAAACAACGTGGCTACACTTCGTTCCCAGTGATTCTAGATATTGGTGGAGATGTGGCTGGTAGCTATGGAGTGAATGGAATTCCAGCAAAATTCTGTATTGATAAAGAAGGTAAAATCAAATTCAAAAGTACAGGTTATTTAGGCTCAAATGACGCAATTGTCAATGAAATGACACATTGGGTTGAAGAAGCAAGTAAGTAAGTATCACTGTTTATATATAACGACGGCATGGTTCAAAACCATGCCGTCGTTTCTTTTTCTAATTTAAAGCAAAAAAATTATTTTTCATTCGATGGTAAAACTACACGTTTAACATTTCCATCTTCACCTTGCGTAATCATCACGAAAACTATTCCGCTTTTTTGCTTACCAATATTTATTTGTCCAACGTATTCGCCTGTAAAATCTTTGATTTCTTCCTTAGCAACTACATTACCTTTGATATCTAAAACCTTAATACTTACATCACCTTTTTGAGGGGCGTTGAAACGAACATTTAAAATTTCGGTCTTAGGGTTATTTGGATAAACTTCTACACCACGAATTGTTTTACTTCCTGAGCTAATATTTCTATCGAACATCATGATATTATCAGGAATAGTACGGAACTCAAATTTCAAATCTTTGCCCATATCTTTCATGGTTTCTTTCAAACTTTCCATATTTCCATGTAGTTCATGCGAAAACTCTTCACTATCAAAAATCTCACCTTCTCCTTTACCACTTTTCTTATAAACTCTCACTTTAGGTCCTACTTCTCTTCTGATTACAATATCTTCATTGCCATTGCCTTCTCCTTTAAACTCATAACGTCGCTCAATACGTTTACCGTCATTTCTTTCGATATTGATATTTGAGTTTGAATTATTGTCTACTTCAATCTTTACCCCTTGTGCTTTACCTTTGTTAAGTGCCAAAACCGAATCTTTAAATTTCTCAATCATTTCCTCTTTTTGGCTACTCGATAAACCCGAGCCATTAAATACTTTTTCGCTAATGGTTGTTTTTCCTTCAACTTCTTGTTCGATACGGACACGAATCTTCTCTTTTTTCTCCTGTGCAAATGAAATAATGGGTGCGGCACATAACATCAAAACTGTGCTTTTCTTCATAAGTGAAAATATAGCTTTCATAATTTTACTGTTTATATATTTTTAAATAATGGTTAAATGGCATACGGATAAACCAAATGTTATACAAACATAGAGGTTATATGCTTACATTACTCGTTAAAAAGTCTTAAAATATGTTAAAAACTATCTATAAGTAGCTGAGCAGCAACTGATGGGTTATTTTCGGTGATAGAAATAGTAGTCACCTTTGAAGGCTCTCGCTTCGAAAGGCCATGAAGATATGTTTTGTCGTAATAGTTTAGAGCAATATCAACCCCAAGCTCAAAATCACTCTTTTCGAGGGCATCAACCGCAGCCTTATGGTTTTGTCCTCCTAAATGTTTCAATATTCGGTCGGTAGCAGCTTTTAAATCATTAGTAGAAAACTGAGCATATTCTTGAACTAATCGCTTAATTCTAATTTCTTTCGAAACATCTATAAAAGCCACTCTGCTCGTACGCATAAGCTGCCAAAGAGGGTCTGGCACATTACAACAACCAATGTTTCGACTTTCATCTTCAATCCAAATACGACGAGAAGGGTCTAACTGGCTCACGTGAGTAAAAAGCTCATTCTCAAACTGTTCGGTGGTAGGTTGGGGCTTTTGTCCAATCATTCCAAAAGAAGAGCCTTTATGATGTGCTAAGCCCTCTAAATCTATGATTTGTTCACCTTTTTTAGCTAATTCGTATAAAATTTCAGTTTTCCCACTTCCTGTTTTTCCGCCTAAAACAATGAGGTCAAAAGGCTGGCTTAATTTTTCGAGTGCGTAAGTACGATATCTTTTATAGCCACCAATGAGAGTATATACTTGCATACCTGCCGAAGCCAGTAAAGTAGCAAAACTTCCACTTCGCATACCGCCACGCCAGCAGTGGACTAAAACTTCGCCATTTGGAGCAACTTTTCTCGACTTTTTTACAAAACCCGATAACTTTGGTCCGACAATATCAAGCCCTAATAAAAAAGCAGATTCTTTGCCAACTTTCTTGTAGCGAGTACCTACCTCTGCTCGCTCGTGATTTTCGAAAAGTGGAATATTGACAGCCTCAACGATGTGTCCACGCTCAAACTCTCCCGGCGAACGCACATCAATAATTGGCAAAGTTTTCGACTTTTCAAGAAACTGCTCTACAGAGATAGGTTTTGTCATTATATTATTATTCTAATTCACGCAGATAAAGTTGGATTGTATTCTCTAAACCAAAATAAAGTGCATCGCAAATCAAGGCATGCCCGATTGATACTTCCAATAGATTCGGAATACTTTCTTTAAAATAACGTAAGTTCTCAAGACTCAAATCATGTCCACCATTCACACCTAAACCTACATTTGCCGCCATTTGTGCTGCCTTCACATAATCTCTTACCGCTTCCTCACGATTTTTAGAATAATGGTGAGCATAGCTTTCGGTATAAAGTTCAATGCGGTCGGTACCTGTTTCGGCGGCTCCTTCAACCATTTTTTCGATAGGATCAACGAAAATCGACACTCGACAACCCGCACTTTTAAAAGTAGCAACTAAATCTTTTAAGCGTTCTCTGTGAGTAATTGTGTCCCAGCCCGCATTTGAAGTAATCGCATTGAGGGCGTCAGGAACGAGAGTCACTTGGGTGGGTTTGTTGGCTAAAACTAGCTCAACAAATTTCTTTTCGGTAGGATTTCCTTCAATATTAAATTCGGTCGTAATTACTTCTTTTAAATCATATACATCTTGGTATCTGATGTGGCGTTCGTCGGGGCGAGGGTGAACCGTAATCCCTTCCGCTCCAAATTTTTCGCAATCAATCGCAACCTGCACCACATTCGGTTGGTTTCCACCCCGAGAGTTTCGCAAAGTTGCTATTTTATTTATATTGACTGATAGTTTTGTCATACTGCTCTTTAATCTGTTTCTTTAAAATCATAATTTTCCAAACGAGTAGCAACCCCGATTTTAGGTATTAAAATAAGTAATTAGTAAAGCCTCATTTTACCTATCTATTACCTTTACAAGTTTGATTTTTTGGTAATAGTAAGGATTTTCCCTTACTTTTGCCAAATTATTGCTCGGAACTTTGCTGACTGTGGTAAAGAAATAACTAATTTGTAGCTAAAATCAGTTCCCTACTTTTACCAAAATAATGCTCATGTCTGATTTTTCCAGCCTCTCCGTGTGTTTGAGAAACGATTAATTCAATTCGATTGTTTTACAAATAAGCTATAACCACATTTTTAAGACCTTGAACCAAAAATTTATACGATTTTAGTTGAAGGTACGCTAAAATTCATCAACGAAATAAATAAAATAGTAAACACCGATTTTCATTAAAATTAAATATTAAAAAAATGTCTTTAAAAACAGAAATCGACGGACAAATAAAAGCTGCGATGTTGGCTCGTGAAAAGGTAAGATTAGAAGCTCTTCGTGATATAAAAAAATTGATTCTTTTGGAAGAAACAAAAGAAGGAAAATCTGGAGAATTGACGGCTGATGAAGAAATGAAATTACTTACCAAAGCTGCCAAACAAAGAAAAGATTCTTCTGAAATCTATCGTCAACAAAATCGTGCTGATTTACTTGAAAAAGAATTAGCTGAATTGGCAGTAATTGAAGAATTTTTGCCGAAACAACTCTCAGAAGAGGAATTAAAAGCAAAATTACAAGAAATTATCACTCGTGTTGGAGCTTCTGCCCCTTCTGATATGGGTAAAGTAATGGGTGTAGCAACTAAAGAATTGGCTGGCCTTGCCGATGGTAAAATAATCTCGGCTACAGTGAAAGCTTTGTTAGCTTAATCTAACGTGAGTTAGGGTTAATATTACATAAAATACTCCGTGACTTCCTTGCCTCAAAAGCCCCAACGGGTCGAAATATTTTGACCCGTTGGGGCTTTTGAGGAGATTATAGCATATATTTCTACCAATATTAAGTTCCTTTGAGGAAAATTAGACTCATTTTAATTCAAGTTTTTCTTCATCGTCACCATTCCCTTATATTCTTCTTTCATTTGCTCAAAAGTTAGTCGAGAAGTTCCGCATATTTCAAAACCTAAGCTTTCATAAAATCTGATTGCATTTTGGCTACTATCCATCGCCTTCAACCAAACATAGTCTTTTTGCTGCTGGCGAGCCATTTCAATGGCAAAATCCATGAGTTTTCTACCAATGCCTTGTCCTGTTGCTTCATTTGTTAGATAAATCCGCTCAATTTCAAAGCCTACACCTTTTTGGTCGGCTAATTGATTTTGTGGGCGAAGCTTAAGAAAACCCACGGGTATTTCATTGACAATAGCGAAGAAAAATAGATTTTTATCATCAGCCATTTCATCGCTTAATTGTTGGGTATTAAAACACCTTTGGGCATACCATTGACCATGGTCAAACCACAAATGTTTGTAGTGGTCGAAATAAGCACGGGTTGCTACTTCTGAAAAAACCTCAATATCTGAATTGTTTATCGTTTGTATTTTTAATGCTGTCATGATTGTAAAATTCATCATAATGATTCTATGCAAATTCGCTTAGAAATTAATGTTACAAAAGTACATGTATTACGAAGTTTGCTCATTTTTGTTCGACATTCTACGCATAGATATAAAATTATTTTTTGAAGAACTGAAAAACGCAAAAATCTTTTCGAATCATAATCGAAATTCAGTATATTTGAAAATCACCCTAATCGACCTAAAATGAGCTCTTCAAGTTCTACACAAAGACTTTATTCACTCGATGCCCTTCGTGGTTTTGATATGTTTTGGATTATGGGCGGAGAAGATTTTTTTCACGCTCTTAGCGAAGCTACTCACCATCCGGCAGCCATTTGGATAGCCACTCAACTTTCGCACGTTGCATGGAATGGCTTCCGATTTTATGACCTCATTTTCCCATTATTTTTATTCATTTCTGGTGTATCTACCCCTTATTCGGTAGGCCGAGAAATAGAAAAAGGTATTGATAAACAAGCAATACTACGCCGAATCATCAAACGTGGACTAATATTAGTTTTACTTGGCGTCATCTACAATAATGGTTTACAAATAAAAGAACTCTCACAAATACGTTTCCCGAGTGTTTTGGGGCGTATTGGTTTAGCCTATATGTTTGCTTGTATTATTTATGTTTATGCAAGTCAACGTTGGCAATATGTGTGGTTTTCGGGTTTACTGATTGGTTATTATTTAATCATGAAATTTAATGCTGCACCGGGTTTTGTTGCGGGTGATTTGACAATTCAAGGCAATTTTGCATCTTGGGTTGACAGAATGTTGGTACCGGGCCGATTACACTTAAAAATTCATGACCCTGAAGGGCTTTTCTCAACTATTCCTGCCATAGGTACAGGTTTATTGGGAATTTTTGCAGGAAATTACTTGAAGAATGTAACTACTAAAACACCCACACAGAAAGCAGCTACTTTAGCAATATTAGGTTTGGTTTGTTTGATTATTGGTGGGAGTTGGGGAATCGTTTTCCCGATAAATAAAAACCTATGGACAAGTTCGTTTATGCTTTATGCTGGTGGATGTAGCCTTTTACTGCTTTCTTTGTTTTATTTTATCATTGATGTGCTTCAATACCAACGTTGGGCGTTTTTCTTTACCATCATCGGACTAAACTCAATTTTGATTTATATGTCTGGCCTTGTAATAAACTGGTATTATGCAGCTAATGGACTTTTCCGTTGGTTAGCTCAGTTGGTTGGCGAAAATTATCACGAGGTAATCATTGCTCTTGCCGTTATTGCCATCAAGTGGGCATTCCTTAGAGCCATGTATCATTATAAGATTTTCTTGCGAGTATAGTTTTAATCAAACTTTTTGTTCTTCTAAAACGTATATGAATAAAAGGTTTGAGATACTGAAAGAAAAAATGATACAGAAAATGAAAATCACGAGCTTATTAGTAATTATACTCTTGGCGGTAAGCAGCTGTTTTGCTGTAAATGCTCCTACTTCAACGGCCGACCCAATTAGTCATGAAATTTGGAATGGCCTATTGAAAAAATACGTTGATGCAAAGGGCTTCGTGAATTACGGTGGTTTTAAGAAAGACCAAGCAGAGCTAAGAAAGTACCTATCTTTGCTAGAAAATAATGCCCCAAACGAACGCTGGAGCAAAGAAGAGAAGTTGGCTTATTGGATAAATGCCTACAATGCGTTTACTGTACAATTGATTCTCGACCACACCGATGAAAAAATCAAGAGCATCAAAGATATTGGCAGCAAGGTAAAGATTCCGTTTGTGAATACTCCTTGGGATATTAAGTTTATTAATATTGGCGGAAAAAAACTGGATTTGAATAATATCGAGCATGGCATTATTCGTAAGGATTTTGATGAGCCTCGTATTCATTTTGCCTTGGTTTGTGCCGCAAAATCTTGTCCACCGTTGCGAAATGAGGCTTTTATTGCTTCTAAATTAAACCAACAACTCGACGACCAAGGTTTTGACTTCTTGAATGATTCTTATAAAAATCAAGTTTCAGCCAAAGAAGCCAAACTTTCAAATATTTTCAACTGGTACGGTGGCGATTTTAAAGATAAAATGTCAGTAATCGATTGGGCGAATAAATACGCCAAAACAAAGGCAAACAAAGATGCCAAAATCTCATATATGGATTATAACTGGGAATTAAATGGGAAGTATTAAGTACTTCCTATTTTTTTAGAAACTTAATGTGAGCTGGCGACCAATCATCTCATCTGCAAATTCGAGATTTGAGAAAGAAACCCCCATTAATCTCACTCCTTTAGGCAATGGAAACAAATTATTAAGCATTTCGTAGGAAACTTTAGCTAAAAAATCTTTCTCAAAAACTGGTAAATGGGTAGTTCGGCTGCGAGTAATGGTATCAAAATCGGCAAATTTTATTTTTAGGGTAATACTTTTCCCGAAGGCATTGGCACGTTGCATTCTTCGCCAAAGCTGCTCGATGATATCATCAAGTTCGTGATAAAGGTCATCGGGTTCGGTCAAATCACGGTCGAATGTATTTTCTACTCCAACCGATTTTCTGATACTATCGGGGTTTACAGAACGGTTGTCAATTCCCCGAGCAATATCATGGTAATATCGCCCAACTTTTCCAAAATTATTCACCAAAAATTCTAAGCTTTTTTCTCGTAATTCCTTTCCTGTAAAAATGCCCATTTTGTGCATTTTTTCGGCGGTAACTCTTCCTATTCCATGAAACTTCGCGATTTCGAGTTTCTCAACAAATGCTTCTGCTTGCGATGGCTTGATAACAAATAATCCATCGGGTTTGCGGTAATCGGAGGCAATTTTGGCTAAAAACTTATTTACCGAAACCCCTGCCGAAGCCGTAAGTGTTGTTTTCTCCTTGATTCGAACTTTAATTTCTTGTGCAATTTCAGTAGCAGTGGCAATTCCTTTCAGATTCTCAGTTACATCCAAATATGCCTCATCCAACGAAAGTGGCTCTACCAAAGGCGTATATTCTAAAAATATCTCTCTGATTTCTCTCGAAACTTGCTTATACACTTCAAACCTTGGCTTGACAAAAATCAGACTGGGGCATTTTTGTTTGGCAATACGTGAAGACATAGCCGAACGAACGCCAAATTTTCTGGCTTCATAACTGGCCGCTGCCACAACGCCCCGCTCGCTACTTCCGCCCACAGCTACGGGTTTCCCTCGTAACTCGGCAAAGTCACGCTGCTCAACCGAGGCAAAAAAAGCATCCATATCAATATGTATGATTTTTCGGTGCAATGGTGTTTGTCAATTATTTTTTATGTTTATACAACTTATGGTTACTAAATCTCATTATGTAACTAAGGAAGCCTTCGCTTGAAGCGAAGACTTCTTTTAACCATAAAACCAATTTTAAAAATGAAAACGTTCAGCATAAATAAAAGCATTTTTGCACTCGGAATAATCACCATGATTTTATCTAGCTGTGTCTCTTCAAAAGATTTTGTTTCTGAAAATTTCGCTAATGTAAAAAATAGGCACAAGAAAATAGCAATTCTACCTTTTGGTGTAGAGTTTCAGAATCCTCTGGCCTATTCAAAGCAAAAAAACGATACTCGTACTCGTCGCCAATACGATAAACGAGACCAAGAAGCAAGCCTTGATGCACAAAAAGACTTATTTATCAATATCGCCAAACAAGTAGAAAAGGGTCACTATGAAATTGCCATTCAAGATTTTAACCGTACAAATAAATTACTCGCCGACAGCGGTATTCGTTTAGAAGATATACGTTATCAAAATAAAGCCGATTTAGCAAGATTATTAGAAGTTGACGCAGTGATTTTTGGCGAATTGACGGTAAAAATCAGCAGACCAACTGATAGAAATATGGTTATGTCTCCGTGGGCAATGAATAATGCTCGCTTTGACGATGGCGTAGCAACTGATATTAAACTTTTCGATGCTCAGAGTGGCGAAATGGTTTGGGCGACCGAACTTAGTAATCGACCGAACAATCGAATGGACACACCTCATCAACTCACTTCGAGTCTGATGAATCAAATTGCCAAGCATTTGCCTTATCGAACTAAATAATTGAGCATAAGTGGCATTTATTTTATTGAAAAATTTCTCGTTAGTATTCATTACATTGAAAACTGCCAACTATTAACTGTAAGCCGAAGACGGTTGATTAAAATATATTTGTGTGTTTTTACATAAAATTTCATAATTTCGCAGCAAAATTAAGACATACAAAATATTAGATTTTTCATATAAAAAATGGGAAGAGCGTTTGAATTTAGAAAAGCCCGCAAAATGAAGCGTTGGGGGCAAATGGCAAAAACTTTTACAAGGATTGGTAAAGACATTGCGATTGCAGTAAAATCAGGTGGACCAGACCCAAATAGTAACTCACGCTTACGTGCGATTATGCAAAACGCCAAGGCAGCCAATATGCCAAAGGCAAACGTTGAGAATGCAATCAAACGTGCTTCTTCTAAAGACCAAGAAGATTACAAAGAGGTAGTATATGAAGGATATGGCCAGCACGGAGTAGCAATTTTAGTAGAATGTACTACTGATAATACGAATCGTACAGTTGCCAATGTTCGTAGCTATTTCTCGAAATGTGGAGGTAGTTTAGGAACTTCTGGCATGTTAGATTTCATTTTTGACCGTAAATCGGTTTTCAAAATTGCCAATGATGGTAAAACTGACATCGAAGAATTAGAACTTGAATTGATTGATTTTGGTGCTGAAGAAGTTTTCTTAGACGAAGAAGCTAATCAAATCAATATTTACGGTGAGTTTACGGCATTTGGTGCTTTACAAAAATATTTCGAAGAGAAAGGTTTTGAACTACTTCATGCCGATTTCGAAAGAATTCCAACTGACACCAAACAATTAACCGATGAGCAAGCGGCAGATATTGAAAAGCTTATCGAAAAACTCGAAGAAGACGATGACGTACAAAATGTTTACCACAATATGGTAAGCTAATTTTCTAAAAATAAAGCATATAATAGCCTCTTTTTGGGAGGCTATTTTTTTATAAAATCCATGAGATACGCTCTATTTCTACTTCTTTTAATAAAAATCTCAGCCTTTTCGCAGCAACCCTCGCCCGATTCGCTTCGAAAAGATATAGAACGCAGCCTCAACTACTTAACTCAACACCAAACCACACAAACCATCGAAGGTAAACAATACGCTGGCGAATGGGAGGCCTTTATGCAAATGAAAGGATTCTTTTTCTTCTTGGGCGTAAAGAACCAATACCGAGACTCTAATTGCTTCACAATGGCGGGCATACATAATATTTTGGCCGAAATGTACTTAGCTGACACCACGCAAAAACAGATTTTGCCCATGTTAGCAAAAGTATATCCCGAAGTTTTAAGTTACGCCACCCCCACTCCCATTGGTTTACAATTCAATTTTTGGAAAAAACTCCCCCCACGCCGCGATTTAAGCTGGGGGAAAGAGCCTAATCCTATACCATTGGTCAGACGACCAACAAACTTTATATTAGGAGAACGTTTTATCAATAATGCAGCGAATGTGGCCAACGATGCCGATGATACTGCCTTGGGAAATTTAGCAATTTGGTATCACCAAAAGATTTTCGGAAAAGATAGCAATCAAACCATTAAGCATAGCATTTTTGACCGTTATCTTGACCAAAATAGGCAAAACAGGCATTGGTATAATTATCTCTATCATGGTTTTAAAAAATCGGGAGCGTATATGACTTGGCTTGCCCAAGAATCAACCTTTGAAAATTGGCGTTTCCATAAAACTGTATTACACAATTTGGTTTTTTTCTTGCCTTTTAGTGTCTGTTATCCACACCCCTATATTCCTTACATTCCATGGGGAACCAATGATGTTGATGTGGTAGTAAATGCCAATGTACTTACCTATTTAACAAAAAAAGGTACGCTAAATCAGAGCAAAGGTCACGAAGCAGCACACAAACTTATAGCAAAGCATACCAAACGTGGTCACTGGAATCGAATGGGTATTTATTATCCTAATCGTTATCATTTCCATTTTGCGATTAGTCGAGCCTTGGCAGCGGGCGACACCGCCTTAAAATCTTCTGCTCAGTTGCTTTTAAATCATTTGAGTCAAACACAAAATCCTGATGGAAGCTATCAAAGCTGGAAGCACGTAAACAAAAGAGATATATTACAATCTACCACTTATGCTCTGTTATCTATGCTTTATTTGAAAGAGTCAGGGCTTGAAGTTTCACAGGAAACAATTAATCGAGCAGTTAAATATATTGATACTCAAAAGAAAATGGAAACCAACCAAAACTATTGGAAGGGAGGTGTGTTCTTTTCGGGAGGGACAGTTGTACGCAATATTCTTTACTTTACTTCCGATGCCTATACAACGGCTTTAGTAGCAATGGCCTATCAGAAATATCTGAAAATACATAATAAAAAATAAGAAACAGCACCTTCTTTCAAAAAAGCCAAGATAAGGAGCTATGTATTACTGTATAAATTTCAGAATGTTCTCTAAGCATTATTTTCACAAATTTGCTATTCTAAAACTTAAAATAATAGTTTTTCCGCGGTTCATTTTACTTGTTCAAAATGCCTTTTTTTTCATAAACAAACTTTTTTTCGAAATATTTTAAGAATTTTATAAAAAAAATGGTTTTTCTCGAAACATAAATACAAACATTCTGTTAAACCTTTACTTTGCTTTGTAAATGAAAAGCGACTATGAACGTGTTATTTAATACACTATGCGGAGCTAAACTAAACTTTTCAATAAAGTCAAGAAATGAGTAATTATTCCATTAAAGATTTAGAACAACTATCTGGTATCAAAGCCCATACTTTGCGTATATGGGAACAGCGGTACAATATCATTAATCCAAAAAGAACTGATACCAATATCCGTACTTACGATGATAGTGATTTGAAATTGGTTCTGAATATTGCATTGCTCAAAGACCACGACTACAAGATTTCGGAAATTGCTAAACTTAGTTTAGAAGAACTCTCGAAAGAGGTATTGGCTATTTCGGATAAACAACTCAATTATCCCGACCAGATTCATGCTCTTACCATTGCCATGATTGATTTGGATGAGGAGCGTTTCGAAAAAATCATTGCTACAAATATTTTGCAATTTGGTTTCGAGAATACAATGGTTAACATCATTTATCCATTCCTTACTCGAATCGGTACTTTGTGGGTGACTGGTTCTATTGGCCCCGCACAAGAGCATTTTATTACGAATCTGATTCGTCAGAAAATTATCGTGGCAATTGATGGCCAAGTCATTAAACCAGACGCAAATTCTAAGAAATACGTATTATTTACACCAGAAGGCGAGTTCCACGAAATTCCACTCTTATTTGCCAATTTTGTGCTAAGAGCAAGAAATAATAAGGTAATTTATTTGGGGCAAAGCTTACCATTTTCTGAACTACAATTTATTTGTGACCATCATAAGCCCGATTATTTATTTACTGTTATTACCTCTACACCGGGACAAGATGAAATACAGCAATATGTAAATAAGCTAGGAGAGACTTTTTCAGATATAAATATTTTGCTTACGGGTTATCAAGTAATTGGACAAGGACTCGATATTCCACCAAATACTGATGTAATTAATAATGTAAGGCAATTAATGGAAGTAGCCACTAATTAATAAATAAAAAATTCGAGGCGGTTCAAATTGAATCGCCTCGAATTTTTTACGAACCACTCAGCAAATTATGCTGCTTCTTGGTTTTGTTTATTTTTGAAAGTATAAATCAAAACACCAATTCCGAGCAAAACCGCAGGAATACTCAGAATCTGACCCATATTTAATGCCATTTTATCTTCAAAAGCTTCTTGATTTTCTTTCAAAAACTCATAGCAAAAACGAAGCCCAAATACCCAAATCAAGAAAATTCCGAGCAAAAGTCCACGAGGTGTTTTTTCCTTAAACTTATTCCAAATGCTATAAAGAATGACAAAAAGTATCAAGCAAGATAATGCTTCGTAAAGCTGAGCAGGGTGGCGTGCAAAAGGCTCAGGGGTCATGATTAAATCGCCAGTTGGTGTTTGACTAAAAGCATTAAACCTGAAAGCCCAAGGTACATTAGTGGCCTTGCCAACTATCTCGTGATTCATCAAATTTCCCATACGAATAAAAAATCCAGCTAAGGCTACCGTAATTACAATGCGGTCGGCCACCCACAAAAATGGTTGGTCTTTGTGGCTGCGAGCGTAGATAACCAAAGCGGTAATGATACCCACTAAGGCTCCATGACTTGCCAAACCTTGATACGGTGGCGTAATCATATCAATCAGAAATTCGCCCGGATTTTTTAGAAAACTATCAAATTCATAAAAAAAGTAATGTCCGAACCTCGCACCGATAACCGTTGCGATAATCATCACAAATAAAAGTGTATCGAGATCTTTTTCTGATTTGTGTTCTTTTCTGAAAACATTGAGCATAATTTGGTAGCCCAACAAAAAGCCCGAAGCAAACAAAAGTCCATACCAGCGTAATTCAAAACTGCCCAGTTTTGCTATAATCGGATTTACATTCCACGGAATTTCTAAAAGAGTCATGTATAATTGGGTTTGAAATTTCCTCAAAAATATGAGTTTTCTCTGAGAGGTTGCTTAATTTTGTGACAGATTCTTGAAAAATGTTGTTGTATTATCAAATACAATCTTTTTTTCGAAATAGTTTATCGTTTAAATAGGCTTTAAACGATAAACCGCCTTTAATTATTAACTTTTTAACGCCTTAAATTCATCCTCTTTGATTTAGGGCTTTTATGCAAATGAAAATAAACATCGGTATCATTGGGGGAGCTGGCTACACAGGTGGCGAATTGCTCCGTATTTTACTTAATCACCCAGCAGTAAATATTGGCTTCGTAAACTCGAAGAGTCAAGCAGGAAAACCTGTTTATGCTACTCATACCGATTTAATTGGCGAAACAGAGATACTTTTCACCGACCAAATGCCTTTCGAAGAAGTTCAAGCTATTTTCTTATGTTCGGGGCACAACGAATCGAAAAAGTTCTTGGCCGAAAATAGTGTTCCTGACCACGTGAAAATCATTGACCTAAGCACTGATTTCCGTGACCAAAGTAATGGTTTTATCTATGGTTTACCAGAATTACAAAAAGATTTAATCAAAACCGCTAATCGTATTGCCAACCCTGGTTGTTTTGCCACGAGTATCGAATTAGCACTTTTACCATTGGCTAGTACTGGTTTATTGAGTGAAGATGTGCATGTAAGTGCCGTGACAGGTAGTACTGGAGCGGGACAATCGCTTTCGGCAACCACCCATTTTAGTTGGAGAAATAATAATATTTCTATTTATAAGGCTTTCACGCACCAACATTTAAAGGAAATCAATCAAAGTCTTAAAACCCTTCAACCCAATTTTGGCAAAGCTGTAAACTTCATTCCTTACCGCGGAAACTTTAGTCGTGGTATCATGGCTAATGTTTACACCAAATTTGCCGGAACAATCGAAGAGGCCAAAGAACTTTATAAAAACTATTATGCATCGCATCCTTTTACACACTTAAGCGAGGCTAACGAAATAGATTTAAAGCAAGTTGTAAATACCAATAAGTGTATTTTACATCTCGAAAAACACGATGATAATTTACTCATTACGAGTATCATTGATAACCTAACAAAGGGTGCATCGGGGCAAGCAGTACAAAATTTAAACCTCATTTTTGGATTAGACGAAACCACTGGTTTAAAATTAAAGCCAATCGGTTTTTAAAAGGAATATTCAAAAACCCATGCTTCTATTCAAGAAGCATGGGTTTAATTTTTACAAGCTTTTGATTCTCAACCTAATAGCCGTTTGGGTTTATAAAATCGCCTTTCAACAATATTCCGCCAGAAATTTTGTTATAAAACTGCCATAAAAGGTTAAATTTGTAGTTTAAAAAAATAAATTATTGATAATCAGGCTATAAATTTCTGTCAACCTGTCAGTTTTTAAGTTTTGGCTACATATTTGATAAAACTAAACTTCATAATTTCGAGAATTAACGAACAAGAAATATAAAATGCTTAATTTTTTAACAAAAGGAATCACGCAGATTTTCGGTACTAAATCTGACAAAGATAACAAAGAGTTACAGCCCTATGTAAAGCTCACTAACGAAGAGTTCGCAAAATTAGCAAACCTTTCGAATGATGAATTCAGAGCAAAAACAAAAGAACTTCAAGATTACATCGCTCAGAAACTTTCACACATTGATGAGCAAATAAAAGCCATCAACGAAAATATCGAGAAAAACCCTGATATGTCGGTTGATGCTAAAGAAGCAAACTTCAAAAAAATAGATGCTTTAAAACTTGATAGAAATAAAGAGTTAGAAGTTGTTTTATTAGAAATTCTGCCAAAAGCATTTGCGATTGTTAAAGAAACAGCCAGAAGATTCTCCGAAAGTTCTGAAATTGTGGTTACAGCTTCGCACCTCGACCGTGAATTAGCTATGCGTAAATCGCACATCACTATCGAAGGCGATAAAGCCATCTGGAAAAACCAATGGGTAGCCGCTGGTAACCTAATGACTTGGAACATGGTGCATTACGATGTTCAGATTATTGGAGGTGCAGCTTTACATAAAGGAAAAATTGCCGAAATGGCAACAGGTGAAGGTAAAACATTAGTAGCTACCTTCCCAGCATTCTTAAATGCTTTAGCTGGAAAAGGTGTTCACGTGGTTACTGTAAACGACTACTTGGCTCGTCGTGACTCTGAATGGATGGGGCCAATTTTTGAGTTTAATGGCATTACTTGCGAATGCATTGATAAATATCCAGCAAACTCAGCGGCACGCCGTGCGGCTTATCGTGCTGACATTTGCTACGGTACAAACAACGAGTTTGGTTTTGATTACCTACGTGATAACATGGTAAACGACCCAGAAGAACTCGTACAACGCGAGCACCACTACGCAATGGTCGATGAGGTTGACTCAGTTTTGATTGATGATGCCCGTACGCCATTGATTATCAGTGGGCCAATGGCTCGTACTGGTGACGAAGAATTGTTCTTATCTTTGAAACCACGTATCCAGAGGGTGGTTGAAGCACAAAAAGTACTTACTAACGCTTATTTAATCGAAGCTAAAAAATTAATTGGTGCGGGCAATAAAAAAGAGGGTGGCTTAGCTCTTTTCCGTGCATTTAGAGGTTTACCCAAAAATAAACCATTGATTAAGTATTTATCGGAAGCAGGTATTAAAGCTATTCTTCAAGAAACAGAAGCAATTTACTTGGCAGAAAACCAAAAGTTAATGCCAGAAGCAGATGCTCCTCTTTATTTTACTATTGATGAAAAAAATAACTCAATTGAGTTGACAGATAAAGGTATTGATTTCTTGACTGGTGAAAGTGAAGACCATAATTTCTTCGTAATGCCAGATTTAGGTGTTGACTTAGCTGCTATTGCCAAATCAGACTTGAATGAACAGGAGAAAATCTTGAAAAAAGACGAAATTATTCGTGATTATTCTACCAAAGCCGAACGTATTCACGCTGTCAATCAATTATTAAAAGCTTATACTTTATTTGAAAAAGATGTAGAGTATGTGGTGATTGATAATAAAGTAATGATTGTTGATGAGCAGACGGGCCGTATCATGGATGGTCGTCGCTGGTCAGATGGTTTACACCAAGCAGTAGAAGCGAAAGAAAATGTAAAAGTTGAGGATTCAACTCAAACTTACGCAACAATTACGCTTCAAAACTATTTCCGTATGTACCACAAATTAGCGGGTATGACGGGTACTGCAGAAACAGAAGCAGGTGAATTCTGGAAAATTTATAAATTAGACGTGGTTTCGATTCCTACCAACCGTGCGGTTGTAAGAAAGGACCAAGAAGATAAAGTTTATAAAACCGTACGCGAGAAATATAATGCGGTTGTAGAAGAAATCGTAGAGTTAGTAAATATTGGTCGTCCAGTCTTAGTGGGTACAACATCGGTTGAAAACTCAGAGATTTTGAGCCGTATGCTTACGCTTCGTAAGATTCCACACCAAGTATTGAACGCCAAGCAACACGCTCGTGAAGCCGATATTGTTGCAGAAGCTGGAAAGCCAGGAACGGTAACGATTGCTACCAACATGGCTGGTCGTGGTACTGATATTAAGCTTACTGCCGAAAGTAAAGCGGCGGGAGGTTTGGCAATTATCGGTACAGAACGCCACGATTCACGTCGCGTTGACCGTCAGTTACGTGGTCGTGCAGGTCGTCAAGGAGACCCGGGTACTTCTCAATTCTTTGTTTCGCTTGAAGACCAATTGATGCGTTTATTCGGCTCTGACCGCATCGCGTCTGTTATGGATCGCATGGGCATGGAAGAAGGCGAGGTAATTCAGCACTCTATGATTACAAGCTCCATTGAAAGAGCTCAGAGGAAAGTAGAAGAGAATAACTTCGGAACTCGTAAGCGTTTGATTGAATACGATGATGTAATGAATATCCAACGTGATACCATTTATAAACGTCGTAAAAATGCCCTTTTCGGCGACCGTCTTTCACTCGATATTGCCAATATTCTTTATGATACTTGTAATGACATCGTAATGAATGCCGAAGGTAATTACGATGAATTTGAACTGCGTTGTATGCAAAAGTTGGCTATTCAGCCAGAAATTGCACGCAATGAGTTTTCAAAGGGAAATCCGAAATTGGTGGAAAGACTATATTTACAAGCTGAGAAAGCCTACAAAGCTAAAAACGATGAAATTCGTAAAAATATGGTTCCAGTACTTTCAAATGTACTTCAAGACCGTCGTGCACTAATTGATGAACCATTTATTGCGATTGTTGGCGATGGCAACCAAAATATTGGTTTGTATTGTAATCTTAAATCTGCCGTAGAAAGCGATGGCCGTGAATTGATTAAAGAAATCGAAAAACATATTTCGTTGAGTGTAATTGACCAAGAATGGAAAGAGCATCTTCGTGATATGGATGATTTGAAACAATCGGTTCAAAATGCCTCTTACGAACAAAAAGATCCTTTGTTGATTTACAAATTTGAAGCAGTTGAGTTATTCAAAAACTTCTTAAACAAAGTAAATACTGATACTGTAAGCTTCTTAATGAAAGCTAACGTGGTTGAGCTTCGTTTCCAACAAATGACACCACCAAAGGTAGAAACGCCAAAACTTCAAACGAATAAATCGAGCGATGAAGATGGTGGCGATGGAGCAAGCAAAACAACACCGTTACGCAATATAAAAATAGCTGACCGAAACCAACGTGTGAGCGTACAATATAAAGATGGTACAATAAAACGTGATGTAAAATACAAAAACGTAGAAGATGATGTGGTAAATGGTAAAGCTGTTTTAATTGAGTAGTGGCTAAATCATTTAAATAGATATAATAAAGGCGTTGGGTTTCTCCAACGCCTTTTCTTTTTCTGAATGTACACCTTTTTACAATTTCAATCGAAAGTTTTTTCAACGTAAATCATTAATCTTTTCATTGGTAAAGATTACGTACAACTTAAACACGCCCTTTAACGATATATTTTTCAATAAAAAAGGTTTATTTAGCATAATTTTTATCAAACTATTGATAGAAGTTCAAAATCAATTTCATAACTTTGCAGTCCGAAAAAAGTCTGATATAGATTTTTACAAATATTTTTTGAAATTAAAACTTGATTATCATTACTTAATCAAGTCGAAACGATAAATTAAAGCGGTAGTCGCACTATCTAAAATGGCAAAAAAAGAAAAATCAGGTCTTGAAATTATTGAAAGCCCAGAAGCTCTACAACAAGAATTTAACAAAGCAGAAGGCTTTTTGAAGAACAATCAAAAACTATTAACTATCATTGGTGGTGGTATTTTAGCGGTTGTTTTAGGTGTAGTAGGATATAATTATTACACAAATTCTCAAGATGACGAAGCTCAAGCAGCCATGTTTAATGCTGTATATGCATTCGAAGCAGATTCATTAAAACAAGCTTTGAACGGTACAGGCGGTAATGAAGGTCTTTTGGCAATTGCTGATAACTATGGTTCTACAAAAGCAGGTAAATTAGCTAACTTTTATGCTGGTGTAGCATTAGTAAAACAAGGTAAATACGATGAAGCAATTGAGCATTTGAAAGACTTTAGCTCAGATGACCTTCTTGTACAAGCAAGAGCATACGCATTGATTGGTGATGCTTATATGGAAAAGAAAAGCGTAGATGACGCAATCTCTTACTACAAAAAAGCAGCTGATTATAAGCCAAACAAAACTTTCACTCCAATTTACTTAATGAAATTGGCTAATGCTTATGAAGTTGCTAAAAATAACAAAGAAGCATTAGAGGTTTACAGTGATATTATCACAAATTATCCTGAATCAATTGAAATTGGTAACGCCAAGAAATATAAATCCAAACTCGAAGGCACTGTCGGCGAGTAATACTTGGTTATGCAATAAAAAATATAATCAAAGGGATAAGCCGAACGAGGTTTATCCCTTTTTTTTAATTTATCTAGAAAAACTATGTCGTCAGCTAATAAAAATTTAAGCGAGTTCAGTACCTCGAATTTACCCGATGTTAGTCAGAAGAAATTTGCTATTGTTGTAGCCGAATGGAATGCTGAAGTTACCGAAGCACTTTTTGATGGGGCCTATAAAACACTCATCGAAAATGGTGTAAAACCAGAAAATATCGTAAGAGCAAATGTGCCCGGTAGTTATGAACTAAGTTTTGGTTCGCAGGTTTATGCCCAAAAAGCAGATATTGATGCCATAATTGCTATTGGTTGTGTAATTCAAGGAGAAACCAAGCACAATGATTACATCAATCATGCAGTTGCTCAAGGTTTGACTAACGTTTCTCTGAAATATAATAAACCCGTGATTTTTGGGGTATTAACGCCTAATAATCAACAGCAAGCACTCGACCGAGCAGGTGGTATTCATGGCAATAAGGGCGATGAAGCTGCCATAACTGCCATCAAAATGTTGGCTCTTGTTTAATAAAAAATTATCATTGCAAATACTCAAATAAAAATACTGATAATCAACAAGCTAAACAATTCACTTTTTTAAACGGGCGGAGTTCCGTCTTATTCATTTAAAATTAAATTTAAAAAATGCAAGTTTGGAAATTTGGCGGGACTTCAGTAGGTAAGCCCGAGCGTATGCACTCTATTCGTAATTTAATTACTGAAGATAGTGGACGTAAAATCGTAGTATTGTCAGCTCTTTCGGGTACGACCAACGCTCTAATTGCTATTGGCGAGTCGCTTAAGGCAAACAATGATGCAGATGCTATCGAGAAAATTGATGCACTATATGCTCATTATGAGTCATTTATTAAGGAATTATACAAAACCGAAGAAGGTTATACCAAAGGTAAAAACATCATCGAAAAAGAATTTAACTTTATTCGTTCGTTGGTGAATATTAAACCATTCTCTCTCAAACAAGAAAAGGAAATCGTTGCAGAAGGTGAATTGCTTTCTACGCAAATGTTTGAGGCATATTTACAAGAAGAAGGTGTAAACTCGGCTTTGCTTCCAGCTTTAGATTTCATGTTGATTGATGCTGATAACGAGCCTGTTTTAAGTTTTACTGAAGAAAAACTTACAGCAATGCTTGGGCAACTTCCAAATACACAAATATTTATCACGCAAGGTTTTATCTGCCGCAATCCACGTGGTGAAGTAGATAACCTCAAACGTGGGGGCTCAGATTATACAGCTTCATTAATTGGTGGTGCAATTCGTTCGGAAGAAATCCAAATCTGGACTGACATCGACGGCATGCACAACAACGACCCACGTATTGTGAAGCGTACTTTCCCAGTACGAGAACTCACTTTTGAAGAAGCGGCAGAGCTGGCATACTTTGGAGCAAAAATCCTTCACCCAAGTACAATCACACCAGCAAAAATGCGTAGTGTTCCTGTTCGCTTGAAAAATACAATGGAGCCAAACGCATACGGTACACTTATCGCCGATAAAACTACCGACTCTGAGATTAAGGCTATTGCCGCCAAAGATGGCATTACAGCAATTTACATTCACTCAACTCGTATGCTGAATGCTTATGGCTTTATGAGAAGAGTATTTGAAGTATTCGAAAACTACAAAACTCCAGTAGATATGATAACTACTTCGGAGGTTTCGATAGCCGTAACGATTGATAATGCCGATAATTTAGATAAAATTACAGCAGTTTTAGGTCAATTTGCCGATTTAGAAGAGCATGACCGCAATCAATCAATCATTTGTATCGTGGGTAATTTCAAAGCTGATAAAGCAGGTATTGCTCTAAAAGTTATGGAAGCCATGCGTGATATTCCGATTAGAATGATTTCTTACGGAGCTTCAGAGCATAATATCTCACTTTTAGTTGATACAAAAGATAAAAATGCAGCCTTGAACGCACTCAACGAAGGGTTGTTTAAGTTTGATTAATTGTTATTAGTGCCATTACTTCATCAATAATTAATGCAAAATCAACGAGAAGAGGCATCAAAACCTCTTCTCAAAAAATATAATAGCAATGCTACAACTCAATTTTATTAAAGAAAACAAACAAGCTACCATTGATAGCCTCAAACGTAAGTATTTTAAAAATGCCGATGAGACTGTTGAAGCTGTTTTAGCCATCGACCAGAAACGTCGTGAAACACAAGCTGAACTTGATGCAACTTTAGCGAGAGCCAATGCCCTTGCCAAAGAAATTGGCGGCTTGATGAAAGCTGGAAAAAAAGAAGAAGCCGAAGCTGCGAAAGCAGAAACAGCCGAATTGAAGATAAAATCTAAAGGTTTGGAGGAAGATTTGAAAAACTCGGAAGCAGAGCTTTATGACATCATGGTTACAATTCCGAACTTACCACACGCAAGTGTGCCAGACGGCCGTACTCCAGAAGAAAACCTCAATGTCTTTCAAGCTGGAGAAATACCTACTTTGCACGAAGATGCTTTACCACACTGGGAACTCATTAAGAAATACGACATAATTGATTTTGATTTAGGAAATAAAATCACAGGAGCGGGATTTCCAGTTTATAAGGGAAAAGGAGCAAGAATCCAACGAGCTATGATTAACTTCTTTTTAGATGAAGCATTAGCAGCGGGGTATTTTGAAATTCAACCACCAATTTTAATTAATAAAGATTCTGGTTTCGGAACTGGTCAGTTGCCTGACAAAGAAGGACAAATGTACCATGCAACTGTAGATGATTTGTATTTGATTCCTACGGCGGAAGTTCCAGTAACAAATATTTACCGCGATGTTATTTTATCAGATGCGGAGTTACCAATTAAAAATGTGGCTTACACGCCTTGTTTCCGTCGTGAAGCAGGAAGCTGGGGGGCTCACGTGCGTGGTTTGAATCGTTTGCACCAATTCGATAAAGTTGAAATCGTACAAGTTCGCAAGCCTGAAGAATCATATCAAGCTCTAGATGAGATGGTAGAACACGTAAAATCATTGCTTGAAAAATTAGAATTACCTTACCGTATTCTTCGCCTATGTGGTGGCGATATGGGCTTTACTTCAGCTTTGACTTATGATTTTGAAGTATATTCTGCGGCTCAAAAACGCTGGTTAGAAGTAAGTTCAGTTTCAAACTTTGAATCATATCAAGCTAATCGTTTGAAACTTCGTTATAAAGTAGATGGTAAAACTCAACTTTTGCACACACTCAACGGTTCGGCCTTAGCATTACCACGTATTTTGGCATCAATTTTAGAAAATTCTCAAACACCAGAAGGTATCAAAATACCAAAAGCATTAGTGCCTTACTGTGGTTTTGAAATGATATAATATTTAGTTTTTACAAAAAGAAAAGCCTCATTATCAGATAATAATGAGGCTTTTTTGATGTAAATTACTTCTTAAAACTCCCAAACAAATCCTAAAGATGGAGTTACTGATACATCGTTATTATCTAAAATCAACGGAACAGCATTTGCACCATCTCTTCGTAGTGGCAGGCCATCAGTTGTCTGAAAACCAGTATTATCAGCATTTCGAGCAAAAGTATATTGTGGAAATGCTGGAGTCTTGAATAATAAGGCATTTTGCACATCTAAATAAAGGTCGAACGTGGTTTTTCTAAAATTCCATTTTTTATCAACCCTAAAATCAAATCTTTTAAAATTACCCAGTCTACCTTGATTTAATCTTGTATAATCAAGTGTACCACGACCAACTAATGAATAATTTGCTTGTGAAGCTGCCAAATCAAATGGCGTATATGGTGCTCCCCCTTGCGAAAGCCATTTCAAGCCCATTTCCCAGCCATGTTTAAATTTACGTCCAAGTTGAGCCGAAAGTATATGGCGGGTATCCCAAGCTGATGAGATTAGTTTCCCATCGGCACCCGAAAATTCGCTTCTGAAAAGCGTATAACTTAATACCCCAAAGATATTTTTGGTTAATTTTTGTTGGAAAAAGAATTCAACACCATAGCTTCGGCCTTTACCAATTGATACTACTTGCTCATTGCCGATAGCACCGAAATCGCCTCCTTCATTAGCCAATGAAATTCCTCTACTTACGGTAACTGGATAGTTTCTATACTTTTTATTAAAAGCTTCTACCGTTATTCTAGTTTGTGGAGTTGGAATAAACTCTAAACCAGCTACTAAGTGGTCTGACTGAATGTATTTATTGGCTTTATTCGTAAACTGGTTGTCATTTTGATAACCCAAAACGGTGTAGATTGGCACTTTAAAATAACGCCCGGCCGAGACATTTACTCTCCATTTATCAGCAAATTGATAACTTAATGAGGTTCGTGGACTAAGTGTTTCGAGCGGTTTTCCTCCATCAACAGTAAACGAGTTCATGTCGGTTCTGATTCCAGCAGAAAGACTGAGTTTTTCGTTGAAAAACTTCCTTGAAACTTGTCCAAAAGCTCCATATTTAAAGAAATTAATGTCAGTATTAAACTTAACACTTATACCGGGTTGAATAATTTGCCCCGTTGCATTTCTAATTTCACGACTAAAAATATTAAAAAAGTCATTATTATACTTCACATATTGAATCACTCCCCCGTAGCTATACTCCCACTTTCCTTTATACTGGTTTACATCAATTCTAAACTTATTTTCAATCTCTTGTGATTGTGAGTTAAACACCCTTAGTGCAGGGTCATCACTCTTGCCATCTTCATATCGGTCGAGTGCATTATCGAACATATTTCGGCTCAAAGCAATATTAATGTAGCCATTCGTAATAAGTCTTTTCAATGAAGCTCCAACGGTATAATTCCATTGTTTAATAAGCGGATTCGAACGTAGAATATATTCTTTTGAAGCATCGGTTTCTTTCGGTACACCAAAATAGAAATCATCAATTGCTCCTACTCCGATTAAGTTTAATGTTGTTTTCTTATTGAATTTATGCGTGATTTTGTACTGAAAATCCCAGTAACTTGGTCGAATTGGCAAATCAAGAGCAGAAAATAAAAGTTGCAAATACGAGCGGCGTGCCGATGCTAAAAATGTTGTTTTCTGCGAAATTGGACCTTCAAGGGTGGCCGCTACTTCGGTCGAACTCAACCTCACATTTCCCTCTACTTTATTGGGGTTTCCATCTCTTTGTTTGAATTGTAAAACCGAAGAAAGTGCATTATCATAGCGAGCATTAAAACTACTCGTCGAAAGCGTGGCATCTTCAATAAACGAAACATTCAGAATACCAGTTGGGCCACCTGAACTTCCTTGTGTAGCAAAGTGATTGATTACAGGAATCTCAATTCCATCTAAATAAAAAACATTTTCATTGGGACCTCCACCTCTAATTACTAAATCATTTCTGAAACCGCCCACAGAGCCCGCCGTGCCACCAACACCAGGTAATACGCCAATTACACGAGAAATATCAAAATTTCCACCTGGATTATTTTTGATTTCCTCGGCTGTTAGTTTCTGAATCGAATTGGGTGTTTCGATATTTGCTACCGAAACAGAGCGATTAACCACCACTTTTACTTCATCAAGTGTTTGTGATTCTTCTTCCAACTCAAACGTAATCTGTTGTGTATTACCCGTTGTAAGGTTAATATTAAACTTGGTTAGAGGTTTGTAGCCCACAAATGTTGCTTTCAAATTATAACTGCCCACGGGTAGGCTTATCTTGAAATTTCCATCAATGTCGGTGGTTACACCTTTCTGGGTGTTTTCTACTTGAATCGTTACGCCAATAAGTGGCTCTTGAGTTTTACGGTCTTTAACTGTTCCTTGAATTTCGCCCGTACGTTGGGAATAAGCTACACCCACAGAAAGAAAAAATACGGCCAATAATTGTAAGATTTTGTGCATAATATGTTGATTTTAATGTTTATGGCTGAGTTTTTAAATTATCAGCAACATTTCAAGTGTGTTTTTGTTATTTAATAGTAAAACATTTTTAATTGAAATATGTTTTGTTTTTGTACTAAAAAAAATAATTTAGCACAAAAAAACACTTTTAGTTTTGCCTTGATGAATTATAGTATCTTACAAAAATTAATTACAGACTTAGAAAGCATCGAATCTGAGCAATCCTCGAAGCCAATTTCGATGGAAGATTTTGTGGTATTTCTCAACCAAAAATATTTGGGCAGACTACTTACACCCGAAAGCCCAACTTTACCTTCTGAAAATGAAGAAACAAATATTGGTCAGTTAGTTGCATTTATGTATCGCTATGCCAAAGGGTATATCAAAAAGGCATTGGAAGAATCAACCATCTTGACCTTGGATGATTTTGGTTATTTGGCTGCGGTATGGCAATATAAAAATCCAACCAAAACTCAAGTAATTGAAAAAAATATTCATGAAAAAAACACAGGAATGGAGATAATTAAAAGACTGATAAACAGCCAGTTACTCGAACAATACGACGATGATTTAGATAAAAGAAGCAAGCGTTTGAGGATTACTCCATTAGGTCAAGCCGAACTTTTCAAATCATTTGAAGGAATGATGAAAGTAAGTAAGATTATTTCAGGGCAATTGAATGAAATCGAGCGTTTGCAACTATATTATCTTTTAAATAAACTCCATCATTTCCATAATCCGATTTTTTTAAACGACCGTGAGGCCAGTATTGATAGAGTTTTGGAGAAATATTTTTAAAATAAAAAACCGCCTCAAAGGCGGTTTTTTTGTATAATTATAAGTAGATATTATCGGCTTGATTCCATCATAGAAAGGAGTTGGTCTAACTCATATTCTAGAACTTTTCCATTTTGACGGAGTTTCTTCACATCTTGTAACTCAATACCATTTCGAACATAAGTTGGAGTTGTATTTAAAGCTGGGTTTCGGTAACCTTCACGCATAAATCTTTGAATCATCGCTCTGATTTGCTCCATTGGGTCTTTTTGCTCAACTTTTGGCTCAAGTTGCTCAATAAAATTCGGATTCGGCGACTCTTCCGAAGGATATTGTGTACTACTTGCACTTCCTGTTGCCACAACTTGCGGTGTTGGTGGTGTTGAAGAGGCTGCTGTAGCTACTGCAAGCGGAACTGCATTAGAAGCTGTTGCCGTAGGGCCAGCCACATGCATTGGTCTTACAACCTCCATCACAGGCGGTTGAGGAATATCAATTTCAAATGGCGGTGGTACATTTTCATAACCTGCTGCAACGATTGTTACGCGTACTTTTTTACCCAAGTTTTTATCAATCGCAAAACCGTGCTTAAACAAACGAGCTTTAGTTTGAATTTGGCTTTCAACAAACTTTGTTACTAAAGTTTGGTCAGAAAGCTTGATTTTATGTTCAGGGCTATAAGCAATACTTAACAAGACTCTTTGGGCACCATTAATGTCATTGCTTTCTAATAATGGCGAAGAAAGAGCCAATTTAATTGCTTCTTCTGCACGGCGTTCGCCCTCTGCTTCGGCAGTACCCATAACAGCTTGTCCTGCATTACCCAATACCTTTTTCACATCAGCAAAGTCAAGGTTAATAATACCCGGACGAGTAATAAGTTCGGCAATACTTTTCACGCCATTAGCCAATACATCATCAGCCTTTGCATAAGCCTCTTCTATATCCATATCACCAAAAGTTTGCTCTAAACGCTCATTTTTGATGATAAGTACGGTATCGCTACATTTTTTTAACTCTTCAATACCCGCACGAGCTTGAAGAATTTTATCTTCTCCTTCAAAAGTAAATGGGTCAGTTACCACTGCAACTGTCAGTAATTTCATTTCACGTGCAATACGTGCAATTACTGGTGCTGCACCTGTACCCGTACCACCGCCCATACCAGCCGTGATGAATACCATCTCCGTTGGTTCTTTGAGCATTTCTCTGATAGCTTTTTCGCTTTCTTCGGCTGCCTTTCTTCCCATTTCTGGTTCAGTTCCAGCACCTAAACCTTTGGTTAGCTCAATACCAATTTGTAAACGTTTTATTTCAGGCGAAGCAGATTCGAGTGCTTGTTGGTCTGTATTACAAATTACCAAGCCTATATCACTTACACCCATGTTGTGCATGTGTTTAACAGCATTACAGCCAGCTCCACCTACACCAATTACCTTGATTATATTCTTGAACTTATTCTTTGAAACGAGTTCGTATTCTGGTTCTTCTGACATCGTGATGAAATTTTATAGATTAGGAAAAGCTGCTGTTTATTTTTTAAAAATTGGATTCATGGCTTTAAACTATTTTAATATTATGTATAACCCTTATCGTCGCCTAAGTCATTTTTTGAAGAATTCATTTGGCGTTTTAACCATCCAAATAATCCTCCACTTGTTTGGGGTTCTTCTGCTTGCGGTGGTTCTACTTCTTTATGACGACCACCATTCAATGGTTCGATACCGTTTAAGTAAATATGTGTTTGACTGTCTGGAATTTCTCCCCAAATAACTTCTTGTGGTACACGCTCATCTAATGGCAAAAATCCTGATAATACCAAGCCCAATACAGTTGCGTATTTGGGGTCAACGACTTTACTTAGGGCACTTTCACCAATATTTCTCATATTATTGCCTACCCTTACATTCATGCCCTCAGTTACTTGATAAAAGACATCTTTTATCATACGAATATTAGCCGTACCGCCAGTCAGCACAACACCACTAATCAGTTGCCCATCATAGCCTGAATGTATAATTTCGGCCATTACCATTGCTGCAATTTCTTTGAGGCGTTCTTCGATGATAACGCTTACATTTTTAGCAACGATTTCTTTATCGGGTAAACCTTCGACACCTGGTATCTTAATGATATCGTTTTTACCAACTTCTGCGGGTGGCACATCACCAACAATGAGTTTGAGCTTTTCGGCGTGGTCGGGCAAAATTTGAAACGCCTTTACGAGGTCATTCGTAATGCTTCGACCAGCAAATGGAATAACAGAGATATGACGAAGCCCACTTTCATGAAAAATGGCAACTTCTGTGGTATCTCCTCCAATATTTACAACAGCCACACCTAATTTTCTATCTACCTCCTGCAATACCGACATGGCATCGGCAAGCGGTGAAAACAATGTATGTACGATTTTTAGTGGAATAAATCTCTTATTATCTTGAATCTTAACACCCACACTTTCGATTGTTTGGCGAAGAGCGATGTGTGGGTCATTGGGTGTTGAAATCAAGAAAAAGTTTCCACCGAGAGTAATACCAAAACGCCCAACTGGATTTTCAGGTACTAAAGAACGGTCAATTATAAACTCCTGTGGGAATGTATGTATAATAACATTTCCTGCCGTTGGGCGAAACGATTTTCGAATATCTATTGCTAATTTTTCAATTTCCTCACGGCGAATCGTCGTGCGGCTATCATTTCTTGTGATAAAATTTTGGTGTGATTTTCCTTCAACGTACTCCCCCGAAATATTTACGATTACGTTTTGAATATTAATGTCGGCTTTATCTGATAATTTAGTAAGGATACGGTCAATGTCACGAGCCGTAAACTCTAAATTTACAACCGTGCCATTTGATACTCTACCTCTTTGTGTAGGTTCTTCAACCATATCAAGAATTTTTACTTTCCCGATAGAGTCAATAATGCCCGCTACTGCACAAATTTTTGTGCTACCAATATCAATGCCTACAATTACACCTTTATTCATTTATTCTATCATTTAAGGCTCTTGACTCAAAAAAATAGTCAAAAGTCACAGCTATATCTCCTATTTACAAACAATTTGTCCATCATATTTAACACTTACTGACGAAAAACTATCCCACCCTTTTACTGGTAGGATTTGATTGTAAAATATCTTCAATCTGTTTAATCTATTCTCAATATTGCTGGGTTCGCCAAACTCAATAATGTGGTTACCCACTAATGGAACAATACTGATGTCTCCATCAGAATTGATGTCCAATTGGGTAAATTGGGCTTTTAGAAAGGAATCTTCATTAATTAACTTTATAAATTGAAGGTTCTTTTCCTGACGCTTTGCTTTTAAACTTGGCAAATTTCGGAAATATTCACCCGAAAGCAATAAAATTCTTGCTGAATATCGGTCAGAGAGTGGAAAAAAACTTCCCTCGGCATCAACATACACATCTTCGCGGCCATCTGACATTAAAATTCGGGCAATCGGAATGTGTTGTTCAACATCAACATGAAGTTTTCCATCTACACCTTTATAGACTTGACAAGATTTTATCTGGCGATTTTTGAGTACACGTTGCTCAATTGAGCGGAGGTCGATTTTTTCAAAATGTTTACCTACCAGTTGCTCACTGCCATATTTTGTCACTAAGTTTTCTACATCTTTATTAGTGATGAAATATTGTTCATCAGCATTTTTAATGTTTACTTCTATTTTTTTGCAGCGGTCTGACGAAAAACTATCTGTCGAAAAAGCAATTAGTAGCGTAATTGCTCCGATGGCAATTGTGCCAAAGAGAATCTTAGCTATTTTTCCGAAGTTAGTGTTACGAAACATTTATTTATGCAAATTAGTATTTTATTAATATTTTCAATCAAATTTTAATGATTAAACATTTTTTTTATAATTGATTAAGAAAATCATTGGGGTTATCAAGCATTTTGAACTCATCGGCGGCTTTAGGTTCTAAATCATTTTTACAAAGATTCTTAAGTCGTTCAACATCTTTATTCCAACGATAACCATCAAAATACTCCAATCCTTTGTGGTCACGAATTTTATAAAGGGCCGACTGTTTATAAGCCGTTCCTAAATAAACGTGTTTTAAGGCATTTTCTTTTCCCCATTTAATCACACGCCACATAAGCCATTTGCCAAGCGAATGGCTTCGCATGTATTCTGTATTAAAAAAGGCAAACCAATAATGGAGCATCTCTCCTTCAAGCACGGCAAAAACAAAACCGAGAAGCTTGCCTTCAATACTAAATTTAAAGATATGCGTACCTGTTTCTCTCGAAAGAATATACTGCCAACGCTCCCAACTCATATTATCATCGCCAATACGTTGCGAAATATATTCTTGACTTAAGTTTACAAACTCAGCATCGTTTAGGTCAAAATCTGTTTTTTTAATTACATCCAGTGTAATATTAAGTGGCTCTACTAAACGATTTACTCGACGATTTTCTGAAGTATCTTCAAAACGGTCTAAATCAACTCTAAGGCTACGAGCCAAATAAAAAATATCGCCATTGATACCTAAATTTCCAGTATATGGTAGAAACCCTTTCTCATAAATTTCTGATAATTCGGCCTGCGATTCTTTCAAACAATAAATCGCATAATCGAAAGTATAAGTTGAGTAATCTACTCTATTTTCGGAAAAAAATATCTTCATAATTATATATCAAAAGCCCTTCTAATACCTTCGTTTCTTCAACTATTTAATGATTTTCAATACTTCGGCTGCAATTTCCTTTCCTGCCTCAGGTTTGGCTAAAGTCTTGATATTTTTACTCAATAATTGCATTTCTTGCTTATCATTGGCAAGTTTAACCACATTATCTACCAAAATATCGCGAGCCTCCACGTCTTTTACTAACCATGCGGCTTTTACGTTTACCAAACTCAGAGCATTTTGTGTTTGGTGGTCTTCGGCGGCTGTTGGTAATGGAACCAAAATTGATGGCTTTTCTGCTAAGCATAATTCCGAAACCGACAAAGCACCTGCACGAGAAACCACTAAATCGGCGGCGGCATAGGCTAAATCCATTTCGTAGATAAAATCTGATACAAATACACGCTGTGTTTGTAATGATTCAACCCCTTGCTTAGCTTTATTAATAAAAATCTTACCTGTTTGCCAAATTACTTGAAGGTCGTTTGATATTAAATCGTTTAAACCTGCAAATATTGCCTCATTGATTGTTCTTGCTCCTTGGCTACCCCCAATTACTAAAAGTGTTTTTCGTTCGGGGTCGAGGCCAAAATGTTTAAATGCTTGCTCTCTCTTCGAATTCGTTTCAAGAATATCTTTTCTCACTGGGTTTCCCGTCATAATAATTTTTTCTTTCGGGAAAAACTGCTCCATATTAGGGTATGCCACACATATTTTTTGTGCTTTCTTCGCCACAAATTTATTAGTAACACCCGCAAACGAGTTCTGCTCTTGAATGAGCGTTGGAACACCTAAGAAATTTGCCATAATCAGGGTTGGGCCACTGGCATATCCGCCTACACCAATCGCAATATCTGGCTTAAAGTCTTTAATCACTCGATACGTTTTCCAAAGGCTTTTGATTAGCTTCAGTGGTAATCCTAAATTGGCCAGCATATTCGAGCGGTTAATCCCTGCAATGGGTAAACCGATGATTTTATATCCAGCCTTAGGTACTTTCTCCATTTCCATTTTCCCTTCTGCTCCTACAAATAATATTTCATTAGAAGCATCAATAGCTTTTAGCTCATTGGCAATTGCTACTGCCGGATAAATGTGTCCACCCGTACCGCCACCACTGATGATAATTTTTTTCATATATAATTTATTTCTATACAGCTATTCTTTTTAAAGTGTTACAAACGAAAACGCTAGAATTACATCTAAGCATTAAGGGCTTTTTCCTTATCATCATATTCGCCTTTCGTTACACTCAATACAATTCCAATAGCTGTTGCGGTAAACAAAATTGAGGTTCCTCCCATACTCATCAAAGGAAGTGTTTGCCCTGTTACTGGCCCCAAGCCTACATTGATAAACATGTGAATAAATGCCTGAAACACAATACTAAAGGTAAGCCCCACACAAAGAAGCCCTCCGAAAGCTCGTTGTGTATTACTAACATTTTTAAGGCCTCTATAGAGTAACCATAAATACAAACCCATGACAAATATGGCTCCCAACATACCGTATTCTTCAACAATTATTGCATAAATATAGTCTGAGAATGCTTCTGGTAAATAGTTCCGTTGAAAGCTGTTTCCGGGGCCTATTCCAATAATTCCTCCACGAGCGATTGCAATCATTGCTTGCTCTTTCTGGAAAGCATCATCACGGTCTGGATTTCCTATTTCCTTATCTCGATTAATATCAACATCAATAAATGCCTCGATACGTTCTAGTACAACCTGACCACGACCAAACTCTACGCCTTTTGAATATAAATAAACACTTATGCCTAAGACTGCAATTAATGCTCCTACAACCGCCGCTGCCATTCTGAAAAGGTACTTTCCTGGTACACGTCCCATGTACATAATAAGAAAACAAGTGACACCTAAAATAACCGCCGTTGAGAAATTGGTGATTGCCAACATACCACACAGTACCCCACACCAAAAAATCAAACCCATCAGTGTTTTTTGGGTGTATTGTACATTTTGGCGGCGTGCTAACATTGCAGCCAAATTGGTAATAAGCACCAAACGAACTAAATCGGATGATTGGAACGAAATACCAAAAAGATTAATCCAACGTTTGGTTCCACCAACTGTGGTACCAAATAAATACGTATATATTAATAGTACTGGCGTAATCCAAAGTAAAAGTCTTGAAATTCCTGCGTATTTCGTATAGTCAATACGATGAATAAACCATATAACAAATAGACCTAATAAAAGGTGACCCGTATGATTAAGTAAGTAGCTTTCGGTATTTCCTCCTGCCTTTTTATAAGCAAGAGCGGTACTGGCACTATAAACAACCAGCATACTAAATAAAGATAGAAGCACAATGATGAACCAGATTTGCCAGTCACCACGCAATTTGTCTTTCAACCACGTTTCCATGATTTTTCATAGGTAGCTAAGCTACCGTTTTGAGATTATAAGGATATAAGCACGATTATGATGCTTTTAAATTTAGACAAGTCTTTGTCTAAATTTAAAAGACGTAACAAATGTAAATTATTTCAAAATGAATGAAAAGAAAAATTTGAGAAATTTATTATAGGGTTCTAATGGAGGCGTTTTTGTCAAAAAAGACGCTTATTTTGGGTATTATGACAAAATTTTATTAGGCTTGACTGTTTAAATTGGTAAATACTTTTAAAAAATATTGTATTTAAAAAAGGCTATTTTTATTGAAAATCAAGGCATTAGATGCTTTTCCCTGTATTATTTTTTTGTTAAAAATTTACCTTATTTTTTATTAAATTTGATTTTTAACATTTCTCATGACAAACCAATGCTTATCAAAAAACTAATACTCCCTAAAACCTTAAGTGGACTGATTCTATTTTTCATAATTAGTTTAAGTTCTAAAGCACAAGAATCAAAATCAGCTCTTTTTACACAAGAAATCGCCGAGAAATTAGCGGCATTACCCTTACATTGTATTAATCAGGAGTTTCCTAATAAAACAGGGCATAGCTCTGATACCGCCGAAGACCATCAATTATTGCCTTCACAACTACACCCAAGTTTTTTTGGTTGCCTCGATTGGCATTCAAGTGTGCATGGACATTGGATGTTGATTAAATTATTAAAGGTTTTTCCGAATATCAAAGATAGAGAAAAGATTATCAGTGTTTTGGATAACAATTTTCAAGCAGAGAAGATAAAAACAGAAGCTGAATATTTCACGAAGTATAAAACAACCGCTACCTTCGAACGAACTTATGGTTGGGCGTGGGTTTTGAAGCTCGACCAAGAACTACTTACCTGGAATGACCCGATAGCTCAAAAATGGTATCAAAATCTACAACCGCTCACGAAAGAAATAGTAAGACTTTGGACAGCATTCCTACCTAAACAAACTTATCCTAACCGCACAGGTGTACACCCTAATACTGCATTCGGTTTGGTTTTTGCCTTGGATTGGGCAAGAGCTACGAAAAATACTGAATTTGAAAAAGCTATTGTTGAAAAAGCTAAGCAGTTTTATAAATCTCAAATCAATGCTCCTGCATATTTAGAACCCGATGGCTCAGATTTTCTTTCTCCGAACCTCGAAATAGCCGATTTAATGCGTCGAATCATGACCCCAAAAGAATTTGAAACTTGGTTTAGTGCTTTTCTTCAGCCAAAATCAATTCAAAATCTTTTAAAGCAACCTGTTGTTAGTGACAGAAAAGATTATCAAATAGTTCATCTTGATGGTCTAAGTATCAGCCGAGCATGGTGTTTCAAGGGAATTGCTTCTGTTCTACCCAAAAGTAACCCTTTGAAAGTAAAATTTGAGCAAACATCGGCTTCTTTCCTTAATAATGCTTTACCCAATGTTACCTCTGGGAATTATGGTGGAGACCACTGGTTAGGGTCTTTTGCGGTTTATGCAATTTTTGATTAATCCCTAAAATATAAAACCCTCAAGAGGAATATTTAATTATCTTGAGGGTTTTGATAAATCTGAAATCTTACTTTTCAGAAACTTTGGCCTTATTAGCTAACTTAACAATAAGGAAAATTACCCACGCAATAATCAAGAATTGTATCGTAATTTGAATAAAATTACCATACATGATATTTACTGGATAAACCCCTTTTTCATCTGGCTGACCCAAATGTAAGGCAAGAGTTTTAAAATCTACCCCAGCCAAGAAATAACCAACGATTGGCATTAGAATATCATCTACCAATGAGGTAGTAATTTTACTAAAAGCACCTCCGATAACAACACCAACTGCTAAATCAAGCACATTGCCTTGGGAAATAAATGTTTTAAATTCTTTCAACATCGCTTTTATTGGTTATAGGTTCATTAAAGTGTAAACAAAAGACCAACTGCTAAGCCTTCACTAATTTGAAATTTCTTCACAATATCGGCATCATAAAGCCCCAAAAGTGTAAAGTTTACATTCATATATTTATTTACCTTCGCAGTAGCAATTAAGCTAATATTGTGGTCCATTGGTTTATTTTTAGGAGCATAAGCTAAGAAACCCTGATAACGCCACTTCAAGTTTACATTTTTAGCAATATCTTTATCAAAAGCTGCTACAAACTGAAAACCCATTTCATTTAAAACTTTTCCTTTTTCAGTACCATAAGAACGTTTAATAATTTGTCCATTTTCTGTCACTTCTTTGGCTGTATTTTCAAAAACTTTATCATTGGTCACAAATGTTTGTCGAAGTGTAGCTCCACCTAATTGTAATACAAAATATTTTTGAGGTTTCCACTCCAAACCAACACCCTCGGCCAAAAAAGCGGGGGCGAAAAGATTAGATATCATTGGTTTATTGGCTGCTTTTAAATCATAACCAGCAGCAAACTGTGAGAGAAAGTTTACTCCAGCAAACCAGTTAATTGTTGGTGATAATTTACTTGCATATTTAGCATCCATAAAAATACGGTCAATACTTTTTACTGCTTCTTGACCCTTATTTTTCAGCATACCATATTGAAACTGAATATCAGATGAGAAAACTCCCTTTTTCTTATGATAAACTGCTTTATTATTAAAAAGAAAACCGAGTCCGATACTTCCTACACTACCCTGTGCCCCTGACCAAGCATCGTTGAAACCAGTCTGTGAGAAGTTAATGCCAAATTGCGTATTGCGTGGATCCCACCAACCAATTCGGAGTGAATCTTCATGGGTTTGAGGAATCTCTTGAGCAAAGGTAAAAGAAGTAAATGCTAAATAAATGATTGTTAGGAGAACCTTCTTCTTCATTAAAATAAGGATTTAATGGGATAATACTTTTTTTTAATTACTGTGAAACTAAAATCATTTTTGAGACTTTAGTTCTAGAAAATAGTAACAATAAAATATCGACTATAAAAACCAAGCCCCTCATCTACTAATTAATTATTGATGAGGGGCTTTATTTTAATCTTCATAAACAGTTACAGATTTGGACTGTAAGACTCGCAAGGGAAATATTGTTTTCGAATCTTCGGTCTTTAGGGTAATTGTTGTATTGTCCATACCTATTATTTCCCCTTTCACCCCGTCAATTTCGATAATTTGGCCTTCACGATAGCGGTTTTTACTATAAAATGAAGAAATAATATTCAGTAGAATTTCCTTCGAAGCAAAACCATAACCAATTGCAAAAGCGAAAATAACTCCCCCGACCAATAAATTAAAACTCGATTCTAGCAAACTTGTGTTGATACCTACTTGTGCAACTGATTGAATAACGAAAATTATTAACAAGAAGAAAAAGATAATCGTACCTATTAGTTTTCCAGCCGCAATGTTAAAGGATTTACAAAGCGTAACTACAAAGTTTTTCAAGGCATCTGCCAAAAAAATACCAGCTGAAAGCATCAGTGCTGAAGAAATAAGCTTTGGAATAAATTCGACCAAAAGCTTAACCATATCTGAAATCGCAGGCACGCCCAAAGTATCAGCAGCAGGGCGTAGCATAAAAATCAAAATAAAATAATAAAGTGCTTTCGAAACGATTTTGCTCAGCTTTATCTCCAATTTAAGGCTTTTAATAGCATCAATTTCATTTAGCTTATCGCCTACTCTATCCGCTCCAATTTGTTCGAGCATTTTTTGAGTTACGGCTGCTACCATTTTGGCAACACCCCAACCAATTAGAAGAATAATAACGGCCCCAATGAGATTATAGAAAAAGGTCATAAAACTTCTCACCAAATCATTGAATGTGGCCAACAGGGTATCAGTAAAACTCATCGGTTGCTTCATAAATATAATTTCTTATTAGTTGTTGTTATATTTTATTCAGGATTAATCTACCTTATTTTCTTTAGGCTCAAGTTCTTGCAGAAGCTTTACTCCCGCAATTACCCCTTCTCCCAAAAACATTTGAACAATCGTCATGGCGTCGCGAATTGCGTCTATTTCGGCTGTAAGCATACCTTTCAGATGCTCTGGAGCCGTAGCATCATCGTCGAAATCCTCCATTTTTTATTAAGTTTAAGATATTATATTTGTTATTTATTTTTTCCAAAACCAAATAGCCTTAACCAAAACAATGATAAAGAAAAGAATATTTTCAGTATAAATTTTTCTTAATTTCTCTTTCGTACGCATCAAACGCATCTTCACCGCACTTTCGCTGATATTAAAACTATCGGCTATTTCCTTGATGCTAAAATCATCTTGATATTTCATTAATAGAATGGCTCTTTCGTCTGGCTCGATTTTTTGTAGGGCTTTTTTCAATCCTTGGGTTTGCATTTCAGCAAGTTCAGAATCATCGTCTTCTTCTTCAAGGTCGAAGTTTTCATCAAGATAAGTCTCTGCTTGTTTTTTCACAACTCTCATTTGGTCCATACAATAATTATAAGTAATTGAATAGAGCCAAGTTGAAAATTTAGCTTGTTCTTTAAAGCCACCTATTTTAAGCACTAATCTCAGAAAGATATCATGCGTAAAGTCTTCGGCTTGAGCTTCATTTTTAACAAATGAAAGACACTTTCTGTAAACTTTATCAACATAACGGTCGTAGAGTTCTTCAAAGTAAAGATTACGTTGGGTCTCAACATATAATCGAACCAACTCTTCATCAGGTGTGTGTTTAAAGGCTTTGTTTTTCAATTTTGACCAAATGGTTAAGCAAAAGTAACACTTCTTTAGTAGCTTTCTTTGCGGTTAATACTTATAACTCAATATGTATCCATAAGAATTACGGAAAAGCTGTGGTCTGAAGTAGAAAAAACGAATACCGCTTTCGTTTTCTGAGGAAATGAATAGAATATTGCGAATTTTTCATACTTAAGGCTATCAAATATTATTTTTTTTTGATAAAAACACAAGTTTCCAACAAAAATAAATAGTATGCTTGCATAATATTTATTCTTTTTTTACTAACTTTCGGAATCTTTTAAACCTTATTTTCAAACTAATTTATTGACATGACAGCAAAAGAATTTTTACAGAAGACAGCCACACGTCTTACTCCAAACGAAATAAATGATGTAACTACAACGCTTCACTTTGATTTTGGCAGTGGGGAAAATTACTCTTTGGTAGTTGCAGATGGAAAGGCTGATTTTCAAGAAAGTTTTGTAGGAACTCCTGAATGTATAATAAAAGCAGATGCTGATGATTTTGTAAAAATTGCAACGGGCGACATGAATCCTATGATGGCAATGATGATGGGTAAAATTAAAATATCTAACCCTGGTGCAATGATGAAATATGCTAAAATACTAGGATTGATGTAATAACTACTAAATTTTGTAAACAAGATTCTTTTAAAACTCTAACGTCCCGATTGGGATTTAAGGCAATGGCTAATCATTTTTTTAATAAAAGAAACGTTGACTTCCTACTCTATGAAGTTCACGATGCAGAGTCGCTTACAAAGCATACTCGCTTTGCCGACCACACGAAAGAAACTTTCGATATGACCATTGATGCAGCTACTCAAATAGCTGATAATCTGATGTTTCCGTTTGTAAAAGATGTAGATAAAAATCAACCCGAATTAAAAGATGGTCAGGTAACTGTTCATCCTGCTATCAAAGATTATCTGAAAGCTTTAGGGGAATCTGGAATCATCGGAGCTGATTTTGACTACGAAGATGGTGGAGCTCAAATGCCCGTGACAATTACGAGTATTTTGGGCTATATCTTAATGGCAGCCAATAACGGGATGATGTTTACTGGTCTTACAGCTGGTGCAGCTCGATTGATTGCCAGCTTTGGCTCGCAAGAGTTAAAGGATACTTACATTCCAAATATGATTTCGGGCAAGTGGCAAGGTACAATGTGTTTGACAGAGCCGCAAGCAGGTAGCTCGCTTTCAGATATTACTTCAACCGCCGAACCGCTTGAAGATGGCACTTATAAAATTAGGGGCCAGAAAGTATTTATTTCTGCTGGAGACCACGATGCCGCTGATAATATCATTCACTTATTCTTAGGACGTATCAAAGGTGCTCCACTCGGCACAAAAGGTATTTCTTTATTCGTGATTCCGAAATTTAGATTGGATGGTACAGATAACGATGTGACATCAATGGGAATTTACCATAAATTAGGTCAGAAGGGTGTGCCTGCCATGCACTTAGGCTTTGGCGATAAAAATGATGACTGTATTGGCTATTTAGTGGGCGAACCAAATAAAGGCTTGAATTACATGTTTCAGATGATGAATGAGGCTCGAATTGGCGTTGGAATTACTGGAGCTTCTATTGCTTCAGCAGCTTATTATGCTTCGCTCGAATATGCTAAAGAACGCCCTCAAAGCCGCCGACTCAATCAAAAACATGCCCTTGATGCTCCACAAATTCCGATTATTCAACACCCCGATGTAAAAAGAATGTTGTTGTTTCAGAAAGCAGTGGTAGAAGGTTCTCTGTCGCTTTTACTTGAAACATCTAAGTTTTTCGACCTTTCGGAAGCTTCTGACGACCCAGAAGAAAAAGAAAATGCTCATTTAATGCTCGAATTGCTTACACCAATTGCCAAAACGTTTCCTTGTGAATATGGCATGAAAGCAACTTCTGATGCTGTGCAATGCTTCGGTGGTTATGGTTTTACTGAAGATTTTCCAGTAGAACAATATTATAGAGATATTCGTATTACACCAATTTACGAGGGAACAACGGGTATTCAATCGCAAGATTTGTTAGGCCGAAAAGTTCCGATGGCCGGTGGAAAAGCTACCATGCTTTTGACAAAAGAGGTTGGAAAAACTGTGATGGCAGCTTTACAATTTGATGAATTAAAGCGATATGCACTTTTATTGAAAGATGAAGGTGAAAGATTGCAGAAAGTAACAATGCATTTACTAAGTATTGCGGGAACAGGTGATGTTGAGCGTTTCTTATCAGACGCTACACTTTACATGGAAATGTTTAGCCTTAATGTAGTGGCTTGGCAATGGCTGAAGCAAGCGGTGGTTGCCAAACAAAAACTAATTACTTCAAACGACGATACTGAGTTTTATGAAAGTAAAATACATACTATGAAGTATTTCTTCCATTATGAAATTCCAAAAACACAAGGTTTGGCTACTCGCTTGATGGATGAAGAAGTGCTTACGATAATGACTGAGAAAGAGATTGTTATGTAAAAAATCAACAGTTTACGGTCAACAGTCCGCTTAAAACAAAAAGCCCCGAAGTAGAATCCTATTTCGGGGCTTTTTGTTTATTGAAACTACTTTAATTAGTTTTTACCACTTGTTTGCGTTCCTGCAGGTTGGTTCTGTTTAGCCTGTTGCATTGGGTTTTGTCCTTGTGGACGGAACGACCCTTGCTTAAATGCTTGGAACTTTGTTGGTTTTTCTGGCTCACGTGGGAATGAGTTGTTTTCAGTATCGATATCGGCAATTTCGTAGAATGGGTCAAGGGTAAACTTCGTAACCTTCTTCGTTGTCGGAATTGTTTTCTTCACTTCTTTATCATTCAAACGCCAGATTTCTGCAGGGATTCTTATAATCTCATTTGTACCATCCTCATAATCTAACTTCAAGATTACTGGCATTGGCAAACCACCTTTGTTTTTTACTTTCAAAACATAGTAGTTCATTCCTGAATCAACCAATTTACGTTCATCTTCTGAAAGGCCTGATTTATATTGCTCTGATTTTTGTTTATCGGCAGCCGTAACAGCATATCTATCATAAGAGTTATAAAAATCACGCATGGTAGAATCAGCTTCTACTACGGTTTGCTTAATATCTGTTTTATTACGGATATTACTTAATGTTTGTTTCTTTGCTTCGGCATCTGCTTTTTCGGCAGCTTTTTTAGCAATTGGGTCTTGGTTGTCTGGTGAATACCATTCTACTTCTGCTAAATCTTGGTCAGAAGGTTCAACTCCATAGAACCATCCTTTCCAAAACCAATCAAGGTCAACGCCCGATGCATCTTCCATTGTACGGAAGAAATCGGCTGGTGTTGGATGCTTAAATGCCCAACGACGTGCATATTCTTTGAATGCATAATCAAATAATTCGCGACCCATCACTGTTTCACGCAAAATATTTAAACCAGTTGCTGGTTTAGCGTAAGCATTTGGACCAAATGCCATGATATTATCTGAACTCGACATAATTGGCACTTGCTGAGATTTATCGGTTTTCATGTAAGGCACAATGTATTGTGGTTCTCCGCGGCGAGAAGGGAAATTTCTATCCCATTCTTGTTCAGCCAAATATTGGCAGAAAGTATTCAAACCTTCATCCATCCATGACCATTGACGCTCGTCAGAGTTTACAATCATCGGGAAGAAGTTGTGCCCAACTTCGTGGATAATCACGCCAATCATACCTGCTTTAGTAGCTTCTGAATAAGTACCATCTGGCTCTGGGCGACCACCATTGAATGAAATCATTGGGTATTCCATACCGCCACCTGCTGTTGCATGACAAGAGATAGCTACTGGATAAGGATATTGAACCGTACGATTTCCGTAGCTTCTTAAAGTATGCTCAACTACACGAGTAGAGTACTGTCCCCAAAGTGGATTTCCTTCTTTTGAATAGAATGACATGCTCCAAATTTTACGGCCATTGTTGTAAACATCTGTTTGCATAGCATCCCAGATAAATTTACGAGATGAGGTAAAGGCAAAGTCACGAACGTTCGATGCTTTATAAATCCAAGTTTTCTTGCCCGTTGGCTTGCCTTTTTCTGCCGCTTCTGCTTCAGCCTGCGATACGATTAATACAGGAGTTTTTGAATTAGCCGCTTGTTGAAGGCGTTTAAATTGTTCTGGCGTTAATACTTTATCGTAGTTTTGGCATTCACCTGTTGCACCCACAACGTGGTCGTTAGGCACCGTGATTTCTACTTTATAATCTCCGAAAGGAAGTGTAAACTCACCTTGACCCAAGAATTGTTTGTGTTGCCAGCCATTTACATCATCATACACCGCCATACGTGGGAACCAGTGTGCAATGAAGTAGTTGTAATTGCCATCTTTCGGGAAATATTCCATACCCGAACGACCATAGTAATTTGTAATATTATAGTTCCAATCAATGCGGAAAGAATAAGACTGACCCGGTTTCAATGTAACTGGAATATCAATACGCATCATGGTATTATTGATGGTATATCTAAGGTCTGCACCAGTTTTGGCATCTTTTACGGTTGTAATTTTATAACCGTATTCTTTATTTCCCGAAATACCACCAAAAACTGATGACGGAGCATTTACGTTTTGAAGGGCATTGAACGACATTCCTTGAGGGTCAACTCCGCCAGTTTTAGTCATGGCATTAATTGAGTTTTTCTCAAAAAGGTTTTGGTCAAGTTGTAACCACAAATAACGTAACTCGTCAGGCGATTTGTTAGTATAAGTGATAACTTCGGTACCGATAATTTTTTGATTGACATCATCTAACTCCGCCTTGATATCGTAGTCAGCCTTTTGTTGCCAATAATCTTTGCCTGGTGCACCTGAAGCTGTGCGATAAGTGTTTGGCGTTGGAAGCTCGGTTCCCATTTGTTCAAAACGGGTATTCGCATTAAACTGATTGCCACCTTGCTGGGCAAACGAGAATAATGCTTGAAGAATTAAAAGTGAAGCGAAAAGGAGTTCGCTTACTCTATACGCTCTACCTAATACTGATAGTTTTCTCATAAAGCATGATGAAGGGTTAGTAAAAAAACAAATATATTAATTTTGATAGGAAAAGTGCATTAAAATAAGCTAATAAGCCCCGATTTTGCGATGATTTCGTTGTTATTTACGACGAGTTTGATGTGAAACCGCAGCAACCACCGCAATCTCTATATTAGCCCCACCGGGTAGATTTGCTACACCAATGGTAGTACGTGCAGGAAAATCGCCCGTGAAATATTTCCCGTATATTTCATTCACTTTAGCAAAATTATTGATGTCTTTGATATAAATCGTAGTGTTTACCACATCACTAAGCTTTAAGTCTGCTGCCTCTAAAATGGCTTTGATGTTTTCCATGATTCTTACCGTTTCGGCTTCAAAACCTCCTTCAACGAGTTTTCGAGTGGCTGGATCGAGGCCGATTTGACCAGCAACAAATACAAAACCATTAGATTTTATGGCTTGGCTATAAGGAGCAATCGGAACAGGAGCTTTATCGGTTTTGATGATTTCTTTGTGCTGAGCAAAAGTCAAATTGGCAATGAATAAAACGCAAATGGTAAGTAGGTTTTTCATGGTATCTTTGTTTTTATCATTTTTGTCAAACTTCCAAAACAGACAAAAATGAAGGGATGAAGTAAATATTCTGCAATTTTCTACAATTTGTTTGAAAATGCAAGCCTACTACAAACAGAAAGAGCTTAGTTTTTTATACCAAGCTCTTTCTGATCAATACTCTATGTTTATTTTAGTTATATCTTTTCTCAATTTCCTCTAAACTCATGCCTTTCGTTTCGAAAACTATGTATTTGGCGAAGAGTAAGCCAAGTAAAACTACCACCATATAAATCGCAAATATACCCCCATTCGTGCCGAGCGAAGTAGCCGCCAAAATTGGGAATGAATAGGCAACACCTGCATCGAAAAGCCAGTGATTGAAGCTTCCCATACTTGAAGCAAAGCCTCTGATTTTTAGTGGATAAATTTCTGAAATCAAGAGCCAACCTAATGGTCCGAGACTTATTGCAAAGAAGATAATATATACATATACCCCTCCGATAAGCATCACCTTACTAAGCTCTGGACTAAGAGAATCCTTCATAAAGAAAGCTAAACCCACTGTTCCTAAGCAAATTGCGGTACCGATAAGACCTGTGTAAAGAATTTGTTTTCTGCCAAACTTATCCAAAATCATGATTGCCAAGAATGTGGATAACGTGTTGATAACTCCAACACCAACGGTTGCTAACTCCGCAGTTTTACCATCTGGAAATAGATTCTTGAATATATCGGTCGAAAAATATATAATGGCATTGATACCCGAAAACTGTTGAATAAAGAAAATACCAATTCCGATGAATAATGGAATACGTAAACGCTTGCTAAAAAGCATTTTCCAATCTCCCTTATTATGCTTTTCGTCTTCAATAATTTGTCTGGTTTGTGCAACTTCTGCTTGGGCTTGTTCTGGCGTACGCAATTTGTTCAGCACTTCAAGAGCTTCGGCATCTCTACCTTTACCAATTAACCAGCGTGGACTTTCTGGCACGAAAAACATTCCCACCATCAGAATAGCGGCAGGAATAAAGCCTGTCCAAAACATACTTCTCCATCCATCGGCTTGTTCGGCGAAGAAATAGCCAACTACATAGGAAAGTAAGATTCCGATTGTGATGGCTAATTGAAAAAACGTAACAAGTTGTCCACGCTTTTCGGTTGGAGCAATTTCGGCTAAGTAAAGCGGAACAGTAGAAGCCACGATTCCAATGGCTAAACCTAAAAACAAGCGACCAATAATTAGGTAATCAACCGTAGGAGCAATTGCCGTAATGATAGAGCCTACCACAAAAACCAATGAGGCAATAATGTTAATTTTTTTACGTCCGAGAAGGTCAGTTAGTGGGCCACTAATAAAGGGGCCTGCCATTCCTCCAAATAATACAGCACTTACAATAAGACCCTCGGTTTCGGGTGATGGATTAAATTTCGCTCTAAGCGATGGAAGGGCTACATTAATAACGCCTGTATCGAAGCCAAAAAGAAGGCCACCAGTAGCCGCTACAGCTGCTATAAAATAGATGAGGGTGCTCTTATTCATCAAATAAAATTAGGTTAAGTAAGTATTAGAACTACAAATAAAACAAACTTTAGTGAAAAATGCCTAAATTTCGGACTAATTTGTAGGACAACCTCCAAAGTTGTTTTTGCTCCGATGTATTTAGAAAAAATCTACTTATCAAATTTCAAAAATTACGAAGAGGCCAATCATTCTTTTTCGAAGCACGTAAACTGTATTGTGGGCGAAAATGGCAGTGGAAAAACCAATTTACTTGATGCTGTCTATTTTTTGGCTTTAAGTAAAAGTTCGATCCATAGCCAAGATGCTCTCAATATCAATCATGATGCTGATGTGATGATGGTTGACGGAATTTTTGATAAAAATGGTAAGAAACATCAAATTACCTGTTCGATACAAAGAGGTCAAAGGAAAGTATTATTGCACGATAAGAAGCCTTACGAACGTTTGTCCGACCACATTGGGCAGTTTCCTGTAGTTTTAATAGCACCTGATGATACGGAACTGATTAAAGATGGAAGCGAAGGCAGAAGACGTTTTTTTGATGGTGTATTATCGCAAATGGACAACATTTACTTGTCTGATTATCAGCAATATAACAAATTATTGGAGCAACGAAATAGTCTTCTTAAAATTTTTTACGAACGAAATTTTCTTGACCAAGATTTACTCGATACTTACTCCGATCCATTGGTAAAATTAGCCATTCGAATTTTTGAGCAACGCCGAGAGTTTATCAAGAAATTTCTACCCATTTTTAAAAAACATTACCAAATTCTAAGCGAAGGACGTGAAGAGGTTGAAATTATTTATGAGTCGGAAGTGGCAAGTGATGATTTTGTGAAAGAATTCAGACTTAATCGTCAGACCGACGTAAAAGCCCAACGCACCACCAAGGGGATTCATAAAGATGATTATGTTTTTGAAATAGACCGTTATCCTGTTAAAAAATTTGGTTCACAAGGGCAACAAAAATCGTTTGTAATGGCTTTGAGGTTAGCTCAATTTGAAATGCTCGAAGCATTAAGAGAAGTGAAACCTATCTTACTTTTAGATGATATTTTTGATAAACTTGATGACCGTCGTATTCAAAAACTAATAGAAAGTATTGATAATCAGACTTTCGGGCAAGTATTTATCACCGACGCACGCCCCGAAAGAACCGAAAAAATACTGGAAAACGTAAAAGCTGAAATAAATTATATTAGAACAAAATAGCGGCAAGGTATAAACCCTGCCGCTATTATTTATTTCATCTTCACAATCGTCACACCTTGTCCACCTCGGTCGGCGTGTTCGTCGGCTACGCCAGCCACTTGTTTATAGTTTCGGAGGTGTTGACGAATAAGTGTTCGTAAAATTCCATCACCTTTACCGTGTACGATTCTCAACTCAGGATATCCCAGCATAATTGCATCATTCATGAGGCTATCTACTTCTCCAAGTGCTTCTTCACTTCGTTTGCCACGCAAATCAACATTAAAGCTAAAATTCATCATTTTTTCGTTCATATCAATGCCCGAAATCTTAGCTTTAGGTGTTTCTTTAGTAGCTTCACGGAACTCTTTTTTACTCATTTTCTCTAAGCGATTAAGCTTGATATTAGTTTTGAGTGCTCCAATAGCCACTTCCGCATCTTTGCCTTTAATAGCAATAATTTCACCAATGGTATGCTGACCTTTGATGCGAACGTAATCGCCTAGATTTATGGCTCCAACACCCAATTCCCATTCCTCGCCCGCTGGAGCTTTGGTTTCTTCAACTTTCTGAACTTTGAGCTCTTTTTGCTCGAATTCTTGCAAATCTTGTCGAAGAAGCTTCGTGAGGTCTTTTTCGGCTTTGACCTCTTTTATTTCACGAATGGTATTTTCAATTTTACGATTCGCCTCCTTCAATAACTCCTTGGCTTGGGCTTTGGCTTCATTTAAGATTTTCTTTTTCTCAATTTCCAAGAAATTCTTTAAGCCATTATATTGTTCGAGCGTTGCCGTAAGTTTTTGATTCTTCTCTATAAACTCTTTGTTTTTTTCTGAGAAAACCTTGCGTTCTATTTCAAGTTCTTTGATAAGTTTCTCAAAATCAATTTGTTGCGTACCCAATTTCCTTTTAGCATTATCGACAATCTGCTTCGATAGTCCAATTTTTTGAGCTACTTCTAAAGCAAACGAACTACCCGGTTTTCCGATTTCAAGCTCATAGAGCGGCTCTAAATGCTCAGCATCGAATTTCATGGCTCCATTGATAGTGCCATTGTGTTTATCAGCAAATACCTTGAGGTTGGTGTAGTGAGTATTGATTACCCCAAAAGCATTTGATTTTAATAATTGTTCAAGAATCGACTCGGCGATGGCTCCTCCCAAACTTGGTTCCGTACCAGTTCCGAACTCATCAATTAAAAACAACGTGAATTTATTCGAAAAATTGACAAAATACTTCATGTTCGTTAGGTGCGAACTATAAGTACTCAAATCGTTTTCGATGCTTTGCTCGTCACCAATATCAATGAAAATATTTTTGAAAACACCTACTTTCGAATCAGGCGAGGTTGGTACCAATAAACCACATTGTGCCATGTATTGCACCAAACCAATGGTTTTGAGCATCACAGATTTTCCCCCTGCATTGGGGCCCGAAACCAAAACAATTCTATTGTCTTTATTTATTTTTACTGAAAGTGGGATAACATCTTTACCCAATTTTCGGAAAGATAAGTGCAATAAAGGGTGCTTAGCACGATACCATTCAAGGGCTTGTCCATCAACCAAAAATGGAGCAGTGGCATCAATCTCTAAGGCAAACTTAGCTTTTGCTCGTATGAAATCAATGATGCCGAGGAAAAGATAGGCTTTACGTAAGGCGGGTACATGCGGACGAATGAAATCGGTTAGACGCTCGAGAATTTTTACAATCTCACGACGTTCACGAGATTCCAATTCTCTGATTTCATTATTGGCTTCTAAAACTTCAGCAGGTTCAATAAATGCCATTTGTCCAGTAGCAGATTCATCATGCACAAAGCCTTTCAGTTTGCGTTTGTGTTCAGACAAAATTGGAATTACCATGCGACCATCACGAATCGTAAGCGACATGTCATCGCCAATCCAACCGCTGTTTCGGGCGGTGCGGAGTATGCGTTCTAGTGTTCTACGTAGGTCGCTTTGTTCAGAAAGTAATCGACGCCGAATATCCATCAACTCGGGTGAGGCATTATCTCTAACCCTTCCCCTTTCATCTATTATCTTGTCAATTTGCGAAATAACAGAGGCCCAACCATCAAGTCCGCTCTTTCCATCTTCCGAAACTGGCAATGAATTATTGACCAATGTTTTTAGTTCTGGATAGATGTGTTCTTCTTTATTTTTGAAGAAATGAATGATTTGTTGAATCGTTCGGAGCGAAAGTTTGATTTCAAAAAATTGTTCTTCGCTTACAAAAGCTCCTTGAATAGCTGCACGAGAAAGAGCCTCGCTTACGTCAATATAGTTTTGCTCTGGAAAATCTGATTCAGTTTGAAGAATGAGTTTAAATTCAGCGGCTTGTCGAATCAATCGGTCGATGATTTTAAAGTCGTCGGAAAATCTTATTTTTTCAACAAAAGCTCGGCCTAGCGAACTAATACACTGCTCGGCGATATGTTCACGAATCTTATCAAAGCCTAACTTTTGTTCAATATTTTGGGGGTAAAGCATGAAAATTTTTTATAAATAAAATAGCACTGGTAATAGTTTTTAGCTTGTCACTTAGCTCATTATCAACTAACTATTTACAGTTTTAGTTTTTTGAAATACAAATTTATCACAAATTTCTGTATTGTTAAGACTTGACTAGTTTTTGCTCGTTCAAGAAATTGGTATTTTCTTGCAAACAAAAAAGGGTGAGATTTACATCCCACCCTTCAATATTATATCTATTTGATTATTATAAGCCAAATTTAGCCGAAAGCTCCAACATTCGCTCGATTGGTTTACGAGCATCATCAAGCATTTCGGTTGGAAGGATAATCTCAGGCGTTTCGTCTCTTAAACATAAGTAAAGTTTTTCGAGTGTGTTCAGCTTCATGTGTGGACAATCTGAGCAAGCTTTGCAAGAATGACCATTTTTTGAAGTTGGGGCTACATAAAATTTCTTTTGTGGAGCCGCTTTACGCATTTGGTGTAAAATTCCCGATTCAGTAGCCACAATAAACTCTTGTTGTGAACTATTTATTACGTGTTTGAGTAATCCTGTGGTTGAACCAATGTAATCAGCCAATTTCAATACCGATTCTTCGCTTTCCGGGTGAGCTACTACTTCAGCAGTTGGGTGTTTAGCCTTGAGGTCGGTAATCATTTTTCCTGAAAAAGTCTCATGAACCATACACGCACCATCCCAAAGCAACATATTTCGGCCAGTTACTCGATTGATGTAGCCGCCCAAGTTTTTATCAGGAGCAAAAATTATTTTTTGGTCTTTCGGAAAACTTTCAACGATTTTTACCGCATTACTACTCGTACAAACTACATCAGTCAGTGTTTTTAACTCAGCCGAGCAATTTACATAAGAAATGACAATATGGTCAGGGTGTTGGTCTTTAAATGCTTTAAATTCCGCATAAGGAGCGGATTCTTCGAGCGAACAACCAGCGTTAAAATCTGGTAAAACCACTTTTTTATTTGGTGAAAGAATCTTTGCTGTTTCTGCCATGAAGCGAACACCTGCAAAAACAATCATATCGGCATCAGTTTTGGCTGCTTGTTGCGAAAGTCCTAAGCTATCGCCAATATAATCGGCAATATCTTGAATCTCAGGGATTTGGTAATAATGAACCAATAAAACAGCATTTTTTTCTTTTTTCAACCGAGCAATTTCGGCAACATAATCAATTTTTTCAGCGACCATCTTAAACTATGATTTATCAGATTTTTATGATTGTTTTTGTCTTTCTTTATTATTTACAAGCAAATTCCCAAGTTTTATACATACTTACATTGCCTGATTTATCGGAGTATATTTCTTTAATTTTATTCCCCTTCAAATCATATTCAAAAGTACGAATAGCGATTACTTCATTGTTATAAAAATAATTTTCTTTGGTCATTTGTCCTTTAACATCGTATTCGTATGTAAAATAATAATCTATTTGCCCTTTTCCATTAATACGTGTTTTTTGAGCTAATTTTCCAGCCTCATCATAAGCGTATTTGGTTTCGGCAAAAACTTCATTATTTCTTAAAGTTTTATCTCGGAGCAAAAGCCCCTTCGCATCATACACATAATCAGTTTGTGTAGTTGTTTTATCCGTAGCATCGAAATGCACTTCTTGCGTAGGTTTTCCTTGCGAATTATAAGTTTTTAAATCAGAAATAAGCACTTTCCCCGATTGGTCTTTTAAAATTTTTGAAAGCACTTGACCCTTTGCATTTGAAGTTGACACCTCACGGAAAGCTTCCGTTTTACCATCTTCGGCAAAGAAGATCGCTACTTTTTCTGTACCGTCATTTGATAATGTATTACTTGAAAGCAAATTTAAACCTTTACTTACCGATTCTTTCAAAACTTGTCCTTTAGCATCATATTCCTTTTTAGTTACTTTCAAAACCTCATTGTTTCTCTTGTAAGTAATAGAATTATTTTTGCCAGAAATATCATAAGTGTAGAGATACTCTTCCGAATAATTACCTGTATTTTTGCTCGAAAAAGACTTAAATTCTTTCAAAAGTTTGCCAGAAACGTCATAGGTTTTAGAAACTTCTTGTTCCTTAAGTCCTTGACGATAAAAGGTATATTTAGTGTCAGAGCAATTGGAGGCTACCACTAATTCAGTTTGTGCAGAGGCTAAAAAAGGAAATAAACCTAAAACTATTTTGATAAATTTCATGTCTAACTATTATTGGTGGTGCAATTCGAAGAACTGCTTTTATATATAAACACTATTTTTAGCTGATTAGCTATACGAAATTACTACTTTTCGAATAAAGATTGCTATTGAATATTATTCAACGGCAAAGATTATATATTATTTAGACAAAATTTAGAAAATACGTAACACAAATTTTAAACGAATAGAATGACAACAAAGTTTTTGAAGCAATCGGTTTTAACGCTCGGATTAACAGTGGTGATATTAGCTTGTGGAGATTCGGTTTCAAAAAAGGTGTATAAATCGCCCGATGAAGAATTTGGTGAGCTTTTCAAAGAAGTACAACTAAAAGCGATATTCCCCGATTCTAAAACATTTGCCGATGCGAGCCCAAAGGGAAAGGTAGAAGAAGTATTGAAGCGATATGAGGAAGAAAAATCGAAGCCAAATTTCAATTTGAAGCGTTTTGTCATGGAAAACTTTACGTTTTCTTCGCCCAATTCTAAATATGTCAGCAATGTAAAACTTTCTCCGCAAGAACATATCAATGAAATATGGAGTGTTTTAACTAGAAAAACGAAGGAATCTTCGGGTACGCTTGTTCCTTTAGTTAAGCCCTATCTTGTTCAAAGTGGAGCAGCAAGCGAAACCTATTATTGGGACAATTATTTTATGATGTTAGGCCTACAAGCCGCAGGTAAAGATACTTTAATGGCGAACACGGTCTTGAACTTTGCCCAACTGATTCAAGATTATGGACACGTGCCGACTGGCAATCGTAGTTATTATTTTAGCCGTTCTCAACCACCATTTTTTGCTTCTATGGTAAAAATTTTGGCACAAACGAAAGGTTTTGAAGATAAACTTATCAAAACCTTACCGCAAATACAGAAGGAATATCAATATTGGATGTCGGTAGATAAAGGCACTGATGATGCTCAAAAACAAAATGAAGCTCGTAAAAAAGGCGAAAAAGCTTATAGAAAAGTAGTGTTTGTTGGCAAAAATGATGTATTAAATCGTTACTTTGATGACAATGACACTCCACGTCCAGAAGCATATCGAGAAGATATACTCTTTGCTAGTAAAATAAGTGGGCGAAAAGCCAATCAAGTTTACCGTGATTTGCGTTCGGGTATCGAATCAGGTTGGAATTTTTCGAGTAGATGGCTTCGTGATGGTCAAAATATGTCAACTATTCACACAACTGATATTTTACCAGTTGACCTAAATGCTATCTTATATGATTTAGAACTTACGCTTGCAAGTATTTATGAAGCAAATAACCAAACCGAATATGCTCAAAGCATGAGACAGCTAGCTAACAAACGTAAAATAGTATTTGATAAATACTTCTGGAATGAGTCGACAGGTTTCTATTTCGACTACGATTTTGTAGTTGGAAAACAGACAGGTATTTATTCTTTGGCGGCGGTATATCCATTGTTTTTCAAATTAGCGAGCCAAACACAGGCAGAAAAAGTGGCCAAAATACTGGAAACACAATTCTTACAAGCAGGCGGACTCACAACAACGCTTAGCAAAACTGGTCAACAATGGGATGCTCCCAATGGTTGGGCTCCACTTCAATATTTAGCCATTCAAGGCCTTAGAAACTATGGTTTTAATGATTTAGCCAATAGAATCAAACAAAATTGGATTGCCAATAATCTTAAAGTTTATAAATCTACTGGTAAAATGCTTGATAAATATAATGTCTATGAAGAAATAGCTGGTGCAAAATATCCTGTTCAAAATGGATATGGTTGGACGAATGCCATTTTATTAAAACTACTTTCTGAGAAATAGTAAAGTTCTTACCAAAGAGGCACGGATTACATGAAGAGACACAGAGTATATTCTCCTTGAAACTTTGTGTAATTCGTGCCTTTGTGGTGAAAGATTATTTCACTCCAGCATTGGCTAAATCTTTATAGCCTCCACCAGTTAAGTTATAAATATACTTAAAACCTGCTTGTTGCAATATTGGAGCTGCCTTACTGCTGCGTCCGCCAGCGGCACAGTAAACAAAAACAGGTTTATTTTTATCTAACTTTTCTATCTGCTGCTTAAAATTAGCATCATTATAATTAATACATTTTGATGAGGCAATTTTGCCCGCTTCCCATTCTTGCGGTGTACGAACATCCAGTAGTTGGGCGTCTTTGGTAGTCTTTACTTTAGCGATAAACTCTTGTGGTGTAAGGTTTACTGTTTGGGCTTTTAAGGTTCCCAGTGTGCAAAATAAAAAGAATGTAATGAGATAAAAATAGTTTTTCATTCGTGCGTTTAAAGTTTATGTTAAATATTACTTCAAAAGTATTGAAATAAAATGACAATAAAAAAGAGCAAAAACCTAGGGTTTCTGCTCTTTTTTATTTCTAAACAATTTAAAAAAATTGTTCTATTATTATCTCAATTGGAATTGAACACGAGTATTTGTCTTTTTGCCATCAGGCGTAGTGTACTCTGTTTTTGGGTCTTCATCGCCTTGGCCATCATACGTCATACGAGCTTTGCTGATGCATTTTTTCTTCAAGAAGTAAGCATAAATTGCACATGCACGAAGTTTCGCTGAACGAAGATTTGTTGCGTTGCTTGCACCATCATTAAATGCTGAGATGTGTAAGATACTATCTGGGCATCTTTGCAATAATGAACAAACTCTGTCAAGTTTTTTGTATGAAGATGGCTTCAATTTGTTTGTTCCACTATAAAATTCGATTCCTTGTGCTGCGAAAGTTAATTCATCAAGTTCTGATTTAGAAATTTCGCAACCACTTGCCGTTCTATAACCCCTTGCTAACACACCATTTACATATCCCTCTGGACAGCCATCGTTGGTTGCTAAACCTGCTAAGTCTGGACATTTATCTTTATCATCAGCTACGCCGTCTTTATCACGGTCAGGGCAACCTTTAGCAGAAGCTACACCTTTTACAGTTGGACAAGCATCGTCTTTATCAGCTATGCCATCGCCGTCTGTGTCTGGGCAACCATTCAATGAAGCTGTACCTGCTTCATTCGGACAAGCGTCATCTTTATCTGCAATACCATCACCATCAGAATCTGGACAACCTTTCAATGCTTTTACACCGGCTACATCTGGGCAAGCATCATCTTTATCTGCAACACCATCTTTATCGCGGTCAGGGCAACCTTTCAATGCTGCTGTACCAACTTGAGTAGGGCACTCATCATCTTTATCTGCAATACCGTCACCGTCTGTATCTGGACATCCTTTCAATGCCATCGGACCAGCTTGTGTAGGACATGCATCATCTTTATCAGGAATTCCGTCAGCATCAGTATCTGGACATCCTTGGAATTTACGTAAACCTTTTTCAGTTGGACAAGCATCACAACGGTCAACTACACCGTCTTTATCACCATCTTTATCACCAAAACGATAAGAACCTAATAGATTTGCTACTAAGTAACCATCATTATAAGCTTTTCCGTTTGGTTCAAGTGCTGTACCTGTTCCTAATGCTGTTGTTGAAAGCTTCGTACCATCTAAATAATCAGAGAAGGCATAGCGGTAACCTACTTCAGCACCGATAGTCCATCTTTCAGCTGCATTATATTTCAAACCTACACCAAAAGGTAAAACCAATGCTGCTTTTTTCAAGTTTGCTTGGTCTTGGTCAAATAAACGAGCCATTACATATTTACGAGGATCATCGTCTTGTAATGAAGCATTTTGAGCGACAACTGTAGGATTTGTGAAAGCCACACCAACACCCCCAAATAAATAAGGAGAAAGTGTTCTGCGGAATGTACCATCACAAGTATATTTTCTTTCTTTTAAAGGATAAAATTCACCTAATAGGGATAGTTCTGTTAGAGGTGATGAAAACTTCAAACGACGATAGTCCCATCTTCCTTCTGGTTGGTCAAGGTCATTACCAGCTAAACGGCCAAAGAGTATTTGGGCACGTGCAGCAAAGTAATCGTTAATGTGGCGACGCACAAATGCACCAATCATAATGCTATTAGCAGATGCATAAGGTTTGCTACAGTGCATGTCACCAAAGTATTGGTTTACGCCGAGTGGAATGCCAACTTCCCATTTGTAAGGTTTACATACCTTACAAGAGTCTTGTGCCTGAGTTGTTAGCGATAAGGTTAATAACGCTACAAAAAGGAATGTTACCTTCTTCATGTTGGGGAAATATTTATTGTTTTCTTATAAGAAATAATATTAAAATTGGACTTATTAAAAGAATTTAAGTCACAATTTAACCGTAATCTTTAGCAAAGAAAAAAAAAATGTTAGAAATTTCTACAAAAAACTCTATTATTTTGCCAAATAATGATTAATTGGCCAATATTTATTCTACAATACCAGCCAAGTCTATGAGAAAGGCATATTCCATTGCAACCTCTCTTAAAGTGGCAAATCTACCCGATGCTCCGCCGTGCCCGGCCGCCATATTTATATGCATTAATAACAAATTATTATCTGTTTTTGTGGAGCGAAGTTTAGCCACCCATTTAGCTGGCTCGAAGTATTGAACCTGAGAATCGTGTAAGCCCGTTGTTACTAAAAGGTTAGGATATTCCTTGGCTTCCACATTATCGTAGGGTGAATAAGAAAGCATATATTCGTATGAATCTTTGTTGTTTGGATTACCCCATTCTTCATACTCACCAGTGGTTAACGGAATAGTATCATCGAGCATGGTGGTTACCACATCAACAAAGGGAACAGAAGCGACAACCCCACGGTAAAGGTCTGGACGAAGGTTAATGATGGCACCCATCAATAAGCCGCCAGCACTTCCACCTAAGGCGAAAAGCTTTTCTGGACTGCAATATTTATTTGCTATTAGAAATTCTGAACAATCAATAAAATCGTAGAAAGTATTAATTTTTTTAAACATCTTGCCATTTTCGTACCATTCTCTACCCATTTCTTGTCCACCACGTATGTGAGCGATTGCATACACAAAACCACGATTGAGTAAGCTCAGGCGACTCGAACCAAAAGCAGCTTCAGTTGACATTCCGTAAGAGCCATAGGCATATTGCAGTAATGGGGCTGTACCATCGAGTTTCGTATCTTTTCTGTAAACGATTGATACTGGCACATTTGCACCGTCGCGGGCGGTGACAAAAACTCTTTCCGAAACATAATTTTCTTTATCAAAACCACCCAAAACCGTCTGCTGTTTTTTTAGCTCTTTTACACGTGTCTCCATATCATAATCAAATGTTGAGTTGGGCGTTGTGAGCGAGGTATAGCTAAAACGCAGAACACTTGTATTGAAAGATGGATTTAAACCAATGTTTGCATCGTATGTTGGTTCACCAAAGTTTAAGAAATGCTCTTCTTTAGTCTGTTGGTTAATAATTCGAATTTGACTCAAACCTTGAAAGATTTCTTGTATAACCAAATGGTTTTTAAACACCTCCATACTTTCGAGGTATACTTCGGGACGATGCTCAATGACAGTCTTCCAAGAAGTCAAATCAGCGGTTTTATCTTCACTGACCTCCATTAATTTAAAATTTAAAGCATGATTGAGGTTCGTTCGAACATAGAATTTATCTTCAAAATGCTCAATTGCATATTCGTGTCCTCGCTCACGAGGCAAGAAGGTTTGGCAGGCACGGGTTGGGTTGTTGGCATCTAAGAGTTGGTATTCCGAAGCAATTCCATTATGGTCTGAGACTATCGCAATATACTTTTTCGACTTCATTTTGTAAAGCCCCATGTAGTATTGGTTATCTTTTTCTTCATAGACCAATACATCGTTCTTGGTGTCAGTGCCGAGCGTATGCCGCCAAACTTGGTATCCCAAAAGTGTTTTTGGGTCTCTGAGAATGTAGAAAAAGGTCTTATTATCAGCCGCCCAAGCATAACTTCCTCCTTCAGTATTCTTGATTTGGTCTTTGTAAATTTCTCCTGTAATTAAGTTTTTAAATCTTACCGTATAATTTCTACGGCTTACCGTATCTACCCCATAGGCAATGATTGAATCATCATCTGTTATTTCGTAACCTCCGATATTAAAATACTTTTTACCTTTACCCATTTCGTTGCCATCGAGCAAGACCTCTTCTGTGGCCTCAAGCGAGCCTTTCTTGCGACAATAAATCGGGTACTCCCCTCCTTCTATGTATTTTACATAATAAAAGTATTCACCATCTTTTACAGGGACAGATTCATCCTGCTCCTTGATTCTCCCTTTCATTTCCTGAAAAAGTTGCTCTTGAAGTGGCTTTACTGGTGCCATTACTTGCTCGAGATAAGCATTTTCGGCATTCAGATAAGCTAAAACCTCGGGGTTTTCTTGCTCATTAAGCCAATAATAATTATCAATTCTTGTATGATTATGAATGGTTAATTCTTTTGGTTTTTGTTGAACTGTTGGTGGATTTATTCCTAAATTTTGCATTCTTGATTGATTACTCATATATCTGATATAAATTGAAAAATGTTCTTTGTGAGAGGTGCTGTTTTTTGGCAAAAATACACGATATTGTTATTCTTTGAGTGAAAAATTATTTGCCCTAAATACCAATCAAACGAAAAAATAAAGACATTTTGTGGAAAAATAAAAAAATAACGATTTTTACAATTAATATTACGGATTGAATAATTACAAATAATTCATTGAAATGTGTTTCCGATAGGTGTGTTCTGATAAGTGGTTGATATACAGTGAGTTGTTGTGCATTTTTCTTAAAGCCAAACCAAACAGTCTAAACTATATACTTAATCATCAATAAATCTAATGAAAAAACAGCATTTTGTTTTAATATTCGTAGTCATTGTTGCTGCTCTTTCTTCGTTCAGAGTAAAGCGAGATAGTCTTGAAGATGTTTTTATTAAAATCAATCAAGATGTGCTTTATAGAGGACGTGCGTATGAAACGCTCGGAGAGGCCACTTCAACTATCGGGCATCGACTTACAGGTAGTACGAATGGCAAAAAAGCCGAAGAATATGCTTACAAATTATTGAAAGCATACGGCTTTGTTGATGTAAAATATTTGCCATTTGAGGTAGAATCTTGGGCAAGAGATACGGTAAGCTTAGCAATCGTACCTAAAGGGAGTGATAACTTCAGAGATGTTCCAGTTGTGGCATTGGCCCATTCGCCAGTTTCTTCGCACCTACAAGGAGCAATCGTTGATTGTGGCGATGGTATCGAATCTGACTTCGAGAAAGTTAAAGAACAAGTAAAAGGAAAAATTGCTTTGTTTAATATTAACATTCAATCGCCTGATAATAAGGGCAAAAAGAACCTTCACCGCTCTGAGAAAACCGCTTTAGCTATTAAATACGGAGCCGCTGGTGTTATCATTGCCAATGCCGTTGACGGTGGTGTTTTACTCACAGGAACAGCCTCTGTTACGGGCGATTTAATTCCAATTCCTGCAGTTTGTGTATCGGTTGAAACAGGAAAAGCTATTCGCAAATGGATGGGTGAAGAACCAAATCTTTTAGCTGTGATTGATATGAGAAATTTCAGCCGACCAATTAGAGCTAGAAATGTGATAGCAACTTTACCGGGTAGTTCAAAAAAAATGAAAAAAGAGAAAATCGTTATTGGTGGACACCTAGACTCTTGGGATTTGGCAACTGGTGCGATGGATAACGGAATTGGCTCGTTTTCTGTCTTGGATATTGCTCGTGTATTTCAATCATTGAATTTACGTCCAAAAAGAACTATTGAGTTTGTGATGTTTATGGGCGAAGAACAAGGTTTACTAGGCTCGAAAGCAATGGTAAAAAAGTACAAAGATGAAGGTAAGCTCGACCAAGTACAACTAATGGTAAACCTTGATATGGTGAATAATGCCAAAGGTTTCAATGCGATGGGTCGCCCAGAATTACGAAAATTCTTTGATGAAATAGGTAAGAAAATCAAAGACATAGACTCAACGTATTCGAATGTAAACCCTAACTCAGCAGGCTTACACTCTGACCATCAGCCATTTATGATTCAAGGAGTTCCTGTTTGTTCGCCATCAGGTAGTTTTCCTGTAAAAGCTTATAATTGCTATCATGCCAATTGCGACCGCTTCGATTTGATTGATAAAAAGCAAATCAGCAATAATGTACGCTTCACGGCCATGATGCTTTATGCCCTAGCAGAAGCCGATGAGCTTCCTGTAAAGAAAATGAATGACCAAGAAACCAAAGAGTTTTTGATTAAACAAAATCTTAAAAACGAGTTGATTATTGGAAAAGACTGGCGTTGGGAGCAGTAATTTCCTGATATTTAAGGCCACTAAGAAACTAATGCAATACTAGGTTTATTCTTTTGATAAAACTTAGTGATTATTAGTGTCTTAGTGGTTATTTATTATATTTAATTTCTAACAAACTTATGCTGTCTAAAACCTTCGGGGCTGCTGTTTATGGTGTCGATGCAACTTTAATTACTGTCGAAGTAAGTGTCGTACAAGGAACTGGAATGGCCATTGTTGGCTTACCAGATGGAGCGGTAAAAGAAAGTCAACAACGAGTTGATGCTGCCCTCAAAAACTGTAATTATCAAATTTCTCGTCAAAAAACAGTTATTAACCTCGCCCCTGCTGATATTCGAAAAGAAGGCTCTGCCTATGATTTGCCAATGGCTTTGGGTTTACTTGCGGTATCTGGACAAATAAAAACAACTAAGAACTTAGAAGATTACGTTATTTTAGGCGAATTAGCTTTAGATGGAACCCTTCGCCCTATCAAAGGAGTTTTGCCGATTGCCATTGAAGCTCGAAAAAACAAGCTGAAAGGCTTTATTCTTCCCGCTGAAAATGCCATGGAAGCTTCAATTGTGAATTCATTAGATGTTATTCCTGTCGAATCACTCACCGAAGCCATTGATTTTCTAACAGGAAGAAAAGAAATTGAGCCACTCGTGACCGATACCCGCGATATTTTCTTTAATTCCATCAATGAATACGATGCTGATTTTTCGCACGTGCAAGGACAAGAAAATATTAAACGTGCCATGGAAATTGCGGCCGCTGGCGGGCACAATGTGATTATGATTGGCCCTCCGGGAGCAGGGAAAACAATGCTTGCCAAACGAATTCCTTCGATTTTGCCACCATTAACACTTCATGAAGCACTCGAAACCACCAAAATTCACTCGGTGGCAGGAAAGTTGGGAACAAAAGCCACGCTCATTGCTCGACGACCGTTTCGTTCGCCACATCACTCTATTTCTGATGCTGCCCTGGTTGGCGGAGGAAGTTTTCCCCAACCTGGTGAAATTTCATTGGCTCATAATGGTGTATTATTTCTTGATGAGCTTCCCGAATTTAAACGCACGGTTTTAGAAGTAATGCGTCAGCCATTGGAAGAGCGAAAAGTAGTTATTTCTCGCACACGGCAAGCAGTTGATTTTCCAGCCAATTTTATGCTCATTGCCAGTATGAACCCTTGCCCATGTGGTTATTACAATCATCCTGAAAAAGATTGTTCTTGTCCACCAGGAACTGTAGGCAAATACCTAAATAAAATTTCTGGGCCCCTTTTAGATAGAATTGACTTACACGTAGAAGTGACCCCCGTAAGTTTCGACCAAATTGCCTCTACTCGCAAAAATGAAACTTCAGCCGAAATTCGTGAGCGTGTAGTAAAAGCCAGAGAAATTCAAACTCAACGTTTTGAGAATTACCCCGAAATACACTCCAACGCTATGATGCCACCCGAAATGGTGAAAGTAATCTGTGATATTGGCGATGCAGGAAAAGCATTACTCAAAAAAGCAATGGAACGCCTCGGTCTTTCAGCACGTGCCTATGATCGTATTCTAAAGGTAAGTCGAACAATTGCCGATTTGGCAGGTTCAGAGGAAATCAGAATTGAGCATTTGGCTGAAGCCATCCAATACCGTAGTTTGGATAGAGAAAATTGGGCAGGGTGAAATTTAAAGTTAAATATATTATTGGTGTCTATTTAACCTATAAAAACTATTCAATAAAAAAATAATTGACGTTTACATGTAAAACCCCTGCTCAATAAATTATTCTTAAATGTATTTAACAATTGGGTTTTGTTACTTAAATCAAACTTTTAGATTAAAAAAATCTGCTTCAAATTTCATACTGGTTATCAATTATTTTTGATAACCAGTGTATCTTACTCCTCTCTTCTCCTACTTTCAATTAATTACAAAATTCAAATACGCTAATTTTAGCACATTCCGTGACTTTAATACCTACTGAGTAGATTTGTTCTCTAGTTTCAATAATCGCCCATCATCATACTAAGGTCAATTCAACAAGCCTTTTAAAAATATATTTTGATTTTTAAAAAGCCCATTGTGACCTAAACTTCCATACAAGAGTCAAATAAAATCACAAATGTTTATTGATATATGTGATTGCCTGATATATACATATTAAAGATGACTTTTCCTTACTACAAATCCATCACAAGGCTATTTGGTAGAAGTTTGACTATGGTCTTGTTTCTGCTATCCACAAGAGCTTTGAGTCAAAACTACCCCGTTACTTGCACTCCCATTGTCAAGCCGAGCTACACTCTAAAATGGTCGGAGATTAGTACCAGTACCGATATGTTCAAGGTGCATTTATTACTCAAAGACCTGACCAAACCTTCGGTGGATGTTTATTTAAAAATCCGTTTATCGGGTGTTGGGGTTGATATTCGTACCATAGATGGCTTTATTCCAAATCAGACCTTGACACTAATCCCTGGACAACCAAGAATGCTGACCGCCAGTGATTTAGCCGAGTATTTCAATATCTCGAATTTAGTTGTGGATGGCGTGGATATTAGTGCTTTGTATAATGGTGGACGTTTGCCTGAAGGACTCTACACTTGGACAGTAGAAGCCTACGAAGTTGACCGAAACAGACAAGTATCTAATACGGGTATGGCCTTGATGAATGTATTCAAAAACTATCCGCCTATCATCAATATTCCGCAGGATGGAGCGATTCTACCCGTTACAACTCCCCAAAATGTTTTGTTTTCTTGGACGAGCCGCAGCACGGCATCGTTGAATGCCGCCCAAGGAAAAACCTATAAACTTAGAATCTACCCCCTCAGCGGCGATGATGACCCCAATGTAGTTGCCAATAGCGGAATTCAGCCAATTGAAATTACCACTACCAATCCTTATTTTAATTATGGAGCAGGGAATATTCCGCTGGAGAAAGGAAAACGCTATGCCGTTCAGGTGCAAGAATTAGATGATACGAATGCGGATGATTATGAAAATGAGGGAAAAAGTCAAGTGGTTACTTTTAGCTACGGCAAGCCCTGCGTAGCCCCCGAAGGTATGGTGATTAATCCAATTGGCAAAGGAAGAGTAGAGTTGACCTGTGAAGCCACTGCCGAAGATGCCGAGACTTATCCCATCACGGCTTGGTATAAAACAACCAAGACTTCGATTTGGAATTCTGTACCATTCAATGGTAACAGTGCGGTCATTAGTGGATTGAAAGATAAAACAGACTATGAGTTTAAGCTGAGTTCAGCTTGTGGAGATAATACCAACACTATGGCTGCACTTCGTGAAGGAGATATACTCCCTTCGGGAGACCCAAGTACTGAGCCAGAAATATTTAAGATTGATGATTCGGAGTTTGATGAAGAAGACCCTGAAATGATAGACCCTGCTATTCTTGACCCTTATACGATTGGTGTTGAAATCAATACCGATGGTACGACAAGACCTGTGGAGACTTTAGATGGTATTTTTAACAAAATTATCAAACCTGAATGCGTGACTAATGCCGATGCTTATGCTGAATGTAGTCCTACTCATCCATTCGTTGACTTGCCACCAGTTGATGCCGAAGACCTTCGCTCGCTCAATGTAGGCGATGTATTGGGTATTTACGATTACGCTGTTTTAGTGACGGCAATTGGTGGCGGCAATACACTTTCAGGGAAGGGGCTTGTAAAGCTACCATTTTTAGATAACTCTTTCATGGCCGTTGAGTTTTCGGGTATCAAAGCAAAAAAAGGTGAAGCAGGTACACAAGGCGGCTGTGTATATGAGGTGGGCGATTACTTCCGCACTCGCCCAATCAGCCAAACTGACTTGCAAAATGAGCAAGTTAGAACCATTGCCGATATTATCAAACTCACCGAACCTACGGTTTTTCATGGTGATTTAGAAGTAGCCATAAAAAAATACCAAGAAAAAGGTAGCGAAATAGCGACCAAAGGAACAGTAACCCCACAAGAAAAACAGGATTTACTGACTTATACCAAAGGGGTAGAAGTAGCCATCGGTACTTGGAAAGATAAGTTTTCGGAGGTATTTGGTTCGGGTGAAACTGACCCTAAAATAGCCGAAATCATAGGAGATATGACGGCCATCTTGACCCAACTCAATGCCGATAAACAAACCATTGAAGGCGGAACGCCGCCCGCAGGAACAAGTTACCCGACCATTCCAGATTTAAAAGCCAAGGTTGATGCTATTATTGAGAAAATAAAGGCATTACATCAAGAAAACACCCCTAAACCACCAAGAATACAAAATGTAATTGTCGCTGACATAGGGACTAATCAATCAACTATTGTTTGGGAAGGCGACCCAAGATTTACTAAATATGTAATCAGCTACAAAACTCCCAATGGAGGAGAATTAATAGAGACTGTAGATAGTAAAAATAGTTTATACCTTAAAAAACTACAAGAAAATAGTAATTACGAGTTTAAAATTGATGCGTACATCGGCAGTAAATTAGGAGATACTTACTTAAATGGAAAATTCAGTACACTTAAAAATATATTGCCCAAACCTGAAAATGTTAAAATTGTACAACTTGACAAAAACTCCCTTAAACTATCTTGGGATAAGAATAAGTTACACGAAAGTTATAGATTAGTATATAGAGATAAAGTTGGGTTAGAAAAGTTTATTCCAATAGGAAACAGAAATACCATAACATTAGAAGATTTAGATTCCGAACAATTATATGATTATGAATTAGTTGCAGTGGGTAACAATCTAACAAGTGATGCAACTTTGGGTAATTTTAATACCTGTAAGGCAATTGCAAGAGTACTTTACTACGATAGAACACAGCTCAAAAATATTTGGACAACCAACCCCATCTCAATAATTAGTGGGGATGGGATAACATTACAACTAACAGGATGCAGTGGTTCCGTAACTTGGAAGTCATCTACAACCGATATTAATGAATCAAGTCCCACTTTTTGCCCCTCTAAAAGTAGTGTGTATGTCGGCATTTGTGGTAATGATGGGTGTCAATCAGACCCTATTACAGTTAATGTCACCCAGCCAGAATGTACTACTGAGACCAAACTTACAACTCCCTCCAATATTGTAAAAAAAGGAGACAAAGTTCTCTTATTAAGCTCTTGCCCATATAATGCAACTGGTTCTCTAAGTTTTATAAATGCAAATGGCAATTTTGGGTCTGCCTATTCAGATATGGCAATCAATGGCAAAACTACTTTTATCCTGAGTTGTACAACTCAGTATGGTGGTTTTTGTGGATATAATACCACTTACACAAAAACTTGTAAAAGTGAAGTAACGGTAGATGTCTATTTGCCATGTGAAAATTATTTTGGAGTACCTTTTTCCGTGAGTAGTTCTAAAACAAACAATATAAATATTGGAGAAGAAATTACGCTAAAGGCGACAGGTTGTCCCACTACTGTCAATTGGAATAATGGAAAAACAGGAACAATAATTACCATTAAACCTACTGAAACCCTTACGTATGTTGCATTATGTAGCAGGACTCCTTTAACACCCTGTGGTGATGTAGTTAAATTAAATGTAAATCCATTTAAGATTTTAGCCCAGCCTTTAAAAAACTCATATAAAATTGCTGAAAACATCACACTTACAGCACAAGGTTGTGGTGATATTGTCAAATGGAGTACAGGAGAAGAAGGAAACTTCATTGTCGTACAACCAGTCACAAATGTTACCTATGAAGCTGTATGTATGGATAAAAAAGCAACTCAAAACATAAAAATTGATAAGTTTTTAGCTCCAGAAATTGTTTGTGAAGACTTTAAACCTAAAGCTACTCCAACGACTATCTTTAAGGGTGAGTCTAATACCGTTAAATTAATTGGTGATGGCTGTACAAACGGGAAAGTCATTTGGAAAAACAAAAGTACAGGAACAATAATTAGTAATTTATCACCAACAGATGCTTCCATAATTTTAAGTAACGCAACTACATTTATTGCTACATGTAATAAAGTAGGATTTTCTCCCTCTGTGATAGAAGTACCGATTAATGCCACATTAAGAAATTTCCAGTTAACGGCTTCAAAAACACAGATTCCTTATGGAAAAACCCAACCTGTTATCCTTACAACCAGTGGGTGTATTGGTGGAAGTGTATTTTGGTCTGATGGAGAAGCCCAAGGGCAAGCTGTAAGAACGGTAAATGTTAGCCCTCCAAAAACATTTCAAGCTACATGTAAGGGTGAAGACTTTGAGGCTACCAAAACGGTCACTATTAATGTTCAATTGACGGGTTCTGGTGCTGTATTAGCAGGTACACAAGGCACATGCCCTAAAAATTTTGGTATTAATTTTTATAAAAATGCAACCGATAAAAAGCCTTATTATGGCTTTCCTGTCGTAAAACCTGGACAAGAAATAAGGTTGGAGGTGGTGGGTTGTAGTACAACTCCTATCTGGTCTTGGGATGACCAGTATAGTATTAATACCTCCATAAAAACAAAACAAAATGACCGGGTTACTTATTATACCGTGAAATGTGGCAGTACCTGTTCTGCATTTATTGGGGTAACTGCTTTTGATTGTGAAGGTTGGCAGAATACAACAAAAGAGGAATCATGGCCTGTCAATGATATTATTGATTTAGTACCAAATGTTTCATGTCCAGTTACTGTAAGTTGGTATAAAAAGGAAGGTACAGGTTTTAACTATTATGGAATAGAAGAAAACGAACGAGGTGGCATTGGTGTACGTGTAACTAATACAATAACTACCTATAAAGCAATTTGTAGTATTGATGGGGTCGATTGTTCTTTAAGTTATACAATAAAACCTAAAATTAACGCAACCAATGATGCACCATCTGAGACTCCTGTTGCTGGGGGAAGAGTTGCCTATGCAACTACTTCTACTTGCAGCGAAACAAAAATACAACTTAAGCAGGCAATGGCAGGATATATTGCAGGCCTATTATGTGCCGATATTAATTTGTTAAAAGATAAAGAGGGTAAAATATCTGCTGAAAAAGTAGCACAATTCTTACCAAAACTCGAATCAGGGTTGAAAACAGTTGCTACTTACCAGCTCCCGGCTAATAAAGAGGCAATAATTAATGCCATAGTAAACGGTAATTCTGATGAATGCGATTTTGGAAATGCAGCCGAATTATTAGCAAGTACATTCGAAGGAGATATTCTAATAAGCGATTATAAAGAAAAAACAAAGACATCCCCAGAGGTAAATGATAAATTATTACAAGACTATCTTGGTAAGAAATACATCATTGACTTACCAGACCCTGATACAAAAACAACTACTAAGAACTATAAAATAGGTAATTATCTGGTAAGCTTTTATGTAGATGTGGTAAGGAATACCGCAGGTAATTACATCATAAATGGAAAAGAGTATAAACCTTTAGTTTATGACGGTAGTAACGGTTTTGCGGGCTTTTATGATATTAATATTCTACCAAGCATCAAAAAAGATGAAAATGGTAAGTACCTGACCGATGATTTGAATGCCAAAGGTGGTTGGCTTTTGCCTGCGTCTCAATTTTATGAATTTAAACCATATCAACCATTTTTAGAGAATACACTCGCCGAATTACAGCCTAATTTCTTAGATTCTTTTGAATCATATTGGAACACTCTACATAAATGTACCACAACCCAACTGAGAGCCTATGACAACGGAATAGTGCCTGAGTGTTTTTGGAAAGGAGTTGGCAACCCCAACTTTGCACAATTGGCGGGTGTTATTGATGAAACCTATCGGACAGGGGTAAATTTTGGGCAATTTGGCAAATTCGTAATGCCACTTAGTAATATAGACGACCTACTTCGTGATTATCTATTGGGAATTACCTGTGAAGACGAGTTGTGGGATAATATCAAGAAAATAGACAAACTCGAAGATGAGATACGCAAGCTTGATTATGATAGTGAGCTTATCAATTTTGTAGTTGATAAATGGAAAAACGAACAAATAGAGACACTTGCCGAAGACATTAATGCTTGTGAAGAATACATAAAATTCAAGAAAAAAGTACCCATATATGCCGATATTGTATTAAACTGGGATAAATGGGCGAGTGGGTTTGATGCACTCCATGCCAATATTGATAAATACGTTGAGACTTTTGCCAAAGATTTAGGTAATGTAGGCACGCTAAACGATTTACAGAATTATGCTATCGGCAAGCGGATGTTTGAAGTAGGTAGTATATTTGCTACTGCTGGTGGAGCAAGCCCTGCCGAAGTAGGAGTAAATACCCTAAAAAAACTCCCTAAGCTGCCTAAAAATATACCTTTACGAGCAATTGAGCATACAGCCACCGAAGTTAAAGTAATTGCCGAAGGCCAAACTACGAGTTTGTTTACTGTAAGTAAAGAAGGTGTATATACCTCAGAGCGTTGGTTTACAGGAACGGGAGTAACAACGAAGCTCGATGAAGTGACAAATGTTCATTTCATGGAAAGAGGCAGTAGCTTTAAAACTGGTACAATTGAATTTGTTGAAGATGCCAGTGGCAATAAATGGCTAAAAGCTTCAACGACTGCCTCTCGCTATGCCAATTATCCCAATATACAAAAACTTGCAACGCATGTACTTGATGAAGTAGATAATTTAGCAGATGATTTTTTAGTTAAGTTAGAAAGTGATTTAACTGGAAATATTGAACTAAAAACCGCTTTTGAAAGCGAGGCTGATTTAGTAGACGTTTGGAAACTTATCAAAGAGCCTAATGCTGAATTAGTTAAAAAAGTTGGAAAAATAATAAAGACCAGAAAAACAAATCCAACTGAAAGAATAAAAGAACTTGGTAAAGACCTTGATAAAGGTGAGGAGTCAATAATAGAAGGAGAGGCTGGTTTTGAAATCGAAGAACGATATGGGTACTTTGAAAGATATAAAGCCATAGACAATACAACAAAAGGGGATTGGGTTTCCTTGAGTGGCCCATACAGAGGAAAAACTTTTGATGAAACAGGTGGTGGAATTGCCGAAATGGCTATTAGCGAATTTGCAAGAAAACCGTCACAAAAAAGAAAATTCTTTGAATCGTTGGATATACATTTTATAAAGTCTGATTATGTTGTTTTAAATCTTACTAATATGAAGCGATTGGAACCCACTTTATATACAGAAACAATGGATTATATTATTAATAAATTTGGAACGAATAAACTTATAAATATTACAAAATAATGGGAGCAGAACCAGTTTTTTTTAATAAAAAATATTACATGGAAAATAACCAGATTGTATCTAAGGTACAGAAATTCATGGAATTATATTTGAGGGAATATGAACACCCAGAATGGTTTTATGAAGCATTAGATGATTTAAATAGTAATTTCCACATAGCTCATGGAAAGTTCTTTTTCGATGAAGAATTAATTGATAAAGAAAATAGCAGGTTGGATTATGCGATAAAAATGATTGATTTAACATTAAAAAAGATGGAAAGTATTAACAAAAGAAAGTTTATTGAATATATAAGAGAAAGTTTAAAGGGTTCTTGGTGTGACTTAATGCCCGAATCTTTTTATGATGAAAACTGGATGGAAGAAAATGAAACTTATGAAAAATATTATGTAGGTGTTTTAAAGAGTTTAAAAGAAATTATGAAGGCCTAAGGTTTGACAGTGTTCCAAATTTGGGGATTGTTTCGAACCTTACAAAGATGAAGCAATTAGAACCCACTTTATATACAGAAACAATGGATTATATTATTAGTAAATTTGGAACAAGTAAACTTATAAATATTACAAAATAATGGGCTGGGAAACGGTAAGATTTAAGGGAAAAGAGTTTGACTACAACAATGGGCTAATCTCATGGGTACAAAAGTTTATGGAGTTATTTCTTTCGAAATATCAACATCCGAAATGGTTTTATGAATTTTTAGATGATATTAAAAGTAATTTTCATATTCCCCATGGTAAGTTTTTTTTTGATGAAGAATTAATTGATAAAGAAGATAATAGGTTAGACTATGCAATAAAAATGATTGATTTTACAATTGAAAAAATGGAAAAAATAAACAAAAGAGAGTTTATAGAATACATTAGAAATGATTTAAAAGGAATATGGTGTGATTTAGAGCCTTCATCTTTTTACGACGACAATTGGTTAAATGAAAACGAAACTTATGTAAATAATTATATTGGTGTTTTGAAAAAACTAAAAGAAATTATGAAGCCTTAAGGTTGGACAGTTTTTCAAATTTCAGGATTAGAAATTTAAAAATTTGGTTAAAGGAGTAACAACGAAGCTCGATGAAGTGACAAATGTTCATTTCATGGAAAGAGGCAGTAGCTTTAAAACTGGTACAATTGAATTTGTTGAAGACGCCAACGGAGAAAAGTGGCTAAAAGCCACAACAACTGCCTCTCGTTATGCCAATTATCCAAATATTCAGAAATTAGCTACACATGTTTTAGATGAAGTAGATAATTTGGCAGATGATTTATTAACTACTTTAGAAACTGATTTGGCTGGAAACAGTGCTTTAAAAACTGCTTTTGAAGAAGATGTGAGTTTGTTGGAGGTATGGAAGAATGTAAATCACCTAAATAGCTTTAAAGGGGAAAGTAAATTTTTGCAGGCTTTGAAAAAAGTAAAATTAGAATTTAATGACCTAATTGATAAGCATATTTTTAGAGGAGATATTAAGAAAACCTTAAATGCAGATGGCACAACAACTTTTGGTAATGCAGGAGGTGGGCATCATATTAGTGCGGTTAATAGTAATCCACCATATCGTACAGGAGATATTCAGATAATAAGTACCGCAAATAGTAATACTGCAAATGGGTTAAAAGAATGTAAAATTAGAGTTTATGATGAAGATTTATATTTGTATCATCAACGAAATTATAACCCAAATACCAATGTGCCAGACCCTACTTTTTGGGGTTGGAAAACTAAAAGTAGAAATTCTACTCTGTTTCCTGACAGTTGGACAAAAGGTAAAATGCAGGAAGAAATTGCTTTAGCTTGGTCTAATAAAGGTAGTGCTACCTCAATCGGTAATGGTGCTTATGTATATGAGGGGGTTTGCTCTGAAGGGTTTAAGATTCAATTTTTAGAACGTAATGGCGTAATAGAAACCATATTTCCTATACTATGAAGTATTTTATTGAAAAACAAAAAATAAACAAAAAACAAGTAAGCTTTTCGGGTATAAATCACTCAGAAGAAGTAGCGTTATTGTTCAATTATTTATTAACTGATAAAGAAAAACTTAAATCGAGTTTAATCGAATTAGAGTTTTTAATGAGAGCCTCTGATGAAGAAATCTATAAAATTATAAGTGATGGGAGTTCAAATTATGATTACGAAAATAATTACGAATTTAAGCCTTCATTAGAGTTTTCGGTAGATGGATGCAATTCTTGGGTTTCATGTATGAAAGAAATAACCGTTTTATATTACAATAATTTAAATGATGTTGAAAAAGAAGAAATTGAAACAGTTGATTTTTTTAAATTTTTAAAAGAATGGGTAGTTGGATAAGCTTGGTAGTGTTCCAAAGGTGGGGTTATTAGTATTTTGAGCGTTGGTTTACAGGAACAGGAGCAACAACGAAGCTCGATGAAGTGACAAATGTTCATTTCATGGAAAGAGGCAGTAGCTTTAAAACTGGTACAATTGAATTTGTTGAAGATACCAACGGAGAAAAGTGGCTAAAAGGAACAACAACAGCCTCTCGTTATGCAAATTACCCCAATATTCAGAAATTAGCTACGCATGTTTTAGATGAGTTAGATAGATTATTATGGGATGATGCAATTTTAAGTAGCTTAGAAGCGGATTTAGGCAAATCCACTTTAAAACAAGCACTTGAAGGAGATTTAGATTTACTATATTTATGGCAAACAAGTAAACAGACAACGCTTGCAAATTTAACATTATTAAAAAATCAGTTACAAAAAATAGGTTATTCAGATTTTAAAACAATTGATTTTCTAAAAAATGCCGATGGTACTTATTATAGTAATAAACTTATTTATGCTGACCCAGCCACAACTGTAGAGAAAATAAATATAGGTTCTCCTAATGAATTAGCATTTTTAGAGGACATATGTAATAAATATGGAACAAAAGCCTATACCCCTGTAAGTACTAAGCAGGCAGCAGTTGACGGAATTTTGGTAATAGATAGTAAATTTATACAGTTGAAAACTACCAATTCGGGAAAATGGATTACTCGGATAAATGATGCCTATGCTTCTGTAAATAATGTTGGTCTCAAAAATGTAAATCTCTTTGTAGAAATAAATGATATGACTGTTGCACAGATTACATATGAGTGGCAAAGAAAAACGTATCAACCCTTTGCGAAGCTAAAGAATGATGGTACAATTTCTAAACTCACTCTAAAGGCTACGGATGGCTGGGTAGATTTAGATTTAACTTTATTGAAATAAATACAATGATAATAGAAGGAAGACTTATCGAAAACGAATTTGGAATAGAAAAGCCATTTTCAAAAGATTATTTGTTATTTGAATATTCAATGGTAATTTCAGAATATCCAAAAAGCACAAACGAGGAAACGTTTTTTTATGACCTAAAAAGTGCATTAAATGAGTTTATTAGACACTTTTTTTTCTTTAATGTTAGTGCTTTTGAAGGCGTTGATTATGAATTATTTCTTATTGATGAGAATAAATCGAATGAACCATATAGTTCAATTGTTGATAGTATTTTGTCTAAAATTAATTATCCTGCTGTTAATAATATATTAAATATGAGTTTTGGTACAACAATAATTATTGCATCTGCAAGTCTCCAATATGAAAGTATAGAGAAAAATTTTAAACAAACAGACAATAAGTATATTTTGAGCATTTACATAGATAATAAAAATATACCAACATTAATTTTAGGAATTGATTGGAATTTTGGTGCAGAATGGTTTTACAATGAATACAAAATAGAAAATAGAGCAATTGTAAGAAAAGCTATTATAGATTTTTATGAAAGCAACCCTAATTATAAGGAATTAAAAATTGACTATCAACTATATGGTTTTGATTTGGAGCTGGAAAAATACACATCAAAGGAGGTGATTGTTAAAAAGAATTTAGGATAGAGTTATTACTTCTTGATACCCTAATTTTAAAGCTATTTATTTAGTAGTTAAATCAAAAGAGAAAAATTATGAAAAATATCTTTGAGGAATTTATAGGGTTAAAGGTACATGCAATGATTCATTACTATAATCAAAATAAGTTGTCAATTAGTTTTGAAAATACAAATAAATATTTGGTATTTCATGATTGCCCATTAGTATTTGATTCTGGTATAATAGGGAAAATTGTAAAAAATTTAAACGATTATAAGGGAGAAATGAGTTTTGTTATAGTTTTTAGAGAAATGAACTTAGATGTTGATGAATATAACTTTTTTCTGATAAAAGGAGATGGAGGAAAGGAACATTTTCAAAATGAAATAAGAATTGCTTATAAAACTATTGAAGTAGAAAGTATTGATTAATATGGAAATATTACAAAGCTTAAAAGGGGAAAAAATTATAGCAATTTATAATAATTACATACAACAATCCCTCAAAATTAATTTTGAGGATAATGAAAGCATAATTTTTAATGGTTGTGTATTAACTATTGATACAGGAATTATAGGACACATAATTTCTTATGTATCAAATACTGGTACATTAGGAATGGCCCTCGAATTAAAAAGAATGAACCAAGACCCCGATGATTTTAATTTTGTTATATTGAGCAGAGATATTAAAGACTTGGAGCAAAAAAATGAACTTTTAATTTCATATAAGCAAATGGAATGGAGTAAGTTACTTTGAAAAACCTCGTTAGTGGTGTTCCAAGTTTTTGGATTTTTATTATAAAAAGAAATTAAGCGAATATTAAGAATGCAAAGAAATATAGATAATGGTATGTTTTAGCAATCAAATTCCTGATTATGGTATACAATATTATTCTAAAATGTAGAAAAATCGTTTATTACAACTTCTACATTTATATCGTTCCTTCTTGTTTCGTAAACCATCTTTAATAACCCAATTGGAGTTACATAGAGGGCAAGAAAAGTCGCTATATTTTCGTTTACCACCAACCCAACCTTTTATAGGAGCTTTTATAGATTCTTGCTGAAACGCTTTCTTTAAAATAAACCTGCGATTGGCATTCGATATATAAAAATTTTCAATGAGGTTGTTTAGTATTATAAAAAGATTCCCAAAATAGGTTGAATTTTGTGGTGCGAATCATCAAAAAGACCTACAGTGGAAATCTTGAGTAAAAATACGATTGAACAATATATATTACCAAATTTAAGTATTGGTTTACGTGGAAAAGAGTGTGAAATAGAACAGTTGACAGCTATTGTTTCAGCAATTTTATATCGTTTGAAAACAGGTTGTCAATGGCGTCAACTGCCAGTAAAGCAATTTTTTAATAATAAGGTTTTAACATGGCGAGGAGTCTATTATCACTTTAATGAATGGGTCAAGGACGGCTCTTGGACAAAAGTTTGGATAAATATTTTAGCATCAAACTATTCATATTTAGACTTATCTTGTATCCAACTTGATGGTAGTCATACACTTGCCAAACGTGGAGGTGAAGCTGTTGGGTATCAAGGTCGAAAAGCATCAAAAACAACTAATTTGCTCTTTTTAGCTGATAATCAGGGACAAATGTTGGCATGTGCCAGCCCACAAGAAGGAAAACACAACGACCTTTATAATATTCAGGAACTCTTTGAAGAACTGTGTCAAATGCTCATAAAAGCAGGAATTAATCTCAGAGGCCTTTTTCTAAATGCTGATGCTGGATTCGATAGCAAAGAATTTCGTCAAATTTGTAAAAATAAAGAAATTGAAGCCAATATTGATGTTAATTCTCGAAATAACAAAATAGAAAATCAATCTACTGAATATCAGCATTTTGATGAAGAGTTATACAAACGACGAGTACTCATTGAGCACGCTAATGCTTGGATGGATAGTTTCAAAGCATTACTTGTCAGGTTTGAAACGAAAGCAATTAACTGGGTGGCTTTAAATTTATTGGCATTCTCAGTTCGTTTTTTACGAAAAATTAAATATAAAAGTTAATCCTAAACAAGTTCAATAATAAAATATTGATAAAAAGAATAATTTTCGTAATTTTTATTGCCTTTTATGATTATAACTTTTCTGTTTTAAATGATAAAGGATTTCCTCCAGACATTCCACTTTGGCATCTCATTCCATTATATTTTTTCTCACTGAGCTTAATTGTTTATTATTGGGCATCAATCCCAAAAATTCTTTCCGATTTAGACTCTTTTTAAAAAACGGGGACAATGTTCCAAATTTGGGGGTACGCTTTTTTGAAGAAACTAAATGTAAAAACAAAATATTTCAAGACAATAAAAACAATGATTAAAGAATAAACTTAGACATTCACCGAAAAATAAAATACGGTAGTAACTTAGTAATTATGAAAACAAATGGAAATATTACATATGGTACGATTCAAAAAAAATCTGTTCTATCAAAGCTTTGTTGCCTGTTATACAAACAGATTATTTAAAAGAGGCAGAACTTGCTAAAACGAATACATTAGCCTATCTAAGACAAGTAGAAGCAATTGTAAATACGGAGTTAACAGAAATAAAATGGCGACAAATAAATTGTTTTGGCAATTAATGAAAGAGGATTTACGTATCTGTGTCTTTCAAGTTATACCTTTCTTATTTTATCCCATTGAAGATATAAGGGGGAAAATGATTCTTATTTTCACAATATCTATTTATCAACTATTAGAAATATTAGTACTAACAATTATTACATTATTGCTTGTTTACATTAGTTCTGTTTATGAACTTGTTTAGGATTAACTTTTATATTTAATTTTTCGTAAAAAACGAACTGAGAATGCCAATAAATTTAAAGCCACCCAGTTAATTGCTTTCGTTTCAAACCTGACAAGTAATGCTTTGAAACTATCCATCCAAGCATTAGCGTGCTCAATGAGTACTCGTCGTTTGTATAACTCTTCATCAAAATGCTGATATTCAGTAGATTGATTTTCTATTTTGTTATTTCGAGAATTAACATCAATATTGGCTTCAATTTCTTTATTTTTACAAATTTGACGAAATTCTTTGCTATCGAATCCAGCATCAGCATTTAGAAAAAGGCCTCTGAGATTAATTCCTGCTTTTATGAGCATTTGACACAGTTCTTCAAAGAGTTCCTGAATATTATAAAGGTCGTTGTGTTTTCCTTCTTGTGGGCTGGCACATGCCAACATTTGTCCCTGATTATCAGCTAAAAAGAGCAAATTAGTTGTTTTTGATGCTTTTCGACCTTGATACCCAACAGCTTCACCTCCACGTTTGGCAAGTGTATGACTACCATCAAGTTGGATACAAGATAAGTCTAAATATGAATAGTTTGATGCTAAAATATTTATCCAAACTTTTGTCCAAGAGCCGTCCTTGACCCATTCATTAAAGTGATAATAGACTCCTTGCCATGTTAAAACCTTATTATTAAAAAATTGCTTTACTGGCAGTTGACGCCATTGACAACCTGTTTTCAAACGATATAAAATTGCTGAAACAATAGCTGTCAACTGTTCTATTTCACACTCTTTTCCACGTAAACCAATACTTAAATTTGGTAATATATATTGTTCAATCGTATTTTTACTCAAGATTTCCACTGTAGGTCTTTTTGATGATTCGCACCACAAAATTCAACCTATTTTGGGAATCTTTTTATAATACTAAACAACCTCTATATAAAAGAGTTAAAAACATCTCTTCTTTTACTATTGCTTTTATATCTGAACTACTCAATTTCTGCTTTTCACAATAATATTAATAATGCTTCTTTTTCTATATGCTATGTGGTTATTTCAATTTTACTTTTGTACTATTATTCAAATCAAATAGGTAAAATTATTGAAGAACTAGATGTAATGTAATCATTACCAATGTGGTTTTGTTAGTAAGTATGTATTAGTTTCTGCGGGATATAGCTTACAGAATGATAAAACAGGGCAATGGCAAATACTGTATTGGGTTAGTCAACACTATAAATAATATTTCTATGAAACTTATCGTGAAACAGATTAGTATATCTAATTTAGTATTTGTTTGTTTTTGGATTTTAGGAAACTCTATTTCAGAAAGTTTACATGATTATGGCTTTTTTTTCTATTCATTTGCTTTATTGAGTATATCATTTTTAGTTGGATATTCAAGCATTAGTATTTTAGAAATAATCAAGAATAAATTCATTCGCATTTTTATTGGGTTGATTATATATGCAATATTACTATTCATTTATATACGTTTAGATGAAAAGTTTACAAAATGGGGCTTACTTATCATCATAATTGCGATACAAATATTTTTATTCTATCTCTTCTTAATGATAAACAAGTATTTTTTTCAAAAAAACTGACTAAAAATTCTATAATATTTTGTAATTGACTGCCCCCCCCCCACTCCTTATTGTAGTTTTTTTAATTATATCATATGCAAAAGCGTAATATCAAAAAGAAGCCTGTGTCAGCCCCCAAAAAGTTGGGAAATCATACTTTATTGTATTTAAATGAAAAGAATAGCTTTGATAATGTTAGTGATTCTTGAAACACTATCAATACCTTTAATATTTTTAACGGTAGAAAAATTTTTATTAGAAAATGTATTTTCTTGGGGAAAGGAAATGTTCCACGGAGTTTATCAAGATGTACTCGCTGTTTTGTTTTGGATACTATTACTCTTAATTTATTTCATATCAAATTTGGTATTTATTAAAAAAGCTAAAACACATTTCTTTTCAATTACAATATATTCTATTTGTTTTTATATTATACCGTATAGAAGGGTATATTTAATTTATTTTTTAAAACATACTCTTTTAGTGTCAATTATTACTACTTTAATTTTGATAGTTTTTTATGTTTTATACCAAATACCTATTGTAAAACGATTAAGATACAAAAACGATGAATCTTGATTTGTGATAATGGGAAATTAGTAATAGAAGCTCCTATAACTACCGAAAAGGTAAAAACACTAAAAAATACTATCCTTCAAAACCCTATTTTTGAAGAGCAAGGAATTACATTACCACCAATAACAGATGAGTTTTTAACAAAAATATCCAACGAAGCCACTTGCCAAACTGCGATTGAAGGCTTAGTAAAAGATGTACAAGGTACTTCTTTAAAAGAAGATTTTAATGACTTGGTTAGCACAGGAAAATTGGTAGAGGATGCTGTTGAGGCGATTGACAATATCATTTTCATGAAACCACCACCAATAATAATAAGCATTAATGCTTGTTTTGATGGAGTAAACCCTACTAATGCCCCCAAATCAGATATACACAATTGGTATAATTCGGCTTTGCACAAAGATTGGAAACATCTATATGCTGACTGGGGTAATTTTATAACCATAAAAGAAAATGGCAAATACTATCATATTTGCAGACAAACAACCGACGGTTGGGGTGATGAAAAGTTTATGTTTGTAGAAGCAGGTAAAACGAATTACCAAGAGTTTAAACCAGTAGGCTACGATTGCCCCAAAGATACTTATATTGCCTATGGTCAAAGTTTGAATGCTTTTGGAGATATGATGGGAAAAAGTATCATTATTGCTACGACCACATTTGCTACTGGAGGTTTAGGTAGTGCCGCGGGCTTAGGTATTTTAGGAGAAATAGGCTTAAATATGGGTGTAGAAGCAAGCAAACAAATGGTAACTTTGTATATAGAACAGGGCAAAGATTTTTCGATGCAAAGTGTAGTAGATAACCTTGATTTGTTTGATATAGCCATAGAAGGATTACCGATTGTCAATAAAACTATTGGAATAATGGGTGGTAAAGAAGTAGCTATTTTGGCAAAAAATTACTTTAAAGATATTTTGACTGCAACTTTTGATTATAAGAATAAAGACAAGTGGCAAATTGCTTTCTTCAGTAAAAAGCCAAGTCAAGCAATAGGAGACCTTGTAACGGATAGATTAGCAGGCGAGTTAATTGGTAAATATTCTTCCATATGGGAAAAATCCTTTACCGATGCAGGCATAAAACAAGATTTAGCAATTAAAATTATTCAAGAATTCAGTATCAAAACAAAAGAATATGCAGCAGAAATTCTAAACTTTACGTTAGTAAATTATTTTAACAGAAGTGATTTAGGCGAGCTATTAAATGATAATTTTTTTGTAAACAAATAAGTATATGAAAATATCAACAAAAATTAGAGAAAAAATAATAATACCCATATTATTTTTTTTAGGAATTGTATTGGTAGCAATAATATTCCGAAGTTTTAGAGATAATGAGGAAATAAAATTAAAAAACGAGAATAATTGGTCAGAAGGTGAGATATATGAAATTAATTTAGGAAGAAATACTTACTCATTTCATTATAGATATAAAGTGAAAGATATTGTATTTTTTAAAAATGCGACTGATTATGAATTAAAAAGGTCTGGCTCCAAGTTTAAACAATTCAACAATGATAAACAAACTCTAATCGGCTACAAATTCAAAGTATATTATGACCCTAAAAACCCTGAAAACAATTACATGGATTTTAATGAGTTTTTGGGAATAGATTCTACACTTTGGAAAGCTGCAAGAAGAGTAAAATAGATTTCAGACAACGTTTATTTGTTTGATATAGCCATAGAAGGATTACCGATTGTCAATAAAACTATTGGAATAATGGGTGGCAAAGAAGTAGCTGTTTTGGCTAAAAATTACTTTAAAGATATTCTTACAGCAGTATTTGATTATAAAAATAAAAAACAATGGGAAATTGCATTTTTATGTTCCCTCAGAGTCTCCAGAGTGCGTAAGGAAAATCAGTGCAAAGGAGACTCTGAGGTGCTGAGGTGGTAGAATGATGAAATAAATTAGAAGGTAAAAAATAGCTTGGATAACCTCAGAGTACCTGCAAGCACAGCCAACGCACAAAGGAGAATATGAGGGAACGAGGCACTTCAATAATGAACTGTTGTTGTACATGTATTGACCTATTCTGACTTAATTACATTAAATTTGGAACAAAACTTGCACTAAACCAAATAAACTATTTGTATAGCTTTTTGCGTTATAGAATTCTATTATTAATTTTATGAAACGATGCTTGTAAAGGCGGGCATTTCGCAAACCAAACACTAAAAATGAAGAAAACACTTTTTATAGCACTTGTTGGCGTTTTCATGAGCATGGCGTCATTTGCTCAACACGGTAAGAGTACGACAGGAATACAATTTACAGAAGGCTCTTGGAAAGAAATCCTTAAAAAAGCGAAAGCTGAAAAAAAACTCATTTTTATGGATGCTTACACTACTTGGTGCGGGCCATGCAAGATGCTGCAAGCAAAGGTTTTTCCTGATAAAACTTTGGGCGAATTTTTCAACCAAAACTTTGTAAATGCCGCAGTTGATATGGAATCTGATGAAGGCGTAAGACTATCAAGCATTTATGAAGTACAAGGTTATCCATCATTATTCTTCATTGACCCAAACACAGGAAAAGTAGTGAAAATGTTTTTGGGCTACACCGAAATCAACCAACTATTAAGTGCAGGAAAGAAATTAGTAGAGAAAAGAAAAGTATAAAACATTGATAATAAATAACGTAAAAGGAGAAAACATTTAGGTGTTTTCTCCTTTTTGTTTCATGGTAAAAACCTTTTTTAACCCATAGTGGTTTATATGTACGTACATTTAATTTCAAACTTTTTCTAAAAACATGAAAAAACTTATCTTAACACTTTTCTTGGCAGGTTTTTCTGCGGTTGGTTTTTCACAAAGCTGTTGTGAGTTAGTTTTCGCCAGCAACGATGGTAATATGGGTGTTTTTGCTTCTGATAAATCATTTATTGCTTCGCACTTGGCTCCAATTGTTTACAAACATACCAGCGAAGTAGGTGGAAAAATGATTGAATTTGCCACTCCAGATGGCAAAAAAGCAAATGGATATTTTGTAAAAGCAAAAAAGAAGTCGGATAAATGGCTCTTTGTTTATCAAGAATGGTGGGGACTAAACGACCACATTAAGCGTCAAGCCGATGTATTTTATAATGATTTAGGTGGAAATGTAAACGTACTTGCCCTTGATATGTACGATGGAAAATTAGCTACTGATGCAAGCGAAGCAGGAAAACTCATGCAAGGAGTAGTTGAAGCACGTTTAGAAAGCATTGTGCAAGGTGGTTTGCAATTTGCTGGCAAAAAAGCAAAAGTAGCCAATGTGGGTTGGTGCTTTGGTGGAGGCTGGTCGCTTAAATCGGCAATTCTCGGAGGCAAACAAAATGTTGGCTCGGTAATGTACTATGGTATGCCTGTGAAGGATGTTGATAAACTAAAAACACTTAATAGCGATGTACTTGGCTTATTTGCTACCGAACAATGGATTTCAAAGCAAGTAATCGAAGAGTTTGCTGCCAATATGAAAACCGCTGGCAAAAAATTAGATTATAAAATCTTTGATGCTGTTCATGCTTTTGCAAATCCAAGCAACCCTAAATACGATGAAGCTAAAGCAAAAGAAGCCTACGGAATGGCTATTGAATATTTGAAGAAAAGACTTCTATAAGAATTCTCTCTCATAAACCTTTTCATGAGTTATTAGCAAACTTAATTTCCGATTAAAATTGCTAATAACTCATTTTTTTTATCAGCAGATTTCAATAAATTCACCTCACGATTTCATCTAAACTAAACCCTCTTTAAACCATGCCCTCGCGACGTAATTTTATTAGCAAAGCAGCCATGCTTGCCAGCACCTCATTTATTCCATCATTAAAAGCATTTTCTAAAGAAGACTTAGCGGCCTTTGCGGCGTATAAGCCACAAAAAACGGCTCTCGAAATGGCCACTGACGAAGATTATTGGTGGCAAATTCAGCAAGCTTATACCGTTTCACCGCAAATTATCAATTTGAATAATGGTGGCGTAAGTCCATCTCCTTCAGTTGTTCAAAATGCCGTTGACCGCTACAATAAATTGGCCAATGAAGCTCCCAGCTATTATATGTGGCGAATCATCGACCAAGGACGCGAGCCACTGCGTGAAAATTTGGCCAAATATGCTGGTGTTTCGCCCGAAGAAATTGCCATCAACCGAAATGCTACTGAAGCCTTAGATACCGTAATTCTGGGAATGCCACTTCAAAAAGGGGATGAGATTGTCATGTGTCGCTACGATTATCCCAATATGCTACACGCGTGGCGTCAAAGAGAATTGAGAGATGGTTTGAAGATAAATTATGTTGAATTAGACCTACCTGCCGAAGATAATGAACTGATTGTGAAGAAATATGTGGAGCAAATGACTCCACGAACTAAAGTTGTACATATTACGCATATTATCAATTGGAATGGACAGATTCTTCCTTCAAAAAGAATCGCCGAAGAAGCACACAAACGTGGCATTGAAGTGCTTATTGATGGGGCACACTCTTTTGCACACCTCGAATATAAAATTCCTGATTTAGGTGGAGATTATTACGGAACAAGCCTCCATAAGTGGCTATCGGCTCCCATTGGCTCGGGAATGTTATGGATGAAAAAAGAAAAGATAAGTAAAATATTTCCCTTAATTCCAAACGATAAACCAAACTCTGATAACATTCGAAAGTTTGAAAACCTCGGTACTCGTCCATTTATGATTGAACAAGCCATCGGGCAAGCCCTCAATTTTCAATTAGCCTTGGGAAATGCAAGAAAAGAAGCACGTTTACGCTTTCTAAAAGATTATTGGGCCAAAGAAGCGAAGAAACTTCCGAAAGTGAAACTCAATACTTCGCTGAAAGCTGAGTTTTCTGGAGCTTTAGCTCATTTTGGTATTGAAGGTTTAGAGGCTGGAAAAATCGAAAGCGAACTTTTTGGTAAATTCAAAATTCATACCTCACCAATCAAATGGGAAAAATTAGATGGTGTACGTGTTACGCCTCATGTTTATACATCATTACAAGATTTAGACCGTCTTTTAGAAGGTGTTCAATATCTTTCAAAATTGTAATTTTTCTGAAAATAGTATCATTTTATAAAAATATTAGTATGCTTGCATACTAATATTTTTGTTTATATCTTTGATTCATCAACAATAACAAACGATAAAACCAAATAAAATGGCAGCTACAACAATTGAAGGAATAAACTTTAATCTCACCGAAGAGCATTTAGCGGTAAGAGAAGCCGCTCGTGAATTTGCTCAAACTGAGCTTTTACCAACCGCCATTGAGCGTGATACCCACTCGGTTTTTCCCTATGAACAAATCAAAAAAATGGGAGAACTGGGCTTTATGGGTATGATGGTCTCGCCAGAATACGGTGGTGGTGGAATGGATACAATCTCGTATGTGTTGGCGATGGAAGAAATTTCAAAAATTGATGCTTCTGCTTCAGTTGCGATGTCAGTTAATAATTCATTGGTCTGCTGGGGCTTAGAGGCGTTTGGTACAGAAGAACAGAAGCAGAAATACCTCAAACCTTTGGCATCAGGACAAATCATTGGAGCGTTTTGTTTGTCGGAACCAGAAGCTGGTTCGGACGCTACTTCACAAAAAACAACTGCTGAAGATAAAGGCGACTATTATTTGGTAAATGGTACTAAAAACTGGATTACTAATGGCGGAACATCATCAGTTTGTTTGGTTATTGCTCAAACCCACCCAGAGTTGAAGCACAAAGGCATCAATGTGCTGATTATAGAGAAAGGTACCGAAGGATTTGTGGTTGGCAAAAAAGAAGATAAAATGGGTATTCGTTCTTCAGATACACATTCGTTGATGTTTACTGATGTAAAAGTGCCCAAAGAGAACCGAATTGGTGTCGATGGTTTTGGATTTAAGTTTGCCATGAGTACACTCAATGGTGGTAGAATAGGCATTGCAGCTCAAGCACTCGGCATTGCGGCAGGTGCGTATGAATTGGCCGTGAAGTATTCGAAGGAAAGAAAGGCTTTCGGAAAGTCGATTAGCGAGCATCAGGCTATTCAGTTTAAATTGGCCGAAATGGCAACCAAAATCGAAGCGGCACGTTTGTTAGTTTATAAAGCAGCTCGCGATAAAGACGAAGGTAGAGATTATGTTGAGTCTGCCGCAATGGCCAAACTTTTTGCCTCAGAAGTGGCCATGTGGGCTACTACCGAAGCCGTCCAAATTCACGGTGGATATGGCTACGTGAAGGAATTTCACGTTGAGCGTTTGATGCGTGATGCTAAGATTACACAAATTTATGAAGGCACTTCTGAGATTCAGAAACTTGTTATTGCTCGCGAGATTTTAAAGTGATAGCTTTGCAATAACAAACTTTATAAAAACAGAAAAATTCAATGAAAAAATTGATGCTTTTGCTATTTATTTGCCTTGGTTTCAATGCTTTTGCACAAGAAACTATTACGGCATCGCAAGCCAAAGATTTCGTGGGGAAAGAAGTAATCTTAACAGGCAAAGTGGCGGGTTCGAGGTTATTTCAACGACAAACTGGCGATATGCTTTTACTCAATATTGATAAGCCACACCCAAGCAATGAAGTGACGATTGTGGTAGAAGGCGAGGTTTTATCAAAGGGCAAATTCACCGAGGCTGCTCTACAAGATAAAAATATTAAAGTGAAGGGTATTGTGAGTATTTATAAAGAAAAACCTCAAATAAAACTCGATAATGAGGCGAATCTTACCGTAATAGAACAATAGTTTTAAAAATATTAAATCTGAATAAAGGCTCCTACGGGGCCTTTATTTTTTGTTGTACCTTTTATAAATTAAATTATTTTAAAAAATAAAATTTTGAACAAAGGGCATAATTAAAAATAAAGTTTTATTTTAGTACCTTAAATGTTTTTAAGCAATTAATTTCTATTTCATCCCTAATAAAAAATGAATTTATTTGAGATTAAAGAGCAACCGAAAGTTTACGATGTTGTAATTGTAGGTTCGGGAGCTGGCGGTGGTATGGCTGCATATCAACTGGCAAAAGCAGGTGCCAAAGTTTGTTTACTGGAAGCCGGTGGATACTTCGACCCTGCCGACCCAAAGTATATTACGCAAATGAAAAACCCATGGGAATCTCCTCGACGTGGTGCAAGTACACGTCACCGTCCATTTGGCGATTTTGATGCCGCTTGGGGAGGTTGGGATATTGAAGGTGAACCTTATACAGCTGCTGCAGGCACTCAATTTCGTTGGTTCCGTTCAAGAATGTTGGGGGGCCGCACCAACCACTGGGGACGTATTTCAATGCGTTTCGGTCCAGATGATTTCAAAAGAGGTTCATTAACTGGTATTGGCGATGACTGGCCTATCGACTACGAAGACCTTGCTCCTTATTATGATAAAGTTGATAAAATGATTGGTCTTTTCGGTACTAAAGAAGGTATCCGAAACGAACCAGATGGTATTTTCTTACCTCCACCGAAACCACGTTTACACGAATTAATGATTAAAAAAGCCGCTACGGGCATTGGTATCCCTGTGATTCCTTCTCGTATGGCTATGCTCACAAAGCCAATCAATGATTCGCGTGGTTCGTGTTTCTATTGCGGTCAATGTGGTCGTGCATGCCAGGCTTACGCTGACTTCTCGGCTTCTTCGGTACTTTGTATTCCTGCCGCAAAAACAGGTAACTTGACTTTAATAAACAACGCAATGGTGCGTGAAGTATTGACTGATGCAAACACAGGTCTAACTACGGGTGTTTCTTATGTCAATAAAATGGATTTGAAAGAATACTCAATCAAAGGAAAAATCGTGGTTTTGGCCGCAAGTACTTGCGAAACTGCTCGTATTCTCTTAAATTCAAAATCTTCAAGATTCCAAAAAGGATTGGCCAACGATAGCGGAGTTGTGGGTAAATATCTCAATGACTCAACAGGTGCGAGCCGTTCGGCATTTATACCTGCCTTGATGGATAGAAAACGCTATAACGAAGATGGTGTGGGTGGTATGCACGTATTTACACCATGGTGGTTAGACAACAAAAAACTTGATTTCCCTCGTGGTTATCACATCGAATACGGTGGCGGTATGGGTATGCCAGGCGGCGGATTCGGTGGTGGAATTGAGCGTGTAAATGGCTTATACACAGATAAAAATGGCAATAAAAAACGTGCGGGCGGATACGGTGCTGCTTTGAAAGAAGATGTTATTCGTACTTACGGAGCTTATATTGGTATGGCCGGCCGTGGAGAACCGATTCCATTGGAATCTAACTACTGTGAAATCGACCCTAATAATGTTGATAAATACGGTATTCCGACGCTTCGCTACAACTATAAGTGGAGCGAAAATGAGATTAAGCAGGCTAAACACATGCAAGATACTTTCGAGCAAATTATTCATTCAATGGGTGGTATTGCTTTAGGAAAGAAACCAGATGCAAGTAATAACTATGGTTTGGCACAGCCTGGTGAAATTATCCACGAAGTAGGAACGGTTCGTATGGGCAATGACCCTAAAAAATCGGCATTGAACAAATGGCAACAAGCTCACGATGTGAAAAACTTATTCGTAGTTGATGCCGCTCCATTTGTTTCGCAAGGAGATAAAAACGTAACATGGACAATCTTGGCAAGTTCGTGGCGTACATCCGATTATATCATCGAACAAGTAAAAGCCAAGAATTTATAATTTAGACATGAGATATGAGATTCGAGATATGAGATTATGGAGGAAATCATTAGGTTATGTACATTTTGAAAAAACTCTTTCTATCTCAAATCTTGTATCTTGTGTCTCGCATCAAAATAAAGAAAAAACATGAAACGTCGAGATACATTAAAAGCAATATCGTTAAGTACGTTTGGTTTTGCGGCCTTACCAACGACCGATTTGGTAGCTGCCCCAGAGCCGAAACCATTTAAAACTACACCCGCACGTGTAGCTGAAGAAATCGAGCGTGATAAAAAACTCATGACCGAGAAGTTCTTCACACCAGCGGAAATGGCAACTATCGGCATCTTGTGTGATATTATCATGCCTGCTGATGAAAAATCAGGTAGTGCAACACAAGTAGGTGTACCTGCCTATATTGAGTTTATGGCCAAAGACCAACCCGGTAATCAAACCCCTCTTCGTGGAGGTCTGAAATGGTTAGATAATGCTTGCACTAAGCGTTTTGGTAAATCTTTCGCTCTATGCACGCCTAAACAAAGAATTGAAATTGTTGATGAGATTGCCTACCCAGAAGAAGTAAAGTCGGAATATGCACAAGGTGCGGCTTTCTTTACTTTGATGAGAAACATGACCATTACTGGTTATTTCACCACTCAAACTGGTTTTGATGTATTAGGTTATGTTGGAAATCGTCCGAATCAATGGGATGGTGTACCACAAGATGTTTTAGACAAATATGGTTTAAAATATGACCCACTTTATGATAAGAAAGATTAATTCTTAATCAATTAATTATAGAAAAAGGCTCGGTAGATAAATCTACTGAGCCTTTTTAATGATACCTTAAACAAACGTCGGCATGGCTTGAAGCCATGCCGACGTTATAAAGCGATATTATTTTCTACAACAAAGCCCTATCTAAATGCACATAACCACCATCCACATGAATCAGTTGGCCAGTGGTGTGGCTAGATTTATCCGACAATAAAAATACCACCATATTGGCAATTTCTTCAGAAGTTGTCATTCGGTTTTCTAATGGAATTTTTGAGTTGATTTTTGCCAAAGTCTCTTCTGGATTTGGCAGAGTTTTTATCCACTTTTCGTAAAGAGGCGTATAACATTCTGCCACGATAAGAGCATTTACTCTAATTCCGTATTTTAATAATTCTACTGCCCACTCACGGGTAAGGGCATTTCGCCCACCATTGGCTGCCGCATAAGCCGATGTTCCACCTTGTCCTGTTTCAGCGGTTTTTGAGGTAATATTCACAATTGAGCCTTTTGATGCCTTCAGGGCAGGTAAGGCATGATGCACAATTAAGTAGTAATGAATAAGGTTTTTATGTAAAGATTCTACAAAACGCTCATAGTTACCATTTTCGAGGCCAACGCCATCGTTCACCCCTGCATTATTCACGATACCATCTATCCTACCAAACTTTTGCATAATTTCCTGAATAGCCTTTTCACAATCTACTGGCACAGAGAGTTCAGCCACTACTTGCTCACATGCTTGGCCTAGTGCCTTTATTTCATTGACAAGTTTGAGGTTATCCTCTTCATTTCGGCCAATAATGACAGGGGTTGCCCCTTCCGCTGCTAAAACTCTTACAATTCCTTCACCAATTCCTTTTGCTCCGCCCGTAACGATGATTACTTTACTGTCTAAATTAAGATTCATAATTGTATAATTAAATGGATAGTTTTAAGGTTGAAAGAGGTAAATTATTTGACTACTTTAAATTCTAAATCCTGAAAATCGAAGCTAAAATCAGTCAGAGGGGAAATAGCTTCCATAATTGCACCAGCCGCCTTACCTTCGGTGTCTAAGCTAAATTTCACATAGGCATCAGCATCGAGGCTTCGGTCATTCCATTTTACAACGAAAGTATTTCCTTTGTAATAAAGCATTTCTCCAGATAAACGAGGTGAACGTTTTGAATCGAAAAACATTTTTCCATTTTTCAATGAAATAATAATATCACCAAACCACGCATCACGGTAAGTACCTACGTATAGATTAGGGTCAACTTTTGCATTACTTTTTGGTTGAGCCTCAATGGTCTTCCAAATTTCATCAGTTATTTTCTTGGCATTTTCGTTGGCGGCTACTACTCTTGCATGGTATTCGGCCACTCTATCTACTTTTGGCATACCCAAGTAGCTATCTTTAATCGTATTTGTTATGGCCGAAAAAGCTGCTCCAACTTGTTGATTAGTAAAAACAATGATGCCAAGTTTTAATTCGGGTAAAATCGTTACTTGTGTTACAATTCCTGCTAAACCTCCTGTGTGAGTTGCTTGTTTATAGCCCTTTACATCGCTCAAAAACCAACCCAAACCATAAGCAGAAAAATGCGTATTATAGGCATTCTGTCCACGAACAGGTATAATTGTCTGAGGTGTCCACATTTCTTCATGCACATCTTGACTAAACAATCTTTTTGTACCATCGCCATATTTTCCACCATTTATTTGGGCGATTACCCATTTGCTCATATCGGCAACACTGCTATAAATTCCGCCTGCGGCATTAGCTGTTTCGCTCCAATCAATACCAATGGCTTGTACTTTTCCATTCACTGGGGCGTGCGGGTCAATTACATTCGATTTATCTTTCACCCTTCCTAAAGAAGCAGCACTTTTATTCATACCTAATGGTTGCATGATTCGTTTCTCAACAAATTCTTCCCACGAAATACCAGCCACTCGTGCAACTACCTCACCAGCAACAATGTATAAGTTATTATCGTAGTCATATTTGGTACGAAAACTTGATACAGGTTTCAAAAATCTTAAATTATGAATGATATCAGCCTTCGTAAAATTGCTTGAATCTGGCCACATCATCAAATCACCAGCTCCTAAACCCATTCCACTTCGATGACAAAGGAGGTCTCGAACCGTAAACTCTTCTGTTACGTATGGATTATAAAGTTTAAATTCGGGAATAATGTCGGTTACCTTCGTATCCCAACTTATTTTCTTTTCATCTACCAACATTCCTAAAGCGGCTGCCGTGTATGCTTTACTATTTGATGCTACCCCGAAAAGTGTATTTTCATCAACTTTCTGACCCGTACGTAGTGAACGAACGCCATAACCTTTGGCGTGAATCACTTTATCGTCTTTAATAACGGCCACTGCTATACCTGGCACATCAAAAGTTTTTAAAGTACGCTCAACTAAAGCATCTATTTCGGGTGATGTGATTGCCTGTGCTTGACTAGAAAAAATGCTTGATGAGGCAATTATAAGGGCAAAAATGATTTTTTTCATGAGGTTAAGAATGAAGATGAATATCAAGCCCGAATTTATCTCAATTTGAGGAGAAATACAATTTATCGAAACAAGGATGGAGCAATGTTTAATACGGCACAAGGTCTTTTCATTGGATTCTACAGACGTTGTAATATTTTTTATGGATTTATATTGCTTATTTGAATAAAATTATGCCCAAATCGTCGATAAAGCTTAAAATCCTTGAGTATTTACAATATAAAAGGTTTAGTGATAAAAGTATCCTATTTCAAAGCACTTGCACAAACGTGCCGATGTGAGTATCACCCAATTATTTATGATAACCCTAATTTGTAGCACCGTAGTTATGAAGCCAATAGAATAATTCATTCAAACACATAGCCAATATTTAGTTGAAAACTTTAGCTATGAAATCGGGGCAGTTTTGTATTTTTACACTCAGAATCAATCCTTAATAAAAAACTATGCAAATCGGACTTGTTGGACTCGGAAAAATGGGTTATAATTTAGCTCTTAACCTCAGAAACAATGGATATGAAGTGGTAGCACACGATGTAAATGATGCCTCGGTTGATAAAATCGGTGAAGAAGGAGGTATAATCGGAGCTTATTCATTGGAGAGTCTTTGTAGTAAACTTAAAGGCCGAAAAGTTATTTGGTTGATGGTACCATCGGGCGAAATCGTAGAAGGTGTTATTGATGAATTGGCGGAATATCTCAAACCTAAAGATATTGTTATTGACGGAGGTAATTCGAATTTTAAAGATTCTGTAAGAAGATATAATGCACTCAAGGAGAAACAAATCGAATTTCTTGATTGCGGCACGAGCGGTGGCACGAGTGGAGCTTTGAATGGTGCATGTACGATGATTGGCGGAGATAAATCTACGTTCGACTACGTTGAAAAAGTATTTAAGGATATTTCGCTAGAAAACGGTTATCTATACACTGGAGAAGCAGGTAGTGGGCATTTTGTAAAAATGGTTCACAATGGTATTGAATATGGTATGATGCAAGCCATTGCTGAAGGGTTTGAGGTATTTGAAAAATCCAACTATGACCTTGATTTTGAGGCAGTTGCCAAATTATTCAACCATGGTTCGGTTGTGCGAGGGTGGTTAATGGAGCTCACAGAAAATGCTTTCAGAAAAGATGCTAAACTAGATGCTATTAAAGGCATTATGCACTCATCGGGCGAAGGGAAATGGACACTCGAAACTGCACTTGATATGGGCGTGGCCACTCCTGTTATTGCACTTTCATTGATGATGCGTTATCGCTCTCAACAAACTGATACTTTTTCAGGGAAAGTTGTGGCCGCTCTAAGGAATGAATTTGGTGGCCACGCAGTAGAGAAAAATGAGTAATTGAATACTTCTGAATGAAAGCGTACTTACTATGCTTTCATTCTTTTTTTCTTAGTTTCGAAATTTTCTCTCACCTTTTCAATTATTCGAAATTGTATTTCACAGGACTTGACATCGGTACAACTAGTACTAAAGCCGTTGTTTTTGACATTTCGGGCCGAGTTATTGCTCAAAAAAGCATTAATTACCAAATGATTCACTCCCACCCCGATTGGAGTGAGCAAAATCCCGACGAAATTTATAATGCAGTAAAAGAGTGTCTCGATTATTTGGGAAAACGTTCACTCATTCAATACGTAAGCTTTTCATCGGCCATGCACAGCATCATGGCAGTTGATGAAACGGGCACTCCCCTGACCAATCTTATTCTTTGGGCTGACAATAGAGCCATTCAAATAGCCAATGAGTTAAAAACTAGCGAAATTGGTCAAGAAATCTACCACCGAACGGGCACACCCATTCACCCATTTTCTTTTCTCTGTAAAATATTATGGTTAAAAGAGCACGAACCTAGCATTTTTAAGCAAACACATCAATTTATTGGTATTAAAGAATATGTTTGGTTTAAGCTCTTCGGTCATTATGAAATTGACTACTCTTTGGCATCAGCTACGGGTATGATGAATATTTCAAATCTTGAATGGGATACAATGGCTCTTGCATTAGTAGGAATTTCAGCCAACAAATTCCCGACGATTGTCTCTCCTACTTTTAGTCGAACAATGGCCAATAAACGGTTTTTCATGGGTGCGGCAGATGGTCCATTAGCTAACCTTGGAACTGGAGCGATTTCGCCAAATAAAATGGCATTAACCATTGGTACAAGTGGTGCAGTAAGGGTTTGCTCGACAACCCCTTACACTGATTCACAAATGCGAACTTTCAACTACCTATTAACCGATAATCAGCACATCATTGGTGGGGCCACTAATAACGGTGCTGTGATATTACAATGGTTGAAAGAACAATTATTACAAACAGATGAGTCTATTGAAAAATTAATCGAAAACGCAGAAAAAGTACCTATGGGTGCCGATAGACTTTTATTTTTACCCTACCTTTTAGGCGAAAGAGCACCCATTTGGAATGCAGAAGCTAGAGGTATTTTCTTTGGTTTAAGTATCAATCATTCTCAAGCACATCTCACAAGAGCTGTTTTAGAAGGTTTAATTTTAAATATTTATTCCGTTGGTAAAATCTTAATGGAGCAAAACCCTATTACTGAAATATGTGCTAGTGGAGGCTTTGCTAAAAGTAGTTTTTGGCTTCAGCTAGTAGCAGATATTTTTCAAAAAAAGGTAGTGGTAAGCGAGAACGTCGAAAGTTCAGCTTGGGGAGCAGTAATTTTAGCCTTACAAGGTTTAGAATTAGAACCTAAAAATGCTATTCAGAATACAGCAAAAGTTTTCTTACCTGATGAAAGCAAAGCAACTTTTTATACTGAATTACATCAAAAATTTGAAAGAATTTATTTAAAAATGAAAGATGAGTTTTAGGTCAAGCCTTTGGTCAATAGCTAATTAAATAGCCCAAAGTTTTTGCAAGATTAAATTAAAAATTGCAACTTCATACCACAAAAATTTCAACCCAAGCATGAACCGTAAAGAGTTTCTCAAACAAATATCATTCGCAAGCATACTTTTAGCAGATGGCAGCGTTATTCCTGCATTTGCAAGTGATTTTTCTAATAAAAAGACAACACTACGTTTTGTTGTTGCTTCCGATGGGCACTTTGGTCAACCCAAAACCGAATACAAAGATTTTTTCAATACTTTCACCCACAATGTTAATTCTCAGCATCGTCAACATAAATTTGACTTTTGTGTAATCAATGGCGATATCATTCATGATGATGTTAATTTTCTTGCCACAGCCAAAAGTCATTTCGATGACCTTGAAATGCCTTATTTTGTTACTCAAGGAAACCATGACCACGCTACACCCGAGCAGTGGGAAAGAGTTTGGGGTGTTCCTCTAAATTATGACTACGTATTGGGAAATAATGCTTTTCTTTTTGGAACAACCTCTAATTTAGAGGGGAAATACTTATCTCCTGATGTTGAGTGGTTCAGTCAAAAACTTGAGCAATACAAAAAGAAGAAAAATATCTTTATCTTCGTTCATATCACTCCTGTCAAGTGGACAGATAATGGTGTTGATGCGAAAGAATTTCAAGCCTTACTCAGCAAATACAAAAATGTAAAAGCTGTTTTCAACGGACATGACCACGACCAAGAGGGTATTAAAACCCATGAAGGTATTCCATATTTGTTCGATTCTCATTTTGGGGGAAACTGGGGAACTTCTTACAGAGGCTTTAGAATCGTAGAACTTCAAAAAGATAATAGCATACTCACTTACCTAATGAACCCGACAACAAAAATTAACGAAGCAACCTTATAACCTTTTTTCTATTCAACCTTCAAAATAAACATGAAACAGTACCTAACACGACGAAATTTCTTGAAAATTACAGGAGTTTCAACCGCCTTGGCGGCATTCCCAGAAATAAGCTATGGCAAAAATGACGAGATAATTATTGGGCATAATTCGCATAAATACAAAGTAGTTGTTGGATGGGGCGTATTAGATGCTGGGAAAAACCCAGTAAACGATTGTCACGAAATGGTTGAAGATGCCAAAGGTCGTTTAATCATGCTTGGAAATGAAACAAAGAATAATGTATTGATTTATGATAAAGCAGGTAAACTGCTAGAAACTTGGGGTAATTCTTACCCCGGAGGGCACGGACTCACGCTTATTAATGAAGGAGGCGAACAATTCCTATTGATTTGTGATACAGATAGAAATCAAGTAATAAAAACCGATTTAAAAGGTAAAGAAATTTTTAAGATTGAATACCCAAAAGAAACTGGCAAGTATAATTATCCCGGCCAATTTAAACCAACAGAAAGTGCCGTAAATCCAGTGAATGGAGATATTTATGTAACTGATGGTTATGGTTTAAACTACGTAATACAATACGATTCTAAGGGAAGGTATATCAAACACTGGGGTGGAAGTGGTGATGCAAATGATAAATTCAAATGTAATCATGGCGTGGTGGTAGATACACGAAACAAGCAGAATCCTACGCTAATTGTTACTTCAAGAATTGAAAATTGTTGGAAACGTTTCACCCTTGACGGTCAATTTATTTCGAAAATAAGTTTACCGGGTACTTATATTTGTAGACCTGTAATTAAAGGCGAAAACCTATATGGTGCAGCTTTTCGATCAACTTCTGATTCTTACCCTGACTCTGGTTACATTCAGATTTTAGATAAAAATGACCGTGTAGTTTCAACTCCAGGAGGAAGTGAGCCAGTTTATCAAAATAATCAATTACAAGAACAACGCAAACAAGACCCATTTAAGGTTTTCTTGCATCCTCATGATGTATGTATTGATTCAGATGATAATATTTATGTGCCACAATGGGCTTCAAGAAAGACCTATCCGATAAAATTGGAAAGAGTTTAAAAACAAAGGGGCGAACAACTGTTCGCCCTTTTGCTTATTTAATGTTTTTATCTCTTAATTTCACAACATTAATTGATTTTACCACTTCTGATTTTCTTAGAACTATACTCCAAATAGCAAAACCAGTATCATCGCTAAAGCAAAGCTTGCCAACTCCTTTTTCATAAGGGATTTGCGAAGTATATACAAAAAGTGAATCACCAATTTTTTGTATATTATCTCCTACATTTACTTTTTTAGCGGCATTATCGGCATATGCTTCTAAAACTTCTCTTTCTTTCGCATATAATTGATTATTACTCCCAATATCTGGTTGCCCTAAAAGCCTTACTTTCAAATTATATTGTTCAGATAAAGAGTCGATTAATTGCATGTTTTTCAACTGGCATATCTCTTCTATACGTGCCTGATTGGCATTTTTCATTTGTTTTTCGAAATCGACAGTTAGAGCTTTCGTTATTTCGCTACCCATAACCTCCACTTGATAAGCAATTTGAGCAGGAGAAACTCGCTTCACTTTGTAATCTTCCATTGTCCCTAAAATCTTACTTGTATCCATTCGTTCAAGATTAGAACAGGAAGATATTATAAAAAGTATTAAAAGTATTATTGTGCTATTTTTCATTGGTATTAATTTTTTCACAAAGCTAAGCACAGTAAGTTCTTGAAAAGAGATTTTGTATTAAAAAAATCATTTATAAAAATAAAAACCTACAATTCTTTTGGCGAATTGCAGGTTTTTAAATGAAAATTTTATGGTTGATGAAGTGAATCTACTCGTTTCCAAGTATAAATATTTGTATCATCCATATCCACCTCTAAACTTATAGGTACTCGCTACTTTATCGATTGCAACGATATAAGCAGCTAAACGCATCGAAACGCCATGTTTCTGCGAAGTTTCGAATACTTTATCGAAAGCATCTTTCATCATGCGGTCAGAGCGACGGTTAATTCTATCTAATGTCCACTTATAACCTATGCGATTTTGTACCCACTCGAAGTAAGATACTGTAACCCCACCTGCATTCGCCAAGATATCTGGCACCACCATGATACCTTTTTCATTGATAATTTCATCAGCACTTGCAGATGTAGGTCCATTTGCACCTTCTACGATTAATTTTGCTTGAATTTTAGCGGCATTTTCATGTGTAATAACATCTTCTTTTGCCGCAGGAACCAATACATCAACATTTAAAGCTAGAAGCTCTTCGTTTGAGATTAATTCAGCTTCCTTAAAACCTTCAAGTGTGCCATTATTAGCATTTCTGTAAGCGATAGCTTTCTCTATATCAATTCCTTTTGAATTGTAATAAGCTCCCGAAATATCGCTTAAACCACAAATTGTTACGCCTTTTTCATGCAAAAGCTTTGCACCCCACGAACCAACATTACCAAAACCTTGTACTGCTGCTGTTGCACGGTAAGGGTTCAATCGAAGTTTTTCCATACCTGCTAAAGCAGAAACCATAACCCCACGGCCAGTTGCTTCTGTACGGCCTAGTGAACCTCCCAAAACTAAAGGCTTACCAGTTACTACTGCATTTACAGTCATACCTTTTGCCTTTGAGTATTCATCCATTAACCAGGCCATTTCTCGTGGGCCTGTACCCATATCTGGAGCTGGAATATCTTTATCTGGACCAAATATGTCAAGCATCGCGTTGGTATATGCACGCATCAAACGCTCCATTTCTCCTGCCGACATTTGGCGAGGGTTACAGGCAATACCACCTTTGGCACCACCATAAGGAATATCAACCACCGCACATTTCCATGTCATCCACGCCGCTAATGCTCTTACCTCGTCAATGTTAACGGCTGGGTCGAAGCGGATACCACCTTTACTTGGGCCTAAAATAGTAGAGTGAATAACTCTGTATCCTTCAAAAACTTTGATTTGGCCGTTATCCATCGTAACTGGCAAACCCACAGTCACCTGACGAGCAGGTACTTTTAAAATATAATACATTTCGTCGCTGATACCAAGAATCTTCACAGCGGCATCGAATCTTTGCATCATTGACTCCAATGGATTCTCTGTATCCTTAATTGGAGCTGGTTCTATATATGTCATAAACAGAATAATATTTTGTTTGTGAATGTCGTTTCACGATACAAACTTAGAAAAAAGAAAGTATTTCTTAAAATCGTCAAATTTTACTACTTTTTTTTTGAATAATATTTGGAAAATAAACATAATTCGGTTTTTCAGATTCGCTTCAAAGCCAAATTTTTTATTGTTTTCTGACAAGAACCTTTTAATAAATTTTTTTCAGCATTTTCTAAGATTTCTATCTTGGGTATTGTTTCAGTCTATCAAAACACTATATTTGTGCGATTTTTCAAAAACCCCAAAACATAAACATTACTGCTTTATACTTATGGCCGCAGTTGAAGAAAAGACTAGATATTCTGAAGAAGAATTGAAGGAGTTTGAGGAGATTATTACTCAAAAATTGGAAGCGACTCGTAATGAATTGAATTTTATTAGAGAAACTTTGAGTAGAAAAAACGACAACGGTACTGAATTTACTGCCAATAGCACAAAGCTAATGGAAGACGGTGCCGATGTGAGTGAAAAAGAGCAATTAAGCCAGTCGGCTGGCAGATTGCAGAAATTTGCTCAACAATTAGAAGCGGCTTTAATCAGAATCAAGAATGGTACTTACGGAATTTGCCGTGATACAGGGAAATTGATTCCTAAGGAACGTTTGAGAGCGGTGCCACATACGCAACAAACAATTGAAGCAAAGCTGAAAGCTTCTAATTAATAAGTCAGCAGAAAATCATTAAATTCTTCGCCTTGTAAGGCCTATTTACAAGGGAAAGAAATCATTGTCTTTAAACAGTAGGTGTGAATACACCTTTTAATCATAAAAATAAAGCCTTCTGATATATAAATCAGAAGGCTTTTATATTTAGGTTTCTCCTAAAACTCTTATAAGTGAATCACTTCGCCATAAGCTGCGGCAGCGGCTTCCATGATAGCCTCTGACATCGTTGGGTGTGGGTGAACCGACTTAACGATTTCCATGCCAGTTGTTTCAAGTTTACGAGCGACAACCGCCTCGGCTATCATTTCAGTTACATTGTTACCAATCATGTGGCAACCTAACCACTCCCCGTATTTGGCATCGAAGATAACTTTTACAAAACCTTCAGGTGCACCACTTGCTTTGGCTTTACCTGATGCAGAGAATGGGAATTTACCAACTTTTACTTCATACCCAGCTTCTTTGGCTGCTTTTTCTGTATAGCCAACCGATGCAATTTCTGGCGTACAGTACGTACAGCCTGGAATATTTTTGTAATCAAGTGGTTGTGGGTGGTGCCCAGCAATTTTCTCTACGCAAATAATACCTTCTGCCGATGCTACGTGAGCCAAAGCTTGGCCCGGTGTTACATCACCGATGGCATAATATCCAGGGATATTAGTTTCGTAATAACTATTTACTAAAATTTTACCACGGTCTGTAGCGATACCAACATCTTCTAAACCAATGTTTTCGATATTTGCTACTATACCTGCTGCTGAAAGTACTACATCTGTTTCGATAGTAATTTCACCGGTTGGTGTTTTCACAGTTGAAACACAACCTTTACCAGAAGTATCAACTTTCTCTACACTTGAGCTTGTATAAATTTCAATGCCCATTTTCTTGTAGATTTTCGCTAATTCTTTCGAAATATCTTCATCTTCTACAGGAACAATGTTTGGCATAAACTCAACGATGGTTACTTTCGTACCCATGCTTGCATACACATAAGCAAACTCAACACCAATAGCACCCGAACCCATTACCAACATTGATGCTGGTTGCTTTTCAAGGCTCATGGCTTTGCGGTATTCGATTACTTTTTCACCATCAAGTGGAACATTTGGTAATTGTCTTGCTCTTGCACCAGTAGCAATGATGATGTATTTTCCTTCAACTTCTGATTTTTTTCCTTCGGCGTCTGTTACTTCAACTTTTTTGCCTGGTTTTACTTTACCATAACCGTTGATTACGTCGATTTTATTTTTTTTCATTAAGAAAGTTACACCTTTGCTCATTCCTTCAGCAACCCCGCGTGAACGCTTAATAACTGCCTCAAAATTTGCATTAGCTTCCCCAACCTCAATACCATAATCTTTTGCGTGTTTGATATACTCAAATACTTGAGCAGATTTTAATAACGCTTTGGTAGGAATACACCCCCAGTTTAGGCAAATTCCGCCTAAATTTTCTTTTTCAATGATAGCTGTTTTCAAGCCTAATTGTGATGCACGAATGGCAGTTACATAACCGCCCGGACCACTTCCAATTATAACAACGTCGTATTGAGCCATAAAAATGTTTCTTTTAATTGAAAACTCGGTGCAAAATTAGACAAAATCGCTGATACTCAAAATGTGTAGCTGAATATGTTGAAAATGAAGCAGAAAAGTATTGAATATGGCAGGTTTTATACAATACTATTGCTTATTTATAGTAATGATATGTGTATTGCGAAGTACTTTGTGCATCTATATACCTTTGTTTACATTTTAAGTGACTTTATTTGATCATAAAAAATCCCATTTCGAGTACTCAAAATGGGATTTTTCAATATTCATTATCAATAATTACTCTCTTAAGAATGGATATTCTTTATCAGCATAAACATCATCGAATGCTTCTTCTGGTTGAGGGAATGGAGATTCTTCTGCAAATTTCACAGATTCTTCAACAATCACTTTCACTTTTGCGTCAATTTCGTCTAATTCTGCTTCTGTAGCAATACCATTAGTTAAAATGCGGTGACGAACCATTTCGATTGGGTCACGCATTTTCCATTGCTCTACCTCTTCTTTTGTACGGTATTTTTGTGGGTCAGACATTGAGTGACCACGGAAACGATACGTTTTAAACTCTAAAAAAGTTGGGCCTTCACCAGCTCTTGCACGGTCAGCAGCACGTTTTACTGCTTCGTGTACCATTTCAACATCCATTGCATCAACTGGTTCAGCTGGCATATCATACGCTTCACCAATTGTGTAAAGTTCACGAACATTAGAAGTACGTTCTACCGAAGTACCCATGGCATAACCATTATTTTCTACCACGAAAATTACTGGTAATTTCCATGTCATAGCCATATTGAAAGCTTCGTGTAAGGCACCCTGACGAACAGCACCATCACCGAAGTAACACATACAAACATTTTGATTTCCTTTGTATTTATCGGCAAATGCAATACCAGCACCTAAAGGAATTTGAGCACCAACGATACCATGTCCACCAATAAAGTTTACTTCTTTATCAAAAATGTGCATCGAACCACCTTTTCCTTTGGTTGTACCTGTTACTTTACCATAAAGTTCGGCCATAATACGCTTAGGGTCAGTACCCAAAGCCAAAGGGTGTCCGTGGTCACGGTAAGCCGTAATCCATTTGTCATCTTTTGTTAAAGCCGAAACCGCTCCCGAAGAACATGCTTCTTGTCCGATATATAAATGGCAGAAGCCGCGTATTTTTTGCTGACCATATAATTGCCCTGCTTTTTCCTCAAATTTTCTTTGTAGGTACATTGACTCGTACCAATACATATAGGTACTTTTATCGTATTTAACCTTTGGGGCTTTTTCTTTAGTAGATGCCATTTTGACTTCTTGAATCTTTTATGGTGAATATAAATCGCTTAGAATTACCGCAAATTTAGAAATTAAATCATTACACTCAAAGAGTTTAGGGGGTAGAGTTATGAATACCTGCATTAATAAAAAAGCCTATCTGCTTGTGAGCAAATAGGCTTTTTATCGTCAGTGATATAAAAACTACACTTTGATTTCAACATCAACACCACTTGGAAGTTCCAATTTCATCAAAGCATCAACAGTTTTCGGGCTTGCCGAATAGATGTCGATTAGACGCTTGTAAGTACATAATTGGAATTGTTCACGAGCTTTTTTGTTCACGTGTGGTGAACGCAATACAGTGAAGATTTCTTTACGAGTTGGCAACGGAATTGGACCGCTAACAACCGCACCTGTAGATTTTACAGCTTTCACAATTCTCTCAGCCGATTTGTCCACTAAGTTGTGGTCAAATGACTTCAATTTAATTCTAATTTTTTGTGACATTGGTTCGTTATTTTTTAGATTTTGGAAAAACCTTGCCGAAAGAACCATTCGCTTCGACAAAGCAACAAGATACTTCTCAGTATCGGGGTGCAAAATTAGATATAATTTTTCTTATTTGCAATTTTGTTTCCTTCAATTTGACAAGTTGAAAACTTGTTTTACTACAAAACCGAATTTTCAGGTTTTCCGCCTAATTTGTAAGGATAGTCAGTTGTATAATGTAGGCCTCGACTTTCTTTGCGTTTCATGGCACATTTGATTACCAATTCGGCACACTGAACCAAATTACGTAATTCGCAAAGTTTCATCGAAAGTTTGGTTTTCTTATAAAATTCTTCCGTTTCATCTTTAATGAGCTTTAATCGACGCATGGCACGCTCTAAACGAAAATCGGAACGAACAATTCCTACATAATCAGACATCATTCTTTGTAACTCACGCAGATTATGTGTAACTAAAATTTCTTCGTTCGATTGCTCTGCCCCAAACTCATTCCAATCAGGCACATTTTCCTGAAAACTAAGGTTTTCGAAGTCATCAAGAGCTTCTTGTGCAATTCGGTGCCCAAAAACGGCAGCTTCAAGTAATGAATTTGAAGCCAAACGATTGGCCCCATGAAGACCCGTAGAAGAACATTCACCACAAGCAAACAATCGATTAATAGTTGAACGGCCAATTTCATCAACCAAAATTCCGCCACATAAGTAATGGGCTGCAGGAACAACCGGAATTTGGTCTTTAGTGATATCAATACCTATGCTCAAACATTTTTCGTAGATTGTTGGAAAATGTTGTAGAATGAGTTCTTTAGGTTTAAAAGAAATATCAAGATAAACGTGGTCATCGCCTGTTTTCTTCATTTCTGCATCAATCGAACGAGCAACAATATCGCGAGGAGCGAGCGAACCACGTGGGTCGTAATTTTGCATAAACTCCTCTCCTCTTTTGTTTTTCAACACGCCACCTTCTCCACGCACTGCCTCAGTAATCAAGAAACTTGGATATTCTCCTGGGTTATAAAGTGAGGTTGGGTGAAACTGTATCATTTCCATGTCACGCACTCGCCCCTTTGCACGATAAACCATCGCAATGCCATCGCCCGTAGCGATTACAGGGTTAGTAGTAGCCGAATAAATATGCCCCGCACCTCCACTCGCCATGACTGTAAGTTTTGAGAGAATTGTCTCAACTTGTCCAGTTTGTAGGTTGAGGGCATAAACACCATAACAAGTAATATCATTGGTTTCTCGATTTACTTCAATACCTAAATGGTGTTGCGTAATAAGCTCAACGGCGTAGTAATGAGTAAGTATTTCGATGTTTGGGTTTTTACTTACTTCTTCGAGTAATGCACGCTCAATTTCTTTACCCGTAATATCTTTATAATGTAAAATTCGTTTGGCCGAGTGTCCACCTTCACGCGTGAGGTCATACTCGCCATCGTGTTTATCGAAATTGGTTCCGTAGTCAATTAACTCCTGAATACGGTCGGGGCCTTCTTTTACCACAATTTCAACGATTTTTCTATCACAAAGGCCATCGCCAGCAATGAGTGTATCGCTGATATGTTTTTCAAACGAATCAGTGTCGGGGTCGAAAACAGCAGCAATGCCTCCTTGAGCATATTTGGTATTCGTTTCGTCGGCATTTACTTTCGTGAGTACCAAAACCTTTCCTTTTGCAGAGGCTTTAAGAGCAAAACTCAAACCTGCAATTCCCGAACCAACTACTAAAAAATCTACTTTTGTCATTTTCAATGAATGATTGTGCGAAACGGAATGCTGCCCGTTTTTAGTGAATGAATGAATAGATATTCAAAGTTAATAGCAAAACATTCATTCTTAATTTTTAATTCTAAATTCTTAATTGATTAAGCTACTTCTCCCAATCAAACGAACGCTTGATTGCTTTCTTCCAGCCAGTATAGAGTTTCTTGCGTTCGGCGGCCTTCATTTTTGGCTTCCATGTTTTGTCTTTGCCCCAATTTTGCAGCAAATCATCTAAATTTGCCCAAAAACCAACCGCCAAACCTGCGGCATAAGCAGCACCCAATGCGGTGGTTTCAATCATTTTCGGGCGAATAACTGGTACTTTGAGCATATCCGACTGAAATTGCATCAATAATTCATTTACCACCATTCCACCATCTACTCTAAGAGAAGACACTTCTATTCCCGAATCTTTTTCCATTGCCTCCAAAACATCTTTGGTTTGATAGGCGGTTGCTTCTAAAACTGCACGAGCAATGTGTCCTTTATTTACATAACGAGTAAGACCCGCAATTACTCCACGAGCAGAAGATTTCCAATAGGGTGCGTATAGCCCCGAAAAAGCAGGAACAAAATATGCTCCTCCGTTATCTTCAACTGTTTTGGCAAGAGCTTCTACATCCGTACTCTTTTCAATAATTCCTAAATTATCTCTTAGCCATTGTACCAAAGCACCTGCGATGGCCACTGAGCCTTCGAGGGCATAGTGCACTGGCTGATTTTCGAATTGATAAGCAACCGTAGTGAGCAAACCAGCTTTCGATGGCACAATTTCAGTACCTGTATTCATCAACATAAAACAGCCTGTTCCGTAAGTATTTTTTGCTTCACCTGGTTGATAACAAGTCTGCCCCACGAGTGCAGCCTGTTGGTCGCCCAAAATTCCCGCCAACGGAACGCCATTCATTGCTTCCGAAATAATTTTACCATAAACTTTGCTACTCGGCTCAATTTTTGGCAACATTTGTAATGGAATGTTCATGATTTTGGCCAATTCTGCATCCCATTGAACGGTTTCGAGATTCATTAATTGTGTACGACTCGCATTCGTTACATCAGTAATATGTATACCACCATGAATGCCACCCGTTAGGTTCCACATTAAGAAGGTATCCATATTTCCGAAAATGGCTTCCCCTTTTTCGGCATCTTCTCTTACACCTGCTACATTATCAAGAATCCATTTGATTTTCAAGCCACTAAAATAAGTAGCCAAAGGAAGACCTGTACGGTCTTGAAAAAACTGTGAGCCATGACTTTTAGTTAGGGCATTTACCACATCACCTACACGAGTATCTTGCCAAACGATGGCATTGTAATACGCACGCCCCGTACGTTTATTCCAAACAACGGTTGTTTCTCGTTGATTGGTAATGCCACAAGCTGCAATATCTTCAACTTTGATATTTTTATTGATTCGAGCCTTCGCTATAACTTCAAGTGTATTTTTCCAAATTTCTTCTGGGTTATGCTCTACCCAACCTGGTTTCGGGTAAATTTGCTCGTGTTCTTTTTGTCCAACCGATACAATATTTCCTTTTTTATCAAAAATAATACAACGAGTACTGGTAGTACCTTGGTCGATAGATGCAACGTATTTCATAGTTTGGTATAATTGAATAGATATATTTTTGAGAGTTGAATATGTTGGTCAAATATAGGAATAAACTTGTTATAGAAAAAAGACAGGTTAAAAACCTGTCCTACAATATTTATTTGCGTTCAATCAAAGCCATATAAAAACCATCGAAACCATCTTTTGCTGGCGAAGTGCGTTTTTCGCTAATAAAATTAAAGTCGGGGTTTTGGGCTAAAAATTTCTTCACTTGTTCTTCACTTTCTGAGGGTAAGATACTACAAGTGGCATAGACCATTTTTCCGCCTTTTTTGAGCATTTTTGAGTAATTTGTAATGATTTCGGCTTGTGTTTGCTTGATTTTTTCAAGAAAATCTTTTTTTAGTTTCCATTTTGCATCGGGGTTACGACGTAAAACTCCTAAACCCGAACATGGTACATCAAGCAATAGGCGGTCGGCAGTTTCTCTTTGGCGTTTGATGGTCTTAGCTTCTATCAAACGTGTTTCTACATTTCCAATTCCATTGCGTTTAGCTCGACGTTGGAGTTCTTGAAGTTTATAGTCTTCTACATCCATCGCTATAATTCGGCCCTTGTTTTCCATCAAAGTTGCTAAATGAAGCGTTTTTCCGCCCGCACCTGCACAAGCATCTATCACACGCATGCCTGCTTGTACATCTAAATATTCGGCAATTAACTGACTACCAGCATCCTGTACTTCAAAAAAACCTTTTTTGAAAAGTTCGGTTGAAAAAACATTGGCACGTTTGGGTAAAACCAAAGCATCTGTAACATTTGGTAAAGTTTCGGTTTCGATGCCAATTTCACTAAACGAGGCTTTTAAATCTAATTTATTGGTTTTTAGTGTATTAGTTCTTAACACAACTGGTGCTTGGGTATTCATGGCGTGCAATTCTGCTTCCCAATTTTCTCCTAATTCCTCTTCGCCAATAGTATCTATCCAATCGGGCACTGATTCTCGTACTTTTCTGAGTTGTTGAGCCTCTTCATTTCGAGTAATCACTTCTTTGGCATTTACAGCCTTAAAATCTTGCCAATCGGGCAGTTTATCTCCTTGTAATACACGCCATGCGGCAAAAATCTGCCAAAAAAGAGCTTCTTCTTCAACTCTTACACAATTAATGTTAGCTACAAATTTGAGTAAACGCCACCACCGTACAATTTCGTAGGTGTTTTCGGCGATGAATGCCCTATCCCTGCTTCCCCATTTTTTATTTGACTTCAAAACCTGCTCAATTACCTTGTCTGCTTGGCGATTTTCGTTGAAAATCTGTTGCAGGGCAAAAACTACGGCTTCGACTAAAACTCGGTGATATTTCATGAGTGGTGTTTGGTATCTTTGTTTATCTTTAACCCAAAATTAAACTTCTTTCTTCAAGCTATGAAAAAAATCTTTTTAATCGGTCTTTTCCTTGCTTCTTTCTTCGGGGTTTCTGCCCAAAAAATAGCTAGCTTTAGTAAGCATTTTAAAGAAGCAAATGTTGAGGGTGGATTTTTTCTTTATGACTTCAACAAGAAAATTTATACCATTACAGACAAAACTGATTTTGAAAGAACAACCTCTCCTGCTTCTACTTTTAAAATTCCAAATTCCATGATAGCCTTAGAATTAGGCGTAATAAAAGATGAAAATGAAGTAATTAAATGGGATGGAGAAAAACGATGGCTTGAAGCATGGAATGCAGACCACAATCTAAAAGATGCTTATAAAAACTCTACTGTATGGTTTTATCAAGAATTGGCTCGTAGAATCGGCGAGAAAAATTACAAAACCTATCTAAAAGCCTGCGATTATGGTAATCAAGATATTAACGGAGGTTTAACACAATTTTGGTTAGGTTCTAGTTTGAAGATTTCACCGAAAAATCAATTAGAATTTCTAAGAAAACTACACGAAGAAAAACTCCCTTTCTCGAAGCGAACTTATGAAATTACCAAACGAATCATGGTTCGTGAGCAAACGAATGATTATACATTAAGGGCGAAAACAGGTTTGGCTACTGTTAATCAAACTGATATTGGCTGGTTTGTGGGCTATGTAGAGAAAAAAGATAATGTGTATTTCTTCGCCCTACGTATTCAGAAACCTGAAAATAAAGAAATGCCCGAATTTGCTCCAAAACGTATCGAACTAACGAAAAACATCTTGATGCAAATGGGCATTCTCTGACATCTATTAAATGCTGTTTATTCTACTGTTACATATCCCCAGTTTTCACCCGAACGAATTCTGTTCAGTTGTGTATGAGTGATTCCGAATTGTTTTGCAATCATTTTTAAGCGAGTACTTTCGTTTTGAAGCATTTTTTTAATCATCTTAACTTTCGACTCGGTTAATTTATAATTTTTTGTACGCTTCGGAATTGGCTTATTTATGACTGCGGGATTCTGACGATTATGCTCAACCATTTCATCCTTTGTAACCCATTTTAAGTTTTCAAAATGATTACTCATTTTGTCAAAATCAAGATGAATGACAAATTTGTGTTCTGGACTTGGTTTACTAACGAATGTTTCGGCTACTAATTTATGAACATATCGGTTAAACGACTTTCCTTTCGGAAGTCTGATATTCAAAGATTTATATCCTTGTATAACAGAACCTTTGATAACTTCACCTTTTTCATTGTTTTGAAAACTTCTAAGTCGTCCAAAGTTTGATACTTCATAACGTGGTGGATTTTCTACCCCTTCTACTTCAATAATAACTGGAGTCCACCTTTCAGCCCATAAAGTGGCTTTTTCACTGTTTACACCATTCATAACGGCTATAAATTAATTTAGAGCTAAAGTGTTTGTTGTTAATAGATTAGATTTAGTTTTTCACCTAAGAACTTATCTATAAAAAATCAAAAACTTTATTAATACTACTTACCACCTAATTCTTCGTAAGCAGCTTGAAGGCTTCTTTGAATTCCATCGCCTTTCATTTCTGTTACTCCCGGAATGGCTGTGGTTTTCAAAAATTCTTCTTTTGTTTTACCCGATTTTATCTCTTTTTCGGTATATACGAGAAGTTCGCTCAGATAGTTTTGAAAAACTTTAATATCTTCTTTATTACCCACAATTTTTTCTGGGTCGAAGGCATGCCCAAAAACAAAAATAGTTTCGTTATCAAAAGTTGATAAAGTTTTATCTAATACCGTAATCCAATTTTTAATGGAAGCTCCAGCGGCTCTATCTACAAAAGGATAGCGTCGGTTAAAGACCAAATCTCCTGTATGGACTATATTGGCATGTTCGAAGTGAATTAAACTATCGCCATTTGTATGCCCTGCACCAAAGTAATGAGCCTTGATACTTTCTTTGCCAATTTTACCTTTCCAAGTATCGGCAAAAGTAACATCTGGATAAAGTTGTTTGTCTTCGGATTTTTGATTTTTAGCCGTTATTTGCTGGTTTTTCAATGAATTTTCATGAGCAACCACGTGTTCAACAATTCCTTTGAAGGAAATATTACCCCCCGAATGATCACCATGATGATGAGTATTAATTAAAAGCTGAATAGGTTTTTCTGAAAGTTTTTTTATCTCGTCAATTAAGTGTTTTGATTGCTCAGGAAATTGAGAATCAACCACTGCAAAACCTTTTTTAGTATTTAAAAAGGCAATCGTACCACCGCGTTCGGTAAATACACTCACCCCTCCACGGAGCTCACGAATCTTGTAAGGGTTTTCTGCTATTATGTTCGCTAACGAACTTTTGCTCATCAAAGCAAATGAAGCCAACGACATACCTGATGTCTGAAGGAAGTTTCTACGATTCATAGTTTTGTTATTGAGTTTAAGAAAATAAAGTTACGCAAGAATTCAAGGTAAAAGCCGCTGTTCAACTTACTTGGTTCAGGGCGGCTTCAATCATATACTCTACTGAAACATCATTTGAAAGTAAAAGTTTTAACAAATTATTTTCTTTCAAACGCATAGCCTTCATAGTCTCTTTTATTGTATAACCTTTTTGGTAAAAATGCGTGGTTTTTCCTGCAAAATCCTCAAAATATTGTAGTTTTTGGGCAAGCATTTTTTTTCCATCTTTCAGACGAGGATGGTGCCCACAAAAAAGCACATCAAAATCATAACTAAGGATTTTTCGGAAGGCTTCTACTTGCGGCCAAAATAGCTCCCCCTTTCGAAAAACACGAATTTTTACGCCTACATACAAATCTCCCGAAAAAAGCCAGCCATTTTCTTTATCAAGAAAAACGGTGTGGTCTTCTGCGTGCCCTGGGGTAAAGATTGGGTACAACTTATGATTAGGTGTTTCGATAAATTCGCTAAAATCTGATACTTGCCCTCTAAATGGTTTTATTCTTCCGAAAAGAAATTTCTCATAGGGTAGAATATCAAAACCTTGACGGAGTTTTTCTTGGGTGAAAGAGTGTGCGAAAACATGAGCATTGTGAAGTTTGGCAAGCTTGGCAGTATTCCCCGAATGGTCTTCGTGCCAGTGTGTAAGTAAAATTTTATCTATTTGCCTATTCTGAAAGGTTTTAAGTACTTTTTCTTGGCAATTTGTTTGTGCAGTATCAATCAAAACATTATCAATGAGGTAGCAATAGACACTTAACCAAGGCCTACCGATGGGAGAATAGCCAAAGCGAAACATTTCTACATCAGAAAACTTTTGGTATTTTAAATATTGCATGGGTTTGTTGATTTTGTGTGCCTTCGACTCCGCTCAGGCACCTTGCATTACTTTGTGTTTTCGGCTTCGCTTAGGCATCGAATGAAATAATTTCTTTAACTAATTCGACTCCAGTTAGTTTCGTTGCTTCTGAGATTATTTACATGTTGCCTGATTGGTTGGTTTTCTTCCAATTCAAGTTCTGGGTCGTTGTCTAAAATCTCCATAACGGCCTCACGAGCGTATTTCAGAATTTCACCATCTTTGGCTAAATCGGCCACTTTGAGGTCAAGCATGCCACTTTGTTGTGTACCAGCCATATCACCTGGTCCACGGAGCGATAAATCTACTTCCGAAATCTCAAAACCATTATTGGTTCGTACCATTGTATCTATTCTTAGGCGAGTATCTTTGCCTAGTTTATGGTCAGTCATCAGAATACAATATGATTGTTCTGCTCCACGCCCAACACGCCCACGCAACTGGTGCAATTGCGAAAGCCCAAAACGATTCGCACTTTCAATGAGCATTACCGAGGCATTAGGCACATCAACGCCTACCTCGATAACAGTTGTAGCAACCAAAATTTCGGTTTCTTTATTTTTGAAACGCTGCATTTCGTAATCTTTCTCTTTCCAACCCATTTTTCCATGCACAATACTCAAAGCACATTCTGGAAAAGCCCTTGCAATACTTTCGTAGCCATCCATGAGGTTTTTCACGGTTAAAGTCTCTGATTCTTCAATAAGTGGGTAAACAATATAGGCTTGTCTTCCTTTACGAAGTTCACTTCTGATAAATTCAAACACTCTTAGGCGGTCGGAATCATATTTATGTAGGGTTTTAATGGGTTTTCTACCTTTGGGCAATTCATCAATAATAGAAATATCTAAATCCCCGTAGAGAGTCATTGCCAAGGTTCTTGGAATGGGTGTGGCAGTCATCACCAAAATGTGCGGCCTAAAGTTTTGGTTTTTCTCCCAAAGTTTAGCACGTTGTGCCACACCAAAGCGATGCTGCTCATCAATGACACATAAACCCAAATTCTTAAATTGTACGTGGTCCTCGAGTAAGGCGTGCGTTCCAACTATAATATTGATACTACCATCTAACAAGCCCGCATCAATGATTCGACGTTGCTTCTTTCCAACCGAGCCTGTTAGTTCTACAATGTTAAGACCCATCAAATCCGCAAATTTTTTCAAGCCAGTATAATGTTGGTCCGAAAGAATTTCGGTAGGAGCCATCAGACACGCTTGTGCATTATTATCAATGGCTAAAAGCATTGAAATAAAAGCCACGATAGTTTTTCCACTTCCTACATCACCTTGCAAAAGCCTATTCATTTGTTTTCCCGAACGCATATCATGAAAAATCTCACGAATAACTTTCTTTTGTGCGTTGGTCAAATCAAATGGAAGGTGATTATTATAAAAATCGGTTAGTAACTGGGTTTTATCAAAAATTTGCCCTTCATAATCTTGTCTACGAATCAACTTTTGTTTGATAAGCCTAAACTGGTTATAAAAAAGCTCCTCAAATTTTAAGCGTCTTTGTGCTTGTCGAAGTGCTTCTTGATTGATTGGTAGATGAATATGATAAATAGCTTCTTGTTTAGAAATTAGCCTAAACTTCTGCACCAAAGGCGTTGGGAGTGTCTCTCGAATATTCGCCACAGCCGATTCGAGGAGCGTACGCATCCACTTGCTAATCTGTTTGCTATCTATGTATTTCTTGCGAAGTTTGTCTGTTAATGAATACACCGGTTGAAAGTACCCACCACGCTCATTTTCGGTCGTAAGAACTTCCATATCTGGGTGTGTAATTTGCCATTTCCCACCAAAAGAGTTGGGCTTACCATAAACCACATAGTCGCCTTGTAGGCGTAAGTTTTTTTCTACCCACGAAATTCCCTGAAACCAAGTGAGTTCTAAGATTCCAGTACCATCAGTAAATTGGCCAACCAATCGAGCTTTTGCTCCCTCTCCTATTTTCTCCCACGAACGCAAACGTCCTTTGATTTGAGCCGCAAACATTCCTTCGTTTAACTCGGCAATACGGTGGAATTGCGTGCGGTCTTCGTGCCTAAAAGGATAATACTCGATGAGGTCACCAAAAGTAAAGATATTCAACTCTTTGTTAAGAATCTCTGCTTTTGCTGGCCCAACCCCCTTCAAAAATTCGATTTTTGTATCAAAAAAAGATGTTCTACGCTCGCTCATGGTGTCGAAGTTAATGTGTTGTAGAAATTTGAGCAAGTTTTTTTTGAGAAATTAAAAAATAATTATACCTTTGCAGTCTCAAAATCGAGATGGAGGTTTTAGCTCAGTTGGTTAGAGCGACGGATTGTGGTTCCGTAGGTCGTGGGTTCGAGCCCCATATTCCTCCCATATCTAAAAAGACTTGCCTAAGGCGGGTCTTTTTTTCTACATAACCCTTCAGTTCAAAAACTTTTCTTAAACCCAATTCTTCAAAAGTTATTTTCTTTTTTGCTAAATTGTAGGCCTATTTAACCGCCTGTGCAATGTATAAATTACTAACTTTTATATTACTTTTACTTACTACACAAAATTTTGCCCAAAACATTAAACAACAAATTATCGGTGAATGGGTAAAAGAAAATATCACACTTTATGATGGAAGTCCAATTTTAAAAGATGAAGTTCGAAATATGCAACTTCGCTATACTTTCATGCCCAATGATTCATTTCAAATAACTGTTAATGGAAAAAGTGGGCGTGGCACGTATTCAGTGAAAAAAGATATACTTACAATTGCGGAAGCAAGTATCTTTAAAATTACACGTGTTGATGATATAAGACTCGAACTTACAGCCAATGTCACGGATTCTACTGAACGCCCAAATGCACTAAAATTTAGTTTTATTCCTGCAAAATTTCATAATTTAGGTTTTAAACCTGTCAGCTACCGAACCAAAGGACAAGATACCATCTATGTTTCAGAGCACAATTATTTAGAACCTTTATTTTTTGACCCTGATAAATCAGCAGTTCAGTTTATTTCTGAAAACTTTGTTTTTCCAGATTATCGAGCAGGGCTTTTTTATGCTCGCTTCATTATCACCAAACAAGGCGAAATCAAAGGAATTGAAGTATTGGAAAGTACGCACGAAAAATATAATAAATATTTAATTAAAGCCATTAAATCTTCCGCAGGTAAATGGAGACCCGCCGTCTGGGAAGGACAGGTTGTAAATACTGAAGTAAAAATGGCTTTTGATATGGGGTGGTCGGAAAAACAAAAGTATAAAAATGCATCCTCAGCACCTAAAGATTCCATCGATTCTAATGAATCGAATTATTACTTGATGCAGGGCAATCTAAACGTCGAAGCCAAACGATACGCTACTGGCATAAAAGACCTCTCAAAAAGTATCGAATTAGACCCATTAAATATAGATGCCTACTATGCTCGTGCTGCGGTTTATGCAATCACGAAAGACAAACAAAAAATGTGTGCTGATTTACTGCAACTAAAAAATTTACAACAAACCCGAGGTACAGACCTTTGGAATAAATTCTGCGAAGAAAAGAAATAAATCATTGAAAAGACTTATACAAAACCTCATTCATAATCCTAAATTTAAGCAAAAACAGGCTATTGGATTACTATGCAATCAAGTTTCTTTCGATTTTATTTCGCATCAATATTTATTTGAACTACTTTCTAATCAGGGTACGCTGAAGCGTCTTTTTATACCCGAACACGGGCTTTTTAGTGAACTTCAAGACCAAGAGAAATTTGAAGGAACATCAACCTACCATTCGCTGGGTTTACATGGCGTAGATATTATTTCTTTATACCAACATCAAGAAAAATCGCTTGCTCCAACTGTTGAAAAACTCAAAGATTTAGATGCCATTGTTATTGATATTCAAGATGTTGGTTGTAGATATTTCACATTTACTAGCACCGTTTATTATTTATTAGAGGTTTTAGCACAAAACAAGCTTTCACCTAGCTTATTTGTACTTAATCGGTCAAATCCAGCAGGAGATTCTATAGAAGGTACGCCCATTGATGCTACTTATGCTTCGTTTATTGGATTAGAAGGGTTGCCAAACCGCCATGGAATGAGCACTGGTGAATTATGTTTGTATTTCAGAAACCGATTACAAGCAAATGTCGAAATTTCGGTTATTACTGATTCTTGGAGTTCAAGCCTCAATCCAATTAGTATTAATCCTTCACCCAATATTCCAAATTCTATTACTCCGCTCATTTACTCTGGACAATGCTTATTTGAAGGTACAAACCTAAGTGAAGGCCGTGGTACTACTCGTCCATTTGAACTTATTGGTTCGCCAGATTTAACTTGGGAAGAAGTAAAATCTTTCACCGAAAAAATCAACAAACATTGGGGAGAATGGGCAATTCTACGTCCATTGAAGTTTATTCCTACCTTTCATAAATTTATGGGTGAGGTTTGTCAGGGATTCCAGCTACATCTGATTAACCAACACCAATATCATAGCTTATTACATTCTTTAATTATAGTAAGAGCCATTGCTGAGCTAAAGGGTGATTTACTTTGGCGAAAAGGCAAATATGAATTTGGCTCCTAGAAAACAGCTATTGAGCTTTTAGTTGGAGATATTGACTTATTAAATTTTATTATGGGAAAAATTTCACTCGAAAATGTGAAAGAAAAGCTCAATGAAAGTGAATTTGCTTGGAGCGAATTGAGCAAGAAATACAAACTTTAAAAAGAAAATCCCTTACTTCAAGAGGTAAGGGATTTTTATGTTTTTGGGGATATTTTTAGGCAATCCAGCTAAACTTATATTCTAAGTTTGGCACTTTTGTACGTTCAGCAACTCTTCTCAAACGTGTTGGTAGAGCCATTACGTAATCACGAGCTTTTTCTCCTGCATCATTCAAATTTCTAATGCTGTCTATCTTCCAATCTTTCAACAAAGACTCCATGATATCAATGTAATCGTAAGTAGTATAAACACCCAAACGTTGAGCTGCGTCTGAAAAATGGGCAAATGTATCGCCGATTTTCACGCCTGTTTCACGTAAGAAGTGAGCTGGCATTACAATTTTCTTTTTCATCATATCTTCAAAAGCTAACATCATTTCAGATGGGTCAACTTCAAAAATATGACTAATAAAAGTTTTATAGGCTTTCGCATGACGCATTTCATCAGCAGCAATTACGCCACAAATTTTTGCCAAAGGCACGTTTCCATATTCTTTGGCCAATTTTGCTGTGTTTCGATGCGAGAGATTCGTTGCTAATTCTTGGAATGACGTATAAACAAAATTACGGTATGGGTCACGTCCTGTACCAATATCAAAGCCATCGGCAATTAAATATTGCGTCGAAGTTTCCATAGCACGCATATTCACACGTCCAGAAAGGTATAAATACTTATTCAATAAATCACCGTGGCGATTTTCCTCCGCAGTCCAAGCTCTTACCCATTTTGCCCATCCATTAGGGTCGTTTACTTGGTCAACGCCAACAACATCAATCAACCAAGACTCATACGTAGGAAGAGCTTCTTCGGTAATGGTATCACCAATAAGCACCGCTATGTAATCATAAGGTAAATCTTTGGCTGTTTCTTGCAGGTCTCTCACATCAAGTAAGAAATTCTCATTGCTCGATTCTGGTAAAAAATCTGAAGGTTGCCAGTTAGTATCGATTGGTTTCAAAAATTCATCAACAAAAGTATCAATCTTTTGTCCAACAAATTTCATCACCTCTAATCTCGAATTTGATAATTGCATATTGTAACTAAATAAAAACGTTTTGAATCAACAAAGAAAGCTGCAAGGTAATTCTAATTTTAGAAAAAAAGTAGATTATTGTAGTTTTTCTGAATAATATCCCCTTTTTATTTACTTTTGCAGAAAAAAACTTTTGTGAAAAAGATTATTGATTACACCCTTAGTATTGTTTATTTAATTTATTTTGGAATGCTCTTAGCAGTATTTCATGTATTGCAGGTATTGGCTTTTAATTTGTTCGGTCGTGCAGCTCAGCAAAAAGTAGTAACTATACTGAATATGTTAATTGCATGGGGCTGGTATCTAACAGGTACAAGTATTAAATACACTTCAAATCCAGCTATTCCTACCGATAGACCAATCGTATTTATTGCCAACCACCAAAGCACTTTCGATATTCCGGGAATTTACTGGTTTCTAAGAAAGTACAATCCTATTTTTGTTTCTAAAATTGAATTAGCCAAAGGTATTCCGAGTATTTCTTATAATCTCAGAAAAAGTAATGCCGCTCTCATTGACCGTAAAGATGGAAAACAAGCTGTAACTGAGATTTTAAAATTAAGTAAATTTATTAGTGAAAATAATTTTTCAGCGGTAATTTTTCCCGAAGGTACTCGTTCTCGTACGGGTGAATTGAAACCATTTGCTGTCGGTGGAATCTCTGCACTTCTGAAAAAAGCCCCTAATGCTCTGGTTGTGCCAGTGGCTATTACAGGAAGTAATCGTTTTGTGCCTAATCGTGGACTTTTTCCACTTTCTTCATTTTCTAAACTTACTTGGACTGTGCTCGACCCAATTGAGCCCAAAGGCAAGACTGCAGAAGAAATTGCAAATCTTTCTCAAGCAGCTATTCAGGTTGTATTGGATAAATCTTAATCTGCATATATAAATTAATAAATCGAAAAACCCCGAAGTTAACTTCGGGGTTTTTCGATTTATCTTAGGTTGTTCGTTTTATATTTAAACACCTGCTGTTTCTGCTTCTGGGGCAATTTTCTTCACTAAGCCTTGTAAAACTTTTCCTGGGCCACACTCAACAAATTTAGTAGCACCATCAGCAACCATATTTTGAACTGATTGTGTCCAACGCACTGGAGCAGTAAGTTGAGCAATAAGATTTGCTTTGATTGTTTCTACATCGTTCGAAGGCTGAGCATTAACATTTTGATAAATTGGGCATTTTGGCGTTGAAAACACCGTATTTTCAATAGCTTTTGCTAATTCCTCGCGTGCTGGCTCCATTAAAGGCGAGTGAAAGGCACCACCTACTGGCAAGATTAAGGCTCTTTTTGCACCAGCGGCTTTGAGTTGTTCGCAAGCTTCGGTTACAGCTTCTATTGTTCCTGAAATTACTAACTGACCAGGACAATTATAATTAGCAGCTACTACCACACCATCAATTCCTGCACAAATATCTTCAACCACTTTATCCTCAAGATTTAAGATAGCGGCCATTGTCGATGGGTTGATTTCGCACGCACGTTGCATTGCATCAGCACGTTGAGCAACTAATTTCAAACCATCTTCAAATGATAACGCTCCAGCAGCAACCAAGGCAGAAAATTCGCCTAATGAATGCCCCGCAACCATATCTGGCTTAAAATCTTCGATTGTTGAAGCTAATATTACAGAATGAAGGAATATTGCAGGTTGAGTTACATTTGTTTGTTTGAGCTCTTCATCGGTTCCTTCAAACATAACTTTTGTAATTTCGAACCCCAAAATTTTATTGGCTTTTTCGAACATTTGACGGGCATTCTCTGAACCTTCGTAAAGGTTTTTACCCATTCCACTAAACTGAGCTCCTTGCCCAGGAAAAACGTAAGCTGTCATATTTTATTTTTCAGTTTTCAATCTTCAGCCTTCGCTGATATTATCAATTAATAATAATTGTTTAAGAACTAAACCTCCTAGCAATTATTCAAAATCCAAAATTAATTGGTTTGCATACTTTTCTTTATATCGATTCGCTCTGATACCATCATAGCCATTGAGTAACGTTGCTTAATTTGCGAGTAATACCTTTCAGCGTCTAATTTTGAAGTAAAATCACCTGCTTTTAGCTTGTATGTGGGTTGGCTATAAGAAAGATAAGTATTGAGCTCTGGAAAACTTTGATAGATAAAAGCTTTCGCCTCATCTACTTCTCTGCGGTCATTTCCTACATATACTTGAATACGATATCCTGAAGCATAGCGAATATTCTTATTTCGAACAGCTATTGAATCAAGGGCAATATCTACTTGTGTATTTACTTGCTGCGGAAGTGTTGCAATGGCTGTTGTCGATTTATCTTTTACAACAACCTTTGTTTCTGTAGGTATTGTAGTTGTTGGTTTAGCCTCATATTTTACCCGTACAGCCGAAAGATCTTCTTCGTAATCGCCGATTGCAATATTAGTATTTTTGCTGGGACTAGCAGAACGGCTACAAGCACCAACAACAATTGATAGACAAACACAAAGTATCACTTTCGAAAAAATCTTCATTGTATATGTTTTAGATTTTAGGCCGAACTCTATTTTATCTCGAAAAAGATGGCCAAAATTATGAAAATATTTGTTGCTTAACGATAAATTTTGAGAAAAGATATGATTAATATTTAGTAGGCATACTACTTTTTTACTTTTAAGTTAAATAAAAAGCTCGATTCGGTTGAATCGAGCTTTTTATTTATTTTACCTGTCTTACTTCTTAGCCATTTCTTCTTCTTTTAAACTTCTACGAAGAATTTTACCAACATTGGTTTTTGGTAATTCTGTTCGGAACTCAATATGTTTCGGACATTTATAGGCAGTCAAGTTTTCTCGACAATATTTCTTTATATCATCTGCTGTAAGATTTTGGTCTTTTTTCACCACAAATACCTTCACCGCTTCGGTTGATTTTTCATCAGGCACGCCAATACAAGCAACTTCGAGTACTCCCGGACAAGTAGCTACTACATCTTCGATTTCGTTTGGATAAACATTAAAGCCCGAAACCAAAATCATATCTTTCTTTCTATCAACAATTTTGAAGTAGCCATCTGCATCCATCACTCCAACATCACCTGTTTTAAACCAAGCACGCTTATCGGCATCAATAAACATAACTTTAGCAGTTTCATCTGGTCGATTATAATATCCTGCCATTACCTGTGGCCCGAAAGCACAAATTTCGCCGGGTTCTCCTACGGCTGCCCAAGTTTCATCATCTTTCAAAATTTTAACTTCAGTGCTTGGCCACGGAATACCAATAGTACCTACTCTATTCTCTCCAATCAAAGGATTTGATGTAAGTACAGGCGAAGTTTCAGACAAACCATAGCCTTCGGCAGGTAAATTACCCGTAAGTTCTTTCCAACGATTAGCTACTACACCTTGAAGAGCCATGCCACCAGCCGATGTAATTACTAGTTTACTAAAATCTACTTCTTTGATTTTGGGGTGATTCAATAAACCATTATAAAGTGTATTCACACCTGTAAATACATGCGGTGGATATTTTTTCAAATCCTTAATAAATGCTTCTAAATCACGTGGGTTGGTAATTAACAAATTCATCGTACCCGTTTTCAATGAAGTAAGAGCATTTACAGTTAAAGCATAGATATGATATAAAGGCAATGCTGCCACAACCACCACTTTTTCATCGGTGATTTTATGAGTCAGTACGCCTTGCCATACATTGTTTGCTTCAAGGTTAGCTACAATATTTCGGTGTGTAAGCATTGCTCCTTTCGAAACTCCTGTTGTTCCGCCTGTATATTGGATAAAAGCTAAATCAGAGTTCTTCATTTGAGGCTTCGCCCAAGTAAGGCTAGCTCCTTGTTTCACCGCATTCATGAAAGGCACTGCCGAAGGGAGACTAAAAGCAGGCACCATTTTCTTTACACTCTTGACAACAAAATTGACGATTTGCTTTTTCGGGAAACCTAACATATCACCCAACTCTGTCACGAATACATGCTTAATTGAAGTATGTGCTATTATCTTCTCAAGACTTGAGGCAAAATTTGCTACGATTACGATTGCTTTTGCTCCAGAGTCTTTGAACTGGTGTTCCATTTCGCGTGGTGTATAAAGCGGATTCGTATTCACAACTGTTAAACCAGCACGTAAAGCACCAAACATCGCCACTGGATATTGTAGTACATTTGGCATTTGAATGGCGATACGGTCACCTTTTTGCATACCTATACTTTGTAAGTAAGCTGCAAAGTTTTTTGAGAGAGTATCTAATTGCCCAAATGTAATTTCTTTACCCATACAGGCATAGGCCGACTTGTTGGTATGGTTTTTAAAACCCTCTTCCATCAACTCCAAAATTGAGGGGTAGGCTTCTGGGTTAATTTCGTATGGAACTCCTTGGGGATAGTATTTCAACCAAGGAAATGTTTCAGTGGTAACAGGCATATCGGTTTTATAGTTTGTTTGTATTTTTCGATGTAAAAATAAGACGATTTATTGATTTAAGGTATCAAATAGGGCAAAAAAACTCTCATAATCAGAATATTTAATGTTATTCTAATATTATAAAGCCTTTTTAAATTAATTTTACCTAGTATTTAAAGCTTTGTAATAAAGCTCGTATTTGTGTAGTCAATAATTAATTTTTTGAATCCATTGGAAGTAGAAAATAATGCCTTTACTCAAAAGGCTCAAGAAGGGCAATCTGATATAAAAGTTAGTGTAATTGTATTAACTTACAAACACGAAAAATTTATTCGAAAAACACTCGATTCTATACTTGCTCAACAAACCAATTTTAAATTTGAGGTAATTGTGGGCGATGATGCTTCTCCAGATACTACTGCAGAAATCATTAAAGAATATCATACTAAATATCCTAGTATAATTGTTCCGATGCTACACCAACAGAATCTTGGTGGTTTTGGCAAGAATAATACCTTAGCAGCCTTGGCTATTGCTAAAGGAAAATACATCGCACCTATGGATGGTGATGATTATTGGACAACAGATAAAAAACTTCAGACACTTGCCGACTTTTTAGACCAAAACGAAGATTATGTAGCGTGCTTTCATAATGCTGAAATTATCTTTGATGATGATTCTCACCCCAACCAATTTGTTAATCAACCTGACCAAAAAGAAGTTGTAACGGTTGAAGACTTTATTGGCGAAGATGAAGTTTGGTTTATAGCTACTTCTGCAATTTTATTTAGAAATGGTGTGATTAATCATTATCCACAGTGGTTCCACGAATCAAAAAGTGGTGATATCCCTCGATACATTCTATTAGGCAAAGGTGGAAACAAATTCAGGTATATAAATGAAGTGATGTCGGTTTACAGAAAAAACCGTCATAGTGGCATGAGCTTCACAGATGGCTATAAAGATGCCGAGTTCTTGCAAAATCGGATTGGTATGTACCGTGGTATTGATAAAGAATTAAACTATAAGTTTCATCAAACGCTCAATAAAAATATTGCTCGCTACTACCGAATGATGCTTGATAGTAAACAATATACAGGCAAATACTTTAAGCAATTACCCGTTGCTATTCAATATCTAAGATTAGGAAAACCAAGCACAGAAATTCGTCGAGAAATAATCAGAGAGTATATTTTTCCAAAGTGGCTAAGTAATCTTTATAGTTTTTTTGCACTTTTACCTCATCGACTAAAATCTAAATAATGATACCTAAAGTTAGTATTTGTGTACCTACCTATAATCACGAAAAATATATCCGTCAGATGCTTGACGGTGCTTTAATGCAAAAAACTGATTTTGATTTTGAAATTATCATTGGTGATGATGCTTCTACTGATAATAATCAACAAATCATTCAACAATATGTGGATAAGTACCCCGCAATCTTTCGGGCTTTTCTACATAAAGAAAATCAAGGACCAAAAGAACCGAAGGAATTTGGCGGAAGAAACAATGTTTTGGGTTTGTTAAAAGCTTGTAAAGGAGATTACGTAGCCCTTTGCGAAGGTGATGACTATTGGACAGACCCATTAAAACTACAAAAACAAGTAGATTTTATGGAAACAAATCCTGATTATGCGATTTGTCACCATAATATGCGAGTAATTTACGAAGATGGTTTTCCTGAACACAATTTCAATGATGATAATCAAAAAATAGAATCAACGATTGTGGATATTTTGGAAGATAGTTGGTTTATCGCCACTGCATCTACACTTTACAGAAATATTTTTCGTGAAAAAGATTTTGTTGATTGGCATAGTCGTGCTGCGGCTGGCGACTGGGCTTTGGTTATTCAACTGGCAGCTACTGGAAAAATTCATTACATACCAGAAACAATGGGTGTTTATCGAAAACATCGAGGTGGACTAAGTAATATTCATTCAACAACCAATCTTTATTTCCTAAAAAATCGAAAACAAATGTTTGCTGATGTTAACAAATGGCTAAATTTTGAATATAATTCTACTATTCAACATACTTTGGCAGCTTACGATGAACAAATAAAAACACTCGAAACTAATTTTTAGTATTTTTGCCAAATTAATAATTGTATTTTTTTCTCCCCTTTTCGGGGCTGGAGTTTTATGTCTCATAAAATAGCTATCATTACACCTCTTTTCAATGACTGGGATTGTCTTTACAAACTCGTAGAAGATGTGCGTAAAGTACTTTTACCAACACAGTTTGCTGATTATCGTTTTGTAGTTGTAAATGATTGCTCGAGCCTTGAAGTAAACAAAGCCAAGTTAGAGGGACATCCAGTTGAGATTATTAATCTTAATAAAAATCTTGGTCATCAGAAATCAATCGCCATTGGTATTTCATACTTGAATGAAAAGTCTGAGCAAGACTTCGTGGTTGTGATGGATGTTGATGGTGAGGATAAACCCGAACATTTACTCATTCTACTTGAAGAAGCAGTGAGTGGAAAGGCAAATGAAATTGTTTTTGCTCGTCGAACTAAGCGAAAAGAGAGTTTTTTCTTCAAAATATTCTATAAAGTCTATAAACTCATTTTTATATTTCTTACTGGAAAAGTTATCAACTTTGGAAACTTCTCGGTTATTCCCAAAAAATTAGTTGATAATGTTGCCCACATCTCAGACATATGGAATCATTATCCGGGTGGAGTAATTCGTTCAAGATTGTTATATAAATCAGTAGGTTTAGAACGTGGAGAAAGATACATGGGTAAATCTAAGATGAATTACACTTCACTGGTCATTCATGGCTTAAGTGCGGTTGCTGTATATGTCGATACTGTATCTGTAAGATTACTAATTGCCGTTTGTTTCCTTATTTTATTAGCATTATTCGGAATTTCGTTGGTATATATTTTTAGCCTTTCTATTCCTTTTTGGGGTCTTCTGTTATTCTTCGGAATCCTGATGCAAGCATTCTTGAGTACTCTTATCTTAGTTTTTACGGTACTTTCTTACCGAGTAAATTTTAATTTTTTACCCGCTGTTCACTTTCAGAATTACATTCAAACAGTAGAAAAGGTATAAAATTATTTTTCTTTCGCACAAAATCATGAATAAAAAAACAATCATCTATTTATTGATACTTTTGCCTATTGTTGGCTTTTATGTGTTTGTATTAAATAATTCTTTCAATATTGGTTGGAATGATGATTGGCATGGCATCGAGGGGTTCTTGGCAAGTTGGATGCAACAAGAAACATTCTCTGAGAAAATTGGCTTGCTTTTTTCTCAAATGTGCGAACACCGAATTCTTTATGTTCGTCTTAGTACGCTACTTTGCTATTATTTATTTGGAGAAGCCAATTATCAAATACTAATGATTATGGGGGTTTCGTACCTCATGATACTTCCTTTTGTATTTTATCGACTTTTGAGAGAAATTAATTTAGGATTAGCTTATTTAATTCCGATTTTATTCTTCATTTTTAATATACAACCCATTGAAAATATCTTTTGGGCGATTACCTCACTTCAGCCAAACATTGTGATAATTTTTGGTCTATGGGGGTTTTCTTTACTACTTTTCAACAAGCAAAAGTGGGCTTTTTATTTGGCCAATGTCTTATTCTTTATTGCTATGTTTACTAATGGCAATGGAATGTTTTCGTTTATAGCAGCCATTCCGTTAGTGTTTTATGCTCGTACCCGTTCTGAACGAATTCAATACTTGGCAATTCTTGGTTTTTCATTTATCCTTTATTTCTTTGATTTCAAAAAACCGGGTATTCGACCTGATGTGATGATAAATTTCACCCAATATCCTCACATTCTGATAGCAGATATTTTTGCTTTTTTTGGTTCACCAATAGATAGCACCGTGCAGTTTTATAATATTATGCTTAAATATACGGTGGCTATTTTGTTTGGGGTTTTAATGCTAGCTTGGGTTTTGTATCAATTATGTGTGTTTTTATACTTTTGGTTTCAAACAACCTACAAGGGATTAGCCATTGAAAAAACGAGTACTTTGTACCAAAATATCATCAAATACCCCAAATTTAACCTCTTTTTACTTGCTGCTTTAATATTTGTAGGCTTAAGTGGCTCTGCTTTCGCTGCTTCAAGGGCGAGTCAGGGTTTAGAACAAGCTTTTGCCAGTCGATACAAAACGGTTGCATTGATTCTTTTTATCATTGTATATCTGAGTTTCTATAATGTTATTCAGGTTAAAAACTGGTCAAAGTATTTAAAAACTTCCATTTTGGTTGCTTTCATTTTCGGTGCTTTTTCTTACTATGAAGCTTGGGACGATGTAGAAAATCGTAGAAAATTCTTCGGAACTACCATTTTGAATTGGAAAAATAATGGGCGATATTATTATTATGCTTTTGCACATTCTCGCACTCCCGATGACCACGCTCCTATCTCATCTTATCAAAGATTACCTATCCCGCCCTATAATTATGCAGGTTTTGTTCCGGGAGTAATGAAATATGTTAATGATATCTTGTGGATAAGTCGTGTTCATTTCAAAAATTATACACCACCTGCTGAAATAGATAGCTTAAATTTTACACTTTATAAAAACCAAATTGTAGGTAATTCGGGCGAATTGGTAAAAATTAAGGAAGAAAGCAATCTTTTCCACATAGAAATCAACAATTTGTTCATTCCTGCCAACCGTAGATATGATGGTTACTATGCTTTATTTAGCAATGACAAAAATCGACTGGCTTTTTACCTTGAAACTCAAGCAAATAAATTTTCAAATTTTTTAAGTTCTCAAAAGTTTTATAACAATCGAATAGATGTCATTGTAGCCAAGCCTGACCTCCCTATTGGAACTTTTAATATGCAAATCGGAAAACTTGAAAACGGCCAATTTAAAATAATCAAAGAACAAGTGATTGAAATTAAGTAGCCTAATGTTGGTCATAGACAAGAATAAATTTTTATAAATCTCTTTCGAGAACATTTATTATGAATACTGAAGTAAACAATACATCCACTACTAGCGGAAAAGAAAAACTAACTATCATCGGTGGTGGAATGACTGGTCTTGCGGCCGCTTATATTGCTGCCAAACAGGGAGTAAAAGTAACCGTAATCGAAGGAAGCGATAAATTTGGTGGGCTTCTGAATACTTTTGAAATAGGTGGTAACCAACTCGAACATTATTACCACCACTTTTTCACACAAGATGCCGAACTTCGTTGGTTGCTTGAAGATTTAAAAATAGCCGATAAAGCTTTCTACAAAAAAACAACCATGGGCGTTTTTCGTAATGGAAAAATCTATGACTTTAATTCTCCGATTGATTTATTAAAGTTCAAACCCGTTGGAATAATTGGTAAAGTTCGTTTTGGTCTAACAAGTCTTTTCCTTGGTAAAGTGGCCAAATGGCGTGAAAATGAAGGTATTCCAACATTGGATTGGTTTTATCGTTGGGCAGGTCGAGATATTACTGATGCACTTTGGAAGCCCATGCTCAATATTAAATTTGGGCCTTATGCCAATAAGGTGCCTTTAGCTTGGATGATTGGTCGGATGGCTCAACGCTTAAACTCTCGAAAAGGAGGAGACGAACGTTTGGGATATATCAGCGGTAGCTGGAAAACCTTGATGGATACACTCATGAATCGCTTAGAATCAATGGGTGTAGAATTAATCAAAAACGAGCCAATTGAAGAGTTTAAATTATCAAATGGTAAAGTAGAAGGCATTATAACAAAAAACATGACTATTGATGGTGGAAAGTTTCTTTTAACAATTCCTTCTCTCTATTTCGATAAAATTAAAAACTGCCCACTTAATGCCAATGGGGTTGAGTATTTTGGTGCAGTTTGTACAATTTTAGAACTGAAAAAATCATTTAGTCATATTTATTGGATGAATGTTGCCGACGAAGGATATCCTTTCGGTGGAGTTATTGAACACACAAACTTTATTCCGAAAGAAGAATACAAGGGTTCGCATATCATCTATCTGTCTCGTTATTTTGCCATGAGTGAGTCATTGGCTAGTATGACCGAAGAAGAAATTAAAGCAGTAATGATTCCACCTTTAAAGAAAATTAATCCTGATTTTTCGGAAGATTGGATAAAAAATGTCTTTGTTTTCAAAACTAATACAGCCGCAACCGTTTGTGATTTGAACTTTTCGAACAAAGTAACAAATTGTAAAACTGCTACCGAAAACCTTTACTTAGCAAATATGGTGCATATTTACCCTGATGAACGAAGCACAAATAACTCTATCAGGGTTGCTGCGGAAGCTTGTAAAGCGATGGGTATAAGTGCTGATTTTGTACCTTATGGAGCTTCCCTTTCTGGTCAAATTGGATTTTGATATTATTTTGAAAAATAATTAGACTATTTTTCAAGTGTAAAACTTTTCAATAAACATCTGCGTTTTTATAACATACGCTCACAAAAATTAAAAGTCTTGTCTTTCCAAAGGCAAGACTTTTTTGTTTTCTTATCGTTACTTTTCTCAGTTTTCTCCTTCAAAAAACATATCTTTGCATTATATTAAATGTAATTTGTATAATTGGGCTTATCAATGAACGATAAACATCTCAATCTTACCGATTAACTACTATTTAATATTTAGATAATTACTCAACAAATGAAAATAGTTGTTTTTTTCAACTATTGAGCATCGACCTACTTTAGCAGACCAATGATTTCGATTGTTATCCCGATTTATAACGAAGAAGAAAACCTCCAAAATCTTTATACTCGCCTTACTAACGCTGCCCCATCTTGGAAAGAAGATTACGAAATCGTGTTGATTGATGATGGTTCAAGAGATAAATCACTCACGATGATGCGTGTTATGGCTGAAAAGGATTCACACGTTAGGGTTATCAAACTTTCAAGAAACTTTGGTCATCAACCAGCTATTTCAGCGGGAATTCAAGAAGCAAAAGGCGATGCTATCATTATTATGGATGGCGACCTACAAGACCCACCAGAAGAGCTATATCGCTTTTTAGATAAATGGCGTGAAGGCTACGAGGTTGTGTATGCTGTACGTACTAAACGTAAGGAGGGTTTCTTCAAGAAAATAGCTTATTCAAGTTTCTATAGAATTCTAGCCGCTATTTCAGATATTGAAATTCCACTTGATTCCGGAGATTTCTGTGTGATGGACAGAAAAGTAGTGAATGTTTTAGTACACGATATGCCTGAGCAAATTCGCTTCATTAGAGGAATGCGGGCTTACGCAGGGTTTCGACAAATAGGTGTTACTTATGAGCGTGCCGAACGTGCTGCTGGTGAAGTAAAATATACTTTCAAAAAACTTGTAAAATTGGCCTTAGACGGCTTATTTGGCTTCTCAAGCTTCCCATTACGTGTTTCCACTTATTTAGGAATTACAATCGCATTTCCTTCGCTTTTTATAGGTTTATTCTTTTTACTACACCGATTATTTGGATTCAAAGTATTTGGTCATACTCCTGAAGAAACTCCAGGCCTTGCTTCTTTAGCAGTGGGAATGTTTTTTCTAGGTGGCGTAATGCTAATTATGCTTGGCATTATCGGAGAATATATTAGTCGAATTTATGTTGAAGTGAAAAAACGTCCGTTTTTTGTAATTGATGAGATTATTGAGAAGAAATCTGGGAACTGACCCTCGGCTTCGCTCGGGTACCAAATTCGACTTCATTAGGGTACAAAATTTAGCTTCGCTCGGATACCAAATTTGACTTTGTTCGGGTTCTATGTTTGGCTTTGCTCGGGTACCAAGTTTGACTGTCTCATCTATTGTTTGAAGAGCATAGTGATTTTCTTTTGGTGATTTGAAATTTTTATCGACCAAAAGAAAATCTTAAAGTGATGTTTTTCTGTATTTGAATTTGAAAAACAGAATCACCAAGGAAAGAATCAATGTAATTGCATTGGCTGCAATCACTGGAAATGCCTTCACTTTAATTCCATATATCAACCACATACCTACACCTGTAGTAAAAATCAAGAACATAGCTAAGGATACATCTTTAGCAGATTTTGTGCGGTAGATTTGTAACACTTGCGGAACAAATGCCAAGGTGGTTAGAATACCAGCCAAATAACCTAATGTTTCCATTTTTAATTTATTTTGTTTACTGCAAAATAACGGAAAAGTTATATACTTTTGTTCCAATTAATTGATAATCACAGATAAAACTTTAAATAATACAAAAAGCCTCGGCAGTATTTTACTTACCGAGGCTTTTATTGAAATTAATTGAATATCTTATTTATTCATCATTTCCATTACATCTTCCGAAATACCTGTATTTACAAAACCACCATCGTGGAATAGGTTTTGCATCGTAACCATACGAGTAAGGTCAGAGAATAATGTGATACAATAATCTGCACATGAATCAGCCGATGCATTGCCAAGTGGAGCAATTTTATCGGCAAAATCGAAGAATTTATCAAATCCTCCAATACCAGAACCTGCTGAAGTTTCAGTTGGAGATTGAGAAATAGTATTTACACGTACTTTTTTCAACTTACCGAAGCGATACCCATAACTACGAGCAATTGATTCTAACATTGCTTTAGCTTCTGCCATATCTGTATAGAATGGGAATGTACGTTGAGCAGCCATATAGCTTAATGCTACAAATGAACCCCATTCATTCATGGCATCAAGTTTTTCGGCTGTTTGTAAGAATTTATGGAATGAAAGAGCAGAAATATCAACACTTTTCAAAAACCAATCGTAGTTCAAATCTCCGTAAGCTTTTCCTTTACGAATATTTGGTGACATACCAATTGAGTGAAGAACAAAGTCGATTTTTCCACCGAAATGTTCCATTGATTTTGTGTAAAGATTTTCGATATCTTCTAATGAAGTTGCATCAGCTGGGATTATTGGAGCCTCACATATTTCGGCTAATTTATTGATTTCACCCATACGCATTGCGATAGGTGCATTTGTCAATACGATTTTAGCACCTTCTTCGTGTGCTTTCAACGCAACCTTCCATGCGATTGATTTTTCGTTTAATGCACCCGAAATGATGCCTGTTTTACCTTTAAGGAGTCCGTATGCCATAACTTGACTAATTTCAGAGTTTAAGATTGATGAATTACGAATAATATCTGTCGAATTATCATTTCAAGTGTCAAAGGTACATATTTTCTGAAAAATAAAAAACCGCCTTCCAAATCAGAAAGACGGTTTATTGATTTTTAGTTGTTGATTCTAAGCCTTTAAAAAATTACCCTATCCATTAAAAAATATACTTGTTCTCGGCAATCATAGCATCAGCTACTCTGCGACGAGCTTCTTTCACATTCATTGGTTCGATTTTCGTGAAGCGTTTTAAGCCCATTAACATTACTCTCAATTCATCACCTTCTGCAAATGAAGTAATTGCTTCACGGCCTGCATTATTTACTTTGGCTACTGCTTCTTGTAAGTAAATCAAAGCCATATCTTTTTGAAGTGATACCGCCGCTTCGCCTTTGATACCAATCAGTTTTTCAACTCTTAATAATGCTGATTCGGCCGCATAAATTTCGATGGCCATATCGGCTACATTCATCAAAATTTCTTGTTCATTTGATAATGACATCATAAACTTCTGTACAGCAGCACCTGAAACCATTAAAGCAGCTTTTTTCAAGTTTTTCAATACTTTCTTTTCTGCTGCAAATAGTGTTTCATCATCAGAAGCACCAAAATCAGGAATAGACATGATTTCTTTGGCAACAGCCATTGCTGGGCCCATCAAATCAAGTTCGCCTTTCATTGCTCGCTTCAAAAGCATGTCAACAATCAACATTCGATTGATTTCATTTGTACCTTCAAAAATTCGATTAATACGGGCATCACGATAGGCACGCTCAAGTGGAGCTTCTGCCGAATAACCCATACCACCATATACTTGTAAGCTCTCATCTACTACAAAATCTAAAACCTCTGAGCTATGTACTTTCATGATTGCACACTCAATGGCAAATTGTTCGAGTGCCTTTAACTTCGCATCAGCATCATTCAAACCTTGTGCTTTTAAATCTTCAATGGCATCGTCAATGTTTTGCCCCGCACGGTAATTTGCAGTTTCAGAAACAAAAATACGAGTAGCCATTTCAGCTAATTTATGCTTAATAGCTCCGAATGTTGCAATAGAAACACCAAATTGTTTACGCTCATTTGCGTAATTGATTGCATGATTCAAAGAACCCTTCGAACCTCCAATAACTGCTACCCCCAACTTGATACGTCCAACATTAAGAATATTTACAGCAATCTTAAATCCATTTCCTCTACTTGAAAGCATATTTTCTACTGGAACATGGCAATCATTGAAGAAAATCTGACGCGTATCTGAACCCTTAATACCTAATTTATGCTCAGGCTCATTCATTGTAATTCCACCAAACGATTTTTCTACAATAAACGCCGTCAAGTTTTTATCATCATCAATTTTTGCAAAAACAATAAACAAATCTGCAAAACCACCATTGGTTATCCACATCTTTTGTCCATTGATAATGTAATGCTTTCCATCTGCTGAAAGAACAGCCTTCGATTTACCAGAATTTGCATCCGAACCAGAATCTGGCTCTGTCAAACAGTAAGCAGCTTTCCATTCTCCCGAAGCAAGCAATGGAAGATATTTTGCTTTTTGTTCATCATTTCCGTAATAAACAATTGGTAATGTTCCAATACCTGTGTGTGCCGATTGTGCAACTGAAAATGAGTGTCCCGTTCCAAGAGCTTCAGCAACTAGCATTGAAGTATTGAAGTTCATACCAAATCCACCGTATTCTTCTGGTACTGCAGTACCCAACAAACCTAACTCGCCAGCTTTTGTCATTAGAGTTGACATTAACTCTGGCGATTTTGCATTATCAATTTCATTCAAACGTGGGTGAACTTCTGTTTTTAAGAAATCACGACAAGTTTCAGCAATCATTAATTGCTCTTCAGTAAACTCTTCTGGTATGAAAATTTGGTGAGCTTCTACTTCTTTCACTAAGAATTCGCCACCTTTAATCGATGCTTTATTTTCGGTTGCTGTCATGGTATTTATAGATGAATATTTTTATCAAAGAATATTATGCGTGCATACTGTTACAAAGATAAATATTTTTAAAATTATTATGCAAGCATACTAATGAAATATTTTTGGAAAATTTTAGAGGTATAACAAAAATCCCCAACACTTTACTTGTATTGGGGATTTTATGAGACATTTATTTAGATTTTACTCGATTGTTAATTCGTAATTACCACTTCCTACTTCAAATATTGCTTTATCCTTTTCTGATTTCAAGTAAGTTATTCCTTCTATTTTTACAGGCTTTTTCTTAACTACAAAAAACTTCCCTCCTTCTTTAATATTATTGATAGATTTTCCTGCTATTAATGGCAATTGTACTTGTACTGTTTGATTAGCAGGTACTGAAAGTTTCAAACTAAACTTATTACCTTGTAGATTTGATTGAGCTGAAATCTGTCCATAATTAGTATCAATCACTTTGGACTCTGTTGAAAGAGATGCACTAATAATTGTCTTGTTCTCATTAAAGTTAGGTTCTGTTACAGATTTTGGGGTATAACGTTTTTGGATAAATTCATCTGTATAAGCAAGGTTTTCAACAAACGGATTATTCTCATATATAACCTTTGCCAAGAGCGTATTTTCATCTGCCTTCTTTGGAAGCCCCTCCACTTCAACATATCTAAAGCCATGGAAGGTGAATTTTGGCTCCCATTTTTCAATCCCATAACCTTTTAAAAGATATTTATCAGTGGGTTTTATTCCTTTTTGTTCTACCAAACCTTTTTCGGTTAATGTCTCGGCATATTTCAATTCAACTTCTTTAGTAGCTTTTCCTTCAGTTTGTAAGTAAACAAATCCTACTATATTTTGCCCGAAATCAAAAACATACCTACCTTTTCTTGGCTCTGTGATTTTTACAGCTTTTATTTCTTTAATAATTTGTATTTGAGGCGAAATTAATGGTTTTAATTCTTGACTATTTTGTGGTTCATCCATCAATGCGGCATTTTCCCAGTCTTTTCCGTACTCAAGTTGAGCGTTGTAAACTTCGCCACCATATACATTATTTGATATTATTGGTGAAAGTCGAGTTTTCCAACTACCATCTGAAATAACGGTCTGACGAGAACCATCATAAAACTCCATTTCCATTTGAAATAAAAGTTTGTTGAGTTGATTCCCTTTCTGCCATCCATTTCCAAGAGTTGCAGTAATAAAGTTAATTCCTATGCTTAAATCTTCGTTAGATACTTCATAAATCTGATAAGGTATCATTTTTGAATCTTTTAGCAATCCCGGAGTAAGGTAATCTTGACCTACTTTCTTTCCATTAAATATCAAATGATAAGCACCTATTCCGCTTACATATATCCTTGCACGTGTAGCTCTTTTTCCTAAATTGAATTCTTTCTGAAGCTCAATGGCTTTGCCTTCAGTCGAATTTTTTCCAATCCAATGTGCAGACCAATCTTCTTTTTTAAGTAGTGCCATTTCCCACCAAGAAGCTTCACTATATAAGGTAGGTTTATTTTTTTCGTTCCAAACTTTAACTTTCCAGAAATATCTTTTTCTCGACTCGAGTGGTTTTCCTGCATATTCAATTTTTAATGATTGGTCTGATTTAACCATTCCCGAATTCCAAACATTACCATTATCTTTCTTTAGTTCAGCTTCGCTATCTGCCACCAAAATTTGATATGCTGTTTGTTTTGCCCCGCGAGTGGTAGCTTTCATTTGCCATGAAAGTCTTGGTTTAGTTACCTCTAATCCAAATGGTGTTTCTTGATATTCGCAACGAAGTTTTTCTAAAGTTTGAGAAAATAGGCTTTGTGTAATGAGTAGGCTAAATAATACTAAGATTGTTTTTCTCATGGAATTCTTTGGTTTCTTTTTTTTATTCAATTTTTTTACTCGGCAATTTCCAAAAATAATCTTTATTTGTTGCCTATTTTGACACTATTTTTGTTTTTAAAGGTTGCTCTGTTTCTTAAATTCTCCCTTTCATCCTTCATTATTTCGGCTTTGTCAAGCATTCCTTTATAACCTTCTCTGGCTTGTTTAGTTTTGTATTAAATAGTACTAAAACTAATCTGTAGTTTTCACATTAAATTTTTTATTCACAAAATCCAATTCATGAAAAAACTATTATTGTTGTTAATTTCCCTAAATTTCACGTGGAATCTTATGGCCCAAGAAAAGATGACCATAAGTGGTTATGTAAAAGATGCTTCAAATGGTGAAGGATTAATTGGGGTTTCGGTCTATGTTCAAGAAGTAAAAACAGGTGCTCAAACAAATCCTTATGGATTTTATTCTATTACTCTTCCCAAAGGAACGTACAATTTAGTTTTTACGTATGTAGGCTACCAAAAAATCACTAAGAATATTGATTTGCAAAATTCTGATGTGAAACTTGATATTGAATTAAAAGACGATTCAAAGCTATTGCAAGAAGTGGTAATTACTTCAAAAAAAGCCGATGAAAATGTTAAAAGTCTTGAGATGTCAGTGAATAAAGTTGATATTAAGACTATTCAAAAAATGCCTGCTTTATTGGGTGAGGTTGATATTATTAAGAGTATTCAATTTTTACCTGGGGTAACTTCAGTTGGAGAGGGAGCATCTGGCTTCAATGTTAGAGGTGGTGGAATTGACCAAAACTTAGTCTTGCTTGATGAAGCTCCTGTTTATAATTCTTCGCATTTATTTGGTTTTTTCTCGGTATTTAACCCTGATGCGGTGAAAGATGTAAAGCTTATCAAAGGCGGTATTCCTTCACAATATGGTGGAAGGGTTTCTTCTATTTTAGATGTAAGAATGAAAGAGGGAAATGCTAAAAAGCCACAGTTTTCTGGCGGAATTGGAAGTATCTTTTCTAGGTTTACTTACGAACGTCCCTTTCTTCAAGATAAAGGTTCATTTATTGTTGCTTTAAGGAGGTCTTATATTGATGTATTGGCAAAACCTTTTCTAAATTCTGATTTAAAAGGTACTTCTTTTTATTTTTATGATTTTACTGCGAAAGCAAATTATAGAGCGAATGAAAAAAATACTTTCTTCCTTTCAGGCTATTTCGGTCGTGATACATTTGGAGCAGACTTTGGTTTTAACTGGGGAAATGCCACTACCAGCTTCAGATGGAACCACGTTTTCAACAACAAGCTATTTTTAAATAATACTATTTTTTATAGTAATTACGATTATGCTCTTCAATCTGATTTAAAAGAAGAGAATAAGCAGGATGCTTTTCGTTGGAAATCAAATATCATTACTTACAGCATAAAACCTGATTTTACGTATTATCCAAATACCAAAAATACCATTACTTTTGGCGGACAAATGATTTATTATACATTCAACCCTGGGCAGGCAGTTGCTATTTCAGGAGGTGTTGAAAGGACAATAGGTTTAGATGATAAATTTGCTTCTGAGAGTGCACTTTATATTGGTAATGAACAAAAAATCAGCTCAAAGATATCCTTACAATATGGATTAAGATATTCGCTTTATAATTATCTTGGTAAAGGTAAAGCGATAGAGCTAAGTAAACCTACAACTAATGGAGAGCGTAGAGATGTGATTAGTACTACTACCTTTGAATGGGGGAAATCTATTCAACAATATGGGAATTTAGAGCCTCGATTTGCCGCTAATATTGGTCTTGGACAAGATAATTCAATTAAACTTAGCTACAACCGTTTAGCTCAATATTTGCACTTGTTATCGAATACAACTGCCTCTTCTCCATTAGATGTTTGGACTCCTAGTAGTAATAATATCAAACCTCAAATTGCTGACCAATTTGCATTAGGTTATTTTCAAAATTTCAATGATAATCTTTTTGAAACTTCAATTGAGGTTTTCTATAAAAACCTTTATAATCAAATTGATTATGTCCGTAATGCTGACTTACTTTTAAATCCAAATGTTGAGGCAGATTTACTCTTTGGAAAAGGCCGAGCTTATGGTGCTGAATTTTATGTAAAGAAAGCTAAAGGAAAATTAAATGGCTGGGTAAGTTATACTCTTTCACGTACAGAAAGAAAAATCGAAGGACTCAACCAAAATCAATGGTTTCCGAGCCGTATTGACAAAACACATAATCTTTCTGTAGTCGGAATATATGATTTGAATAGTCGTTGGAGTTTTTCCACTAATTTTACCTTTAGCACTGGTACACCTGCTAGCTTTCCTACTAATAAATTTATTTGGCAAGGTTATGCTCTACCACATAATTATTATGATACTCGCAATGGTTATCGAATTCCTGCATCGCATCGCCTAGATATCGCAGCTACTCGCCAAACCAAATTTGCTTTATTTAAGCGTGGTACTGGCGAATGGGTATTTTCTATATATAATGTGTATAATAGAAGAAATCCATTTTCTGTTTTTGTCAGACAAAACGAAACTGACCCAACCAAAACTGAGGCAGTACGTTATGCTGTATTTGGTTCAATTATTCCTGCAGCTACTTATAATTTTAAGTTTTGATTTTCTGCACTAAATCTTAGAAATATTATATAAAAATGAAAAATATTCGTATTTTACTTTCAATCTACTTTTTATCCGCATTTTTATTTTCATGCACTGATGTAGTTGAAATTACAGTAAAAGAGGGCGTGTCTCAGCTTTCGGTTGATGCTTTGATTAATAATCAAGCAGAAACTCAAAAAATAAAGCTTACACTTTCTCAAGGTTATTTTGATAATTCACCCATTAAACCTGCTATTGGTGCTCGGGTAATTGTTTTTGATGAAGATAGTGTTGCTTACGAATTTAAAGATTTAAAAAACGAAGGTATTTATACTTTCGACGCAAAATTTAAACCTTTAAATAAACTCGGAAAACAATATGCTCTTTATATTAATTATGGCGGTGAAGAATATGTTTCTCTTTCAAAACTAAATAGAGTACCTAAAATTGATTCTATTAATTACGAAATAACAAAGCTTCCTATAAAGCCAGAGAATGGACCACAAGATGGTTTTCAACCTCAGTTTTATGCCAATGATTTTACAGGTGAAGGAGATTGTTATTGGGTAAAAGCAGCTAAGAATAGCAAGTATTTTTCGAAAGCAAATGAAATAACTGTTGCCTATGATGCTGGCTTTAGTCCTGGTTCAAGAACAGATGGACTTCTATTCATTCAACCTATAAGACAATCAGTGGGTAGAGAACTTTATTCTGATAAGGATACTCTTAAAGTTGATTTATATTCGATTACTAAAGAGCAATTTTATTACCTTCAATTTGTACAACAGGTATCTCAGGATGGTGGACTATTTTCTACTCCTTTATCAAATATTCCTACAAACATTATCAATCGAAATGCAAACTCTACTAAAAAAGCTGTTGGTTTCTTTGGTATTTCAGCGGTGAGCTCTTTGCAAGCAATTATTGATAAAAATAAGGCAAAACCCAAAAAATAGATTT